>CAZGUU010000036.1:9794-25609 GCA_964529315.1 uncultured Enterobacteriaceae bacterium
CCCTGGCCGCACGGCTGGCATCCATCGCGCCGACACCTGCCTCGGGTCCATCGCGCGCGGCGCGATCGTCGCTCCGAGCGACCCGACGACGGCGGCCCGCCTCGCGGGCGCCGGCGCACGATTCACCGAGGCGATCACGCGCACCTGCCCGGCCCCGGCTGCGGCCGTGCTCGACGCCTGCAGCAGCGACGCGGCCTTGCTCCCGAGCTGCCTCGCCTGTGTGATCCAGCGCGAAGCCATCCTCATGACCAACGGCCGCCGCGGCGGCAGCGCCGATCGTCCGACGACCCACTTCATCGACTGGAGCGCGCTGTCGAACCCCGTGCTCCAGGACCCCGACCGGTTGATGAAGAACCAGGCGATGATCGACCACGACGGCTGGTTCTACGTGTTTGCGCCGAATACGCTGCGCCGCACCCGGGATTTCCTCGCCTTCGAGTCGATCGACGTGCCCGGCGGCCGCTACTTCGGCGACCTCACCGCGATCGGCGGCGTCTTCTACCAGACGACCAACGGCAACGTCGGCGACAACGTGTTCGAGATCTTCGCACGCACCTCGCCGGACATGCTCACTTGGACGCCGCTGGAATCGATCACCCCGGACCTCTGGCCGAACTCCATCATCGATGGCGCGCTCACCGAGCACGGCGGCTACGCGTTCCTCGCCTTCAAGGACCGAGTCCAGCAACTGCCATAGGTCACCCGCAGCGTCACGGGTAGCATCGACGGCACGTGGCAGCCGCCTCAACGCGCCTTCGCCGGCAGCGACCACCCCCTGCTCGGATTCGCCGAGGCGCTCCACTTCGTCGTGATCGACGGGACGCTGCGCATCGTCGGCACGGGTCGCGACCCCGAGCCCTTCCGTTGCACCGACCATCCGGAGTTCGTCGCGTACACCTGCTCGCACGAGCCCTTCATGTGCACGCTCGCAGGCGTAACCACAGACCTCGGGACCTGGACGACCTGGACTCGCAAGACGCACCTCCGGGTTCCGTTCGAGGCGTGGAACCCGATCATGCACGCGAACAGCGGTGCCGTGCACGACTGGCGAGGGCACGACGGCTTCTTCTACCTCTCTTACGCCGGCGCGGCCGACGGCACGAGCTTCGAGCTCCGTGGCCACGGCAAGATCGGGCTCGCCCGCTCGCGAGACCTCGTCCACTGGCGCGTGGCGGGCGACCTGCGCGACTGACGGCGAGAGCCCTAGCCTCGGCACCTCGCCGCTCGCCGGACCACCCCGCGCCTGCAGCCAGACTAATGCGCACGAAAAGCCGCGCGACATCGCCCGCCGGGCGGCGATGCGCGACCGCGGCGGCGAGCCGCGGCTGCGCATCATTTGCAATGATCCGCGCAATCGGTACGAGGAAATCCGCCTTATGAGCACACCGCGATTTCGTCTCTCGTCGTCGATCGGCAAGAAGCTGCTCAACGGGCTGACCGGCGTGCTGCTGCTGCTGTTCATCGTGGCGCACCTCGCCGGCAACCTCACGATCTTCGCCGGCAAGGATGCGCTGAACGGCTACGCACACCTGACGCACCAGCTGGGCGCGATGCTCATCGTCATCGAGCTGGCTCTGGGCGCGCTGTTCCTCGCACACGCGGCCTCGGCGATCGCCGTGTGGCGCGCCGGGCGGCGGGCTCGCACGCGGACCAACGCCGAGGTGGCGAGCAAGGGCGGGCCGAGCCGACAGACGCTCGCCTCGCGCAGCATGATCGTCACCGGGCTCGTGCTGCTCGCCTTCTTGGTGGTTCACCTCTGGCAGTTCCGCTTCGGCCCCGGCGTGGCGCAGGGCTACGTGGCCGACCTGCACGGCGAGCGGGTGTGGGACTTGCACCGCATCGTCGTCGAGACCTTCAAGAAGCCGCTGTGGGTGGCGGTCTACGTGGCGGTGATGGCGCTGCTCGGCCTGCACCTGCGGCACGGCTTCTGGAGCGCCTTCCAGTCGCTCGGCGTGCTCAACCCGAGGCTGCGGTCGCTCGCCTTCTCGGTCGCCCTGGGCTTCGCGCTGGTCGTCGCGGCGACGTTCCTCGTGCTGCCGATCTACGTGTACCTCTTCGCGCCGGTGCCCGCCGCGGCCGGCCTCGCGCTGGTGCAGCCATGAGCTTCGAGACCGTCGACGGAACCCTGGACGCGAAGGCCCCGGGCGGCCCGATCCAGACGCGCTGGGACCGGCACAAGTTCGACCTGAAGCTGGTCAACCCGGCCAACAAGCGCAAGCACACGGTGATCGTCGTCGGAACGGGCCTGGCCGGCGGCTCGGCCGCCGCCTCGCTCGGCGAGCTCGGATACAACGTCCTCAATTTCTGCATCCAGGACAGCCCGCGCCGCGCGCACTCGGTGGCCGCGCAGGGCGGCATCAATGCCGCCAAGAACTATCCCAACGACGGCGACAGCGCCTGGCGGCTGTTCTACGACACGGTCAAGGGCGGCGACTTCCGCGCCCGCGAGTCGAACGTCTACCGCCTGGCACAGCTCTCGGCGAACATCATCGATCAGTGCGTGGCCCAGGGCGTGCCGTTCGCGCGCGAGTACGGCGGCCTGCTCGCCAACCGCTCCTTCGGCGGCGCGCAGGTGTCGCGCACCTTCTACGCGCGAGGCCAGACCGGGCAGCAGCTCCTGCTCGGCGCCTACGGCTCGCTGATGCGCCAGGTCGAGATCGGCCGGGTGAAGATGTTTCCGCGCCGCGAGATGCTCGACCTGGTGCTGGTCGACGGCCACGCGCGCGGCATCGTCTGCCGAAATCTGGTCACCGGCAAGCTCGAGCGCTACGCCGCCGACGCGGTGGTCGTGGCGACCGGTGGCTACTCGACGGCCTACTTCCTGTCGACCAACGCGGTGAACTCGAATGCGACGGCGATCTGGCGCTGCTACAAGCGCGGCGCCTTCTTCGCCAACCCCTGCTTCATGCAGATCCACCCGACCTGCATCCCAGTGCAGGGCGAGGGGCAGTCCAAGCTCACCCTGATGAGCGAGAGCCTGCGCAACGACGGCCGCATCTGGGTGCCGAAGAAGAAGGGCGACGCTCGCTCGCCCGACCAGATCCCGGAGAGCGAGCGCGACTACTACCTCGAGCGCATCTACCCGGCCTTCGGCAACCTCGTGCCGCGCGACGTCGCTTCGCGCGCCGCCAAGTACATGTGCGACCAGGGCCTCGGCGTCGGCGCGACCAGGCTCGCCGTCTACCTCGACTTCGCCGAGGCGATCTCGCGGCTCGGCGAGGACGTGGTGCGCGAGCGCTACGGCAACCTGTTCGACATGTACCACGAGATCACCGCCGAGAACCCCTACCGGGTTCCGATGCGCATCTACCCGGCGCCGCACTACACGATGGGCGGCCTGTGGGTGGACTACAACCTGATGAGTACGATCCCCGGCCTGCACGTGATCGGCGAGGCGAACTTCTCCGACCACGGCGCCAACCGGCTGGGCGCCTCGGCGCTCATGCAGGGCCTGTGCGACGGCTACTTCGTCCTGCCCTACACGCTGGGCAACTACCTGGTGGGCAACGCTCCGGGGAAGATCGGGACGGATCACCCGGCCTTCGCCGAGGTCGAGGCGCAGGCCGAGGCCGGCATCACCAAGCTCCTCTCGATCAAGGGCAAGAAGACCGCACGCCAGCTCCACTGGCAGCTCGGACGCCTGCTCTGGGACCACTGCGGCATGGCACGCAACGCCACGGGACTCGCCACGACGATCGAGAAGATCCGCGAGCTACGCGCCGAGTTCTGGCAGAACGTGCGCGTCGAGGGCTCGGGAAGCGAGCTCAACCAGAGCCTCGAGTACGCCGGCCGCGTGGCCGACTACTTCGAGCTCGGCGAGCTGATCGCGGCCGACGCGCTCACGCGCGACGAGAGCTGCGGCTGCCACCTGCGCGAGGAGCACCAGTCGCCCGAGGGCGAGGCCATGCGGGACGACGAGCACTTCGCCCACGTGGCAGCGTGGGAGTACACCGGCGACCTCTCGAAGCCCCGCCTGCACCGCGAGAAGCTGACCTTCGAGAACGTTCACCTCACGGTGCGGAACTACAAATGACCACGCAGAGCGGAAACCGATCGTACAAGCTCAAGATCTGGCGGCAGCGCGACGCCGAGGCCGACGGCCGCCTGGTCGACTACCAGATCTCGGGGATCGACCCGAACATGTCGTTCCTCGAGATGCTCGACCAGCTCAACGACTCGCTGATCGGCGCGGGCCAGGAGCCGGTTGCGTTCGACAGCGATTGCCGCGAGGGCATCTGCGGCTGCTGCGGCATGTCGATCGGCGGTCGCCCGCACGGGCCGGTGGCCAACATCACCACCTGCTCGCTGCGCATGCGCGAGTTCCCCGACGGCACGACGATCACCGTCGAGCCCTTCCGCGCCGACGCCTTCCCGGTCGTCAAAGACCTGATCGTCGACCGCAGCGCCCTGGATCGGATCATCCAGCGCGGCGGCTACGTCTCGGTGAACGCCGGCTCCGCCCCCGAGGCGAACGCGACGCCAATCGGCAAGGACGTCGCCGAGGCGGCGATGGACTCGGCGGCGTGCATCGGCTGCGGCGCCTGCGTCGCCGCCTGCCCGAACGCCTCGGCGACGCTGTTCGTCAGCGCCAAGGTGCGCCAGATGGCGCTCCTCCCGCAAGGGCACCCCGAGCGCAAGAGCCGGGTGCTCGCCATGGTCGAGCAGATGGACCAGGAGGGCTTCGGCGACTGCTCGAACCACGGCGAGTGCGAGGCGGCCTGCCCCAAGGCGATCTCGATCGAGAACATCGCCGTGCTGCGCCGCGAGTACCTGCGGGCAGCCCTCGTCCCGCGCTGAGCGCACCCCGGCGACGCCGGGCGATCCCGGTGCGATACCAGCAGCCGTGCCGCCGCCCCGACGCGGCGGGTGATCCGCGAGCGAGCCGAGGTCGAGCGGGGCATGCCGGGGGGGGGCACGCGGGCCGTGGCGCCCATCCCGCCCGGCGATGCCCAGAGCCACTTCGGCCCGAGGCGACGCCGGCCGCTAAAGCACGCCGATTCCGCGGCCGATACATCCTTCGTTGCTTGGCCGAGCATCCCCGGCCGGGAGCGAGCACGATGTCGAACAGCGCCCCGTTCAGAGTGGCCATCCTAGACGACGATCCCAAGTTCACCGACATCCAGCGCGACATCGTAACGCGAAGGTTTCCCGGCGCCGACGTCACCGTCGGCCATGAGGCACGGCCAATCCTCGGACACGACGTCTACCTGCTCGACAACCGGTTCGACGGGACCGAGCGGGCGCTCGACCTCGCGACGCACATCCGCAGCGCCGAGCCCGATTCACTGGTCATCGTCTGGAGCGGCTGCGTGACGAAGGATCTCCTGAAGAGGCTCGCGCCAGTGGGGATCAACGCCGTTGCCGAAAAGGGCAACCGGGAAGACCTCGAGGCGGCGATGCAGGTGATCGACCACTACGTGCGCCGCGACAAGCCCGCCCGGTCCTTCGGCCAGACGATCCGCTGCATTCGGGAGCTCCTGGCCCTGTGGAACGAGCGTCTCGCAGCGGAGGAGCGCAAGGCGCGGGCCTGAGCCCGAACGCCACGGCTGGGGCCTACTGCGGCGGCCGATCTGCCGGCTGCGGCTTGCCTTTCGGCCCTGCGGGTCCTGCGTCGTACCATTGAGGTACGACTCGGGGCCTCGGGCCTGCAAGGCTGCGCCTCGCCTGTCATCTCGACCGCCTCGCTACGGACCCAGCCGTGGCGCTCGGGCTGAGGTGTTCCCGTTCGTCCAGGACGACGTGCCGGGCTCGCCTTGGCTCCGCGTCGACGCGGACGACCTGCCGTGCGTTTTCGGGAATCCGCGCGCTCCCCTGGCGCGCGATCGGACTGGATGACCAACCGCGGACGGGGAGAACCTGCGGCTGCCGAGAGGGGCTCGTCATGGTGTCGGCGGCGCGCGCCGGGAGGTCGGGGTCAGACCGCCGCGGGAGCGGTCTCGGTGCAGGAGGCGCTCATCCGGGCGCCGCCCTTGCGCTTGGCCTTGAGGCGGTCGCCGCGGCAGGAGAGCAGCACCGACTGCCCCGGGTCGAGGCGCAGCAAGCCGCCGGTGGCCATGCCGGTGGCGGCTGGCGCCGTGCGCTCGACGCTGTCGCTGCAGCTGACGAACAACTCGTCGCCAGCCAGGCGGCGCATCGTGACCTTGGTTCCCTCGCAGGTGACCGTCATGCGATAGCCGCCGCCGAGCTGCGCGGTGTGCGTCGCGGCGGCAGCGTCGGCGCGCTCGGCCGAAAAGCCGATGGCCGGCAGCACCGCCGCCAGAATCCAGAGAGTGAGATGTGCGAGCTTGCGCATCGACCGCCACCGCACCCGACCCGGCGTGCGCCTTGCGAAGGCGCCCGCCGCTGCGGGTAGAGGGTCGAATTGCAAGGGTGGTGCCCGGCTGTGCAGCAAAAAAAGCCAATGAGCACGGGCTCGTGGCTCCGCCGCAGCGACGAGCCGATGACGCCCGCGTCGAGCGCTCGACGCCGCGCCCTTGCGCGTGCGGGCGCCGTCGAGGGCCGCGCAGTCGGACCGGTAGGCTGCTGCCTGCGAGGTGCCCCGGTCGATCGCACAGCGGCTGCCCTGCGCCAGCCGAGGTCGCGTGCGCGTCGCCGATTGAACCGCATCCGGCGAGCGCATAGGCTTGCCCGCGTGAGCCCGAACGGCACTGTCCGCAAGATCCTCGACCGACGTCTCGACGACCGGCTCGCCCCGGCGCGAATCGGCCTCCAGCCCAGCCTCGCCTGAGGGCCAGGCGTCCCGGGGGATCGAGGCCGGCGATGGCGACGAGCAGACCCATGCGCTCCGGCGGCGGGCTCGCCGCGGTCGCCTACTCCCTGCGCAAGGCGCGCGAGGCCGGGGGCCTGATCGCGCTCACCCGCCGCTTGGCAGCGCGCAATGCGTGCAAGACCTGCGCGGTCGGCATGGGCGGCCAGCGCGGTGGCATGCGCAACGAGGCGGGACGCTTTCCCGAGGTGTGCAAGAAGTCGGTGCAGGCGGCCGCCGCCGATCTGCAGGCGCCACTGGACGAGGGCTTCCTGCGCACGCACGACCTGGACGTGCTCGAGCGCATGAGCCCGCGCGAGCTCGAGGGCGCGGGCCGTCTCGGCTTCCCCTTGCTCTGGCGCGCGGGGCAGAGCCACTTCCGCCGCATCGGCTGGGAGGAAGCGCTCGGAGTGGCTGCCGCGGGGCTGCGCGCCGCAGGCCCCCAGCGCACCTTCTTCTACGCCTCGGGCCGGGCGAGCAACGAGGCCGGCTTCCTGCTGCAGTGCCTGGCGCGCCTCTGGGGCACGAACGACGTGAGCAACTGCTCCTACTACTGCCACCAGGCATCCAGCGTCGCACTCGGGCAGGCGATCGGCAGCGGCACGGCCACGGTGACGCTCGACGACCTGGGCCTAGCCGACCTGGTCGTGCTGGCCGGCGCCAACCCCGCCTCGAACCACCCGCGCCTGATCACCCAGCTCGTGCACCTGCGCCGGCGCGGCGGGAAGGTGATCGTCGTGAACCCGCTGCGCGAGGTCGGCCTGGTGCGCTTCCGCGTGCCCTCGGACTGGCGCAGCCTGCTGCTCGGCTCGGAGGTCTCGGACCTCTACCTGCAGCCGCACGTCGGAGCGGACGTCGAGCTCTTGCGCCTCTTGCTGCGCCGGGTGATCGAGCGCGGCGCGGTCGACGCAGCGTTCGTCGACCACCACACCACGGGCTTCGCCGAGCTGCGCGACGACCTCCTGGCCGACGACCCCGAAGAGCTGCTGCGCCGCTGCGGCGTGCCCGCGGCGCAGGTCGAGGCCGCCGTGGATCTTCTGTGCGCGGCCCCGCGCGCGATCCTCGCCTGGGCCATGGGCCTCACGCAGCACGCGCACGGCGTCGACGCCGTCCAGGCGATCGTCAACCTAGCGCTGGCGCGCGGCTGGGTGGGCCGCCCAGGCGCCGGGCTGCTCCCGATCCGCGGGCACTCCAACGTGCAGGGCATCGGCTCGATGGGGGTCGCCCCGGCGCTGCGCGCCGAGGTGGCCGAGCGCCTGGCCGAGCTGTGGGGCGTGGCCCTGCCCCGAACGCCGGGCCTGCACACGCAGGCCTCGCTCGAGGCCGCGGCTGCGGGCCAGCTCGATGCGTCGCTGCTCGTCGGGGGCAACCTGTTTGCCGCCTCGCCCGATCGCGCCTGGACCGCGGCAACGCTGAGTCGCCTCGAGACGACGGTGTACGTCACCACCAAGCTGAATGAGGGCCACGTCCACGGCCGCGGGCGCACCTGCCTGATCCTCCCCGCGCGGGCCCGCGACGAGGAGCCGCAGTGCACCACGCAGGAGAGCATGTTCAACTTCGTACGCCTCTCCGACGGCGGTGCGACATCGAGCGCCGCCGAGGCCCGCTCCGAGGTGGAGATCCTGGCGCGCCTGGGCGCGGCGCTGCTGCCGCCCGGCCCGGTGGACTTCGCCACGCTGGTCGACCACGGGGCGATCCGCCGGATGATCGCGCAGGTCGTGCCGGGCTACTCGGCGATCGGCGAGATCGACCGCACCCGGCGCGAGTTCCACGTCGCCGGGCGCACCAAGCACGCGCCGGAATTCGCCACGGCCGACGGCCGGGCACGCTTTCGCGTGACGCCGGTGCCGGCCTTCGCACCGGGCCCGGGCGAGCTGCGGCTCACCACCTTGCGCTCGGAAGGCCAGTTCAACACCGTGGTCTACGAGGAGGAGGACGTCTACCGGGGCAACGAGCGGCGCGACGTGGCCGTGGTGCTCGCGCAGGATGCGGCGCGCCTGGGCCTGCGGCGCGACCAGCGCGTCCGGGTGGAGACGGCCGCGGGCTCGCTCGAGGTGCTGGTACGCCTGGCAGAGCTGCCGCCCGGCAACCTCGCGATGTACTACCCCGAGGCGAACGCGCTGGTCCCGCGCATCGTCGATCCGGCCTCCGGCACGCCGGTCTTCAAGTCGGTCGCAGCGCGCATCGTCGCCTGACCGCGAGCCGTCAGTGGAACGGCCAGCAGTGCTCGGCCGAGTAGCGGAGGTCGCGGGGCCGGTCGGCGACGACCCGCGCCGGGTTGCCGGTCACCACCTTGTAGGGCGCCACGCTGTGCCCGACCACGGCACCGGCGCCGACGACGCAGCCCTCGCCGAGCGTCACCCCGGCCAGGATCATGGCATTGGCTCCGATGAACACGTGGTCCTCGATGGTCACCGGGCTCACGATCATGCCGAACTCCGGGTCGCGGATGTCGTGGCCGCCGAGCAGGATGGTCGTACGGTAGGCGATCGCGACGTCGTCGCCGATGCTCAGGTCCTCCATGCCGACGCCGACCAGGAGGCAGCCGATCTGGATGGTCGTCCGCTGGCCGATGCGCACCCGGCCACGACCACCGTAGAGCGTCAAGCCGCAATGCACGTGCGAGCGCTCGCCGATCTGCCAGCCCAGCGCGTGACGCAGGTAGGCCAGGCGCAAGCGGTGGCCGGGGATCTGCCCGATCACTCGGTTCATCCCGAAGACCAGGAGCTGGCGCAGGGGGTACACCAGGCGCTCGCGCGCCCCGCTGCGCACGCCTGGGCGCTGCCAGGTCGGGCGTGGTCGCACGGCCACCTGCGGCGGCTCGCCGGCCGCAGCCTCCGGCAGCGCGCCGGCCGCCACCGCGAGCACCCCTGGACCTCGCTCACCCGTCATCTCGCACACCTCCTCAGGTCGCCTCGGCGGGACCCGCGACCATCGCCCCGAAGACACCCGCGAGGCCCAGCCCCTGGAGCTCGAGCAGAGCGCAAGCGCCCAGCCCGGCGAGCAGCCCGCCGGCCAGCGCGAGCAGCAGCGTGACGAGCTTCTTGGGCTTGACCGGACGTGCCGAGGCCGCCGCGCTCTGGATCACGCTCGCGTTGGAGAAGCGTCCTGCGTCGAGCGCCGCGTCGATGCGCGCCGCCTCTCCGCTCTTGAGATAGGCCGCGTACTTGTCGGCGGTGACGTCGATCAGCCGCTGCAGGCGGCTCGCCTCGAGCACCTGCGCATCGAGCGCCTCGAGACGGGCGCGCGAGGCCGCGAGCTGCTCGGCCAGCACCCGCTGGCGCGCGGCGACGCCCGCCCGCTCGGCCAGCGCTTGCTCCAGATCGACCTCGACCTGGAGGTGCGCGGGTGTCGCCGATGTGGTGCGCTGCGAGAACCGGCCCCGCTGCTGGCTCGCGATCGCCGCACGCGCCACCTCGATCCTGCGCCGGTTGTCGACGGCCGAGGGCGAGTCGGGCGCGTAGTGCTCGGCCAGGTGGACGCGCTCGAGCTCGAGCTCGAGCAGCTGCTTCTCGAGCAGCTGCAGCGCCGCGTCGTTGCGTGCGACGACCGTCTGCGCCTGCCCGTCGCCCATGCCGCCGGCGAGCGTCGCCCGGTAGGTCGCGATCCTCTCGTCGAGCTCGGCGGCGCGCCGTGCCAGCGACCAGTCCTCTTTGCGCAGCTCGGCGTCCATGGACACGTGGACGCCCCTTTCGGCGGCGAGATCGCCCGCCCCCGCCCGTCGCTCGAGGGCCAGGAGCGCGTCCTCGTGTCCGGCCAGCTCGTCGCGCAGGCGGCTGGCCTGCTCGTCGAAGAAGCCCTCGGCCTCGCGGCTGCGCCGCGGAGCGAGCTGGTGGGCGAGGTAGTTGCGCAGCACCAGATCGAGCACCGCCTGCGCGAAGCGCGGATCGCCGGCCTGATAGGTGACCACCAGCACGTTGGAGTCCTTCATGCGCTCGGCGGTCACGTGGTCGCGCAGCCCGCGCATGGCGCGATCCACCGCGTCGGGCGGCGGGACGTCGTGGTACCAGTAGTAGGCGGCGTCGTAGGCGTCGATCGGCGCGAGCAGGATGCGCATGTACCAGCGCGGCGGGATGCGATCGAGGCCGGCCTCGCGCACCACCGGCTCGAGCACCTCCCGGCTGGTCAGCACCGCGAGCTGCGAGTTGACCTCTTCCTCGGACACGGTGCTCGCGATCACCGTCGGCGCCGCTGCCCGGTCGGCGGTGATCGGCGCCGGATAGCGCGTGCGCTGCAGCTCGAGGGCGGCCGTCGCGGCGTAGGTGCCCGGCCAGAAGAACGCGACCAGCTGCACGGCCACGGCCACCGTGACGAACACGGTGGCGAACGCCCGCCGGCGCCGCCGGCCGATGTCGATCGCGCGGCGAAACAGGCGCATCGCCTCGCCGCGCAGCGCCTCGTCGGCCGAGCCCGCGCTGCCGCTGCTCGTCCCCGGCGCACGCGGCGGCCAGGCCTCGCTCACCGGCTCCACGATACGGCCCCCCCGGGAACGGACGACTCCTGCGGCGCCGGGCGCAGGTCGCGCTCGATCGCATCGTCGACCGCCGTGACGAACGCCGGCCAGCCGAAGCGCTGCGCATCGCGCGCCGCGTTCGACGCCAGGCGCTGGTAGAGATCGGAATCGGCGGCCAGGCGAGCCATGGCCCGGGCGAAGCTCGCCGCATCGGGCGCGGCGAGCAGGCCGTCGTGCTCGTGGCGCACGATCTCTCGAGGCCCGCCGCGATCCATCGCCACGACCGGCTTGGCGCAGGCCATCGCCTCGATGACCACCAGGCCCCAGTCCTCGTTGAACGCGGTGAACAGCGTGGCGAAGCAGCGCGCATACTGCTCGCGCATCTCGGCGTCGCTCGGGTGGATCAGGAACTCGATGGCCGGATCGCCCGCGGCCAGATCGCGCAGGTGGGCCAGGTAGGGCTCGCTCTTGCGATCGACGATGCCGGCGATGCGCAGCCGCCAGCCCGACGGGTCCGCGACCAGGTCGCGGAAGCGGCGGAACGCGGCGATCGCCAGCTCGAGGTTCTTGGTCCACATGATGCGCCCGGGTACGAAGAACGTCCGCTCGGCCGAGGTCGACGGCGCAAAGGCATCCAGCTCGACGCCCGGGTGCAGGACCGAGATCCGGTCGGGCGGCGCCAGGCGCCCGTAGAGGATGCGCCCGCGGATCTCCTGGCTGATCGCCAGCACGCGCCGGTAGCGCCGCCAGGCCAGCCGGTCCACGGCACGGAAGGCGGCGATCCCCGTGCGCACCACGGCGCGGTGCGCGAGGCTGCGCCCCTCGAGGTAGCGGGCGCGGTAGTGCGGGTCGTAGGCCACGCGCAACGGCGTCAAGCAGAGACAGTACGCCGGGGTGCCCTGGGCGCGCAGCGCGACCAGGTCGCCCAGCCCCTCGCAGACGACGAGCAGCGCATCGTGGTCCTCGAGGTCGATGCGCTGCAGCAGGATGCGCGAGAAAGCGCGCGCGACGCCGAGCAGCGAGCGGCGCACCGGGACCTCGCCGAGCTCGCGGACGTCCATCGCGGCGAGCTCGGGGTAGGTCGCCTCGGGCTCGTAGCGGTTGGTGAAGATCGTCACCCGATGACGGCTGCGCCGCGCGATCTCGAGGATCGTGCGCTCGGCCCCACTGGTCAGGTAGAGCCACGGGTAGTAGATCGCCAGGCGGATCACGACGGCGCTCCCGTCGCGAGCCCGAAGCTCGCCTCGCGGGCGACGCACGCCGCGAGCCGCAGGCGCCGCGCCGATGCGGCGATCGACCTCATCCTTCCCTCCCCCGAGCGACGATGCTCACCACCGAGAAGGCCGGGAGAGAGAGCTGGACTCGGCTGCCCTCGAGCGTACAGGGGGTGGTCACGGGCCGGATCTCGGGGCCGCCGGCGACCACCGTCGAACCGACCGCCGGGCCGTTGATCGCGTTGGGCGCGCTCGCGGAGAGCACCCGGCAATCGACCGACGCCGGCGTGAAGCCCTTCACCTCGACCTCGGTCTCGAGCGCCCGATCGAGGCTGCGATTGACCAGCATGGCGCCCAGGCGCGTGCCGTCCTCGCTCAGGCTCGCCCGAACGATCAGGTCGGGCACGTTCTCTCGCGCCTTGGCGAGGCCCACCGCGCTGGAGGAGAAGCTCGGCGCGACGACCACGTCCGTGGCGATCAAGCGCGGCTCGAAGCGCGTGCGGTAGAGCTCGTAGAGGTAGTAGGTCGGCGTCTGGACCAGGCCCGAGGCCGTGTCGGTGACCAGGCTCCCGTACCAGGGGTGGATCGGGTTGGTGTAGGCGGCCAGGAAGACGCGCGGATCGCCGATCAGGACGTCGAGCACCGAGGCGACGTAGAGCGCGGCGGCAAGCGTGCGCGACTGGTCGACGAAGGCCGCGTTCGCGTCGACGTTCGTCGAGACGCCGAAGAACGGACCGAACTCGGTCACCGCGATCGGCAGGCCCTTGTTGATCGGCGAGAGGGTGGCCAGCTGGCTCGCCACCTCGTCGAGGTTGATCTGGCTCTGCTGCGCGGCGGCGAACAGGCCTCGGTAGACCTTGCGCCGGCCCTCGTCGTTGCGCAGGTCGGCTCCGTCGCCCTGCAGCACGGGCGCGTAGGCGTTGTGTACCGCGACGAAGTCGGCGCGAGTGGTCAGCGCCTTCAGCATGCGCTCGGTCCAGTCGCGGTTGTCGGCCGGCGCCAGCGCGTAGGCACCGCTCTCGATGTGTGCGATCGCACCGACCCTCGCCGCCGGCAGCTCCTTCTGGATCGCGGCGCGGTAGGCGGGGAAGTCGGCCGCATACTGCTCCGGCGAGTGGTAGATCCGCTTGCCGTTGGGCCCGTCGGTGGTCGGCGAGGAGAGGTAGATCTCGTTGCCGACCTCCCAGTACTTCGGGAACACGCCCTGCTCGGCGAAGCGGTGCGCCCACGCGCCGGCCATCGCCGGCGTGCCGGTGCCGTAGTTCGCCGTGAGCAGCGCATCCGCTCCGAGCTCGCGCAGCAGCGCGAGGTACTCGGGCGTGCCGAAGCGATGGCGCTCCTGCTTGCCGCTGAACACGTTCTCGCTCGTCCCGCGATCGCCGGCCGAGCCGTCGCCGAGCTTCCAGTCGTAATAGTCGGCGTGGATACCGCCCGGGAAGCGCAGCAGGCCGATGTGCAGCGGAACCAGGCGATCGAGCACCGGTCGGCGCAGGCTCGTGGCCTGCGGGTCCATCAGGCCGAGGCCGTTCTCGACCCACTCGATGTGCATGCCGAAGAGCAGCGGGCTCACGGTGCGCTGGACGCGCGAGGCGTCGAGCTCGACGCGTGCCGGGCCGTCCGATGTGGCGGCCGCGGCCGGCGTCGGCGTCGCCTGCGGCCCGTCGAGCTCGAGGACGGCGTCGTCGACCCAGGCCTCGCTGCCGGAGGGGCCGAGCACCGAGATGCCGAAGGACAGAAAGGAGGCCGCCTGCGGCACGGTGAAGGTGGCGTAGCGGTCGACGAAGCCGTCGGTCTTCGTATCCTGCTCGAAGGTGTCGGCCGAGCCCTCCGGCGTGTAGAGCACCAGATCGACTCCCGCGCCCTCGGTGCGCACCCGGGCACCGAAGCGGACCTTCTTGCCCGCGTAGACGCTCGGATCGGGGATCACCTGGTAGAGCATGAAGAACTTGTCGCCCGACGAGCCCGGCGCGCCGACCCGGACGTGCAGGGCCCCAGGCGCCGAGGCCGTCGGCGCGCCGACCACCTCAGCCGTCGCGTAGGCCTCCCCCTGCTGCTTCCAGCCGACGACGCCGGCACCGGACTCGTCGAATCCCGCGTTGCTCAGCGCAGCCGCGGCGACCGCGGCACCCGCAGACCCGACCACGGCCGCCCCGACCCCAAAGACGGCCGCGCACAGCATGCGCGCCACCGCACAGACGCTTCGCCTCATCGCGCGACCTCCGCATAGAGGTCCTCGACCCTCTGGACCATCTGCTTGAGGGTGAACTCGGCGTCGAAGCGCTTGCGGGCAGCAAGCCCGTGCGCGCGCGCCATGGCGGGATCGCGCAGCAGGCGGAGGATCCCTGCCGCCAGGGCCGGCGGGTCGTCGCGCGGCACGATCTCGGCCTCGGCGGGCCCGACGGCCTCGAGGCAGCCCGGCACGTCGGTCGTGACGATCGGCCTGGCGGACGCCATGGCCTCGAGCAACGTGAAGGGCAAACCCTCCCAGCGCGAGGAGAGCACGTTCACCGAGAAGCTCGCCAGGAACGCGCCACTCGGCCGCCCGCCCATCCAGCGCAGCTCGCCGTTCAGGCCGACCTGCGCGGCCAGCCGGTGCAGCTCCTCCTCGAGCTCGCCGCCGCCGACGACGACGAACGCCACGCCCGGCACCTGGTCGCGAACCAGCGCCGCGGCACGCAGGAAGACGTCGACCCCCTTCTGCGGGTGGAGGCGCGCCACCGTCCCGACCGCCGGCTGGCCGGACTCGAGATGGGCTTCGGCGCGGGCCGCGTCGATGTCGGCGAGGCTGGCCTGCGGCTCCGGCACGCCGTAGCGAATCAGGCGCAGGGATCCCTGGCCGGCGTAGCCGCCTGCGAGCAGCTGCTCGGCGTCGGCGCGCGAGCAGGCGATCACGCGATCGACGCGCCGGCAGACGGCTCGCTCCGCGGCGCGCCGCGCGCCGACCGTGGCCCGGCCGTAATTGTGGTGGTGGAAGCCGTGCTGGTGGTAGACCAGCGGCACGCGCATGCCGAAGCAGGAGCGCGCCAGCACGCAGTAGAATGCCGCCACCAGGCCGTGCGCGTGGACCACCGCGACGCCCTGCCGGCGCGCCGTGCGCGCCAAGGCCAGCGCCGGGCCCGGCCGAAAGCGCTTGTCGAAGGCGATCGGCGTGACCGGGGCCCCGAGCGCGCGCACCGCAGCGACCAGCGGACCGCCATCGCGGCAGGCGAGGCTCGCCTCGACGCCCGTACCGCGAAAGCCCTCGATCAGGTTGCGCACCACCGTCTGGCCGCCGCCGAGGAACGACTTGTCGATCACCTGGAGGGCTCTCACACGGTGCTCCCCAGGCCCGCCGCGGCTGGCTCGACACGACCGCCAGGGGCCAGCGCCGGCGCCGCGCGCCGCGCCGCCTGGATGCGCCGGC
>CAZGUU010000037.1:0-24926 GCA_964529315.1 uncultured Enterobacteriaceae bacterium
CGCAGCCGGCAGATCGGCCGCCGCAGTAGGACCCAGCTGTGGCGTTCGGGCTGAGCCAGCAGCGACGCCTGGTCGCGGCGGGATCCGGCGACGAGACGTGCTGCAGCCGTGTGCCTCGGCGCGGCGCGCCCCAATGCGTGGGTGTCGAGCTGCGGTTGCATCGATGCTTCGCGCCCCCTAGCGTCGCAGGCCATGACGCGGGACGAGCGAATCGAGCTCTCGGATCTGAACATGGCCGAGGCGCTGCGCGACCTGGCACGGCGCTCGGGCGGCGCGGCGCACGACGAAGACGGCCTGATGCTCTTCGCCGGCGCGCACGACCTGCCGGTCATGGTGAACGGCCTCATGCGCACCGATGCACGCCTGGATGCAGCCGAGGTGCTCGCCCGGGCCGACCGCTTCTTTGCGCCTCGCCGCCGCGGCTACACCGTGCTGATCCGCGCCCACGCCGACGCGGACCTGCACGCCGCCGCGAGCGATGCCGGGCTGATCCCGTTCGGCGACATGCCGGCGATGATCCTCGACCGCCGCCTGGCCGACGCCGTGGCACCCCGCGGCGTCGAGCTGCGCCGGGTCGCCTCGGCGCAGGACGCGCACGGCTACGCCCAGGTCATGGCCGCCGCCTACGCGACCTACGGCATGCCGCCGGACGTCGCGCTTCCCTGCTTGGGCTCTCTCGAGGTACTCGCCGCACCGCACATCGTGTCGTTCCTGGCGCTGCTCGACGGCGAGCCGGTCGCGGGCGCCATGACCGTCGTCACCCACGGCGTGGCGGGCCTCTACTGGGTCGGCACCACGCCCGCAGCTCGCGGCCGCGGCCTGGCCGAGCTGTGCGCCCGCGCCGCGGGCAATGCCGGATTCGACTTGGGCGCGCGGATCGCCTCACTGCAAGCCTCGGTGATGGGCGAGCCCGTCTACCGGCGCATGGGCTACGTCGAGGTGACCCGCTACCCCTACCTGGCGCGGATCGAAGCCCCGTCAGGCCTCTGAGCGCCGCGGCCAAGACGCGCGCAGGCCCTCCCGAGACCAGGACGGAACGCGACCATGCAGGACATGCTCAAGCGGGTGCTCAATGCGCGGGTGAGCGACGTCCTGCCCGCACCGACCCCGCTGGAGCCGGCCACGACCCTCTCGGCCCGCCTCGCCCACCCCGTCCTGCTCAAGCGCGAGGACCTGACACCGATCTTCTCCTTCAAGATCCGCGGTGCCTACAATCGCGTCGCGGCGCTCGGCGCCGCAGGGAGCCCCCTGGGCGTGCTCGCCGCCTCGGCGGGCAATCACGCCCAGGGCGTTGCCTACGCCGCCGCGAAGCTCGGGCTGCGCTGCCGCATCGTCATGCCGCGCACCACCCCGGCGATCAAGGTGAACGCCGTACGCCGCTTGGGCGCCGAGGTCGAGCTGGTGGGCGACGACTACGCCGACGCCGCTCTCCACGCGGAGAGTGTCGCGGCGGCAAGCGGTGCCGCCTTGATCCCGCCCTACGACGACCTCGACGTGATCGCCGGCCAGGGCACGGTCGGGCTGGAGATCCTCCACCATGCTCCGCGCGACCTCGCCTCGATCTTCGTGCCGATCGGCGGCGGCGGCCTGGCAGCGGGCATCGGTGCCGTGATCAAGGCGCTTCGGCCGGGGATTCGCGTCTTCGGAGTGCAGGTGGAGGACTCCGACGCCATGGCCCGCTCGCTCGCCGCCGGGCGAGTCGTACGGCTCGACCGCGTCGGCATCTTCGCCGACGGCGTAGCCGTCAAGCAACCCGGCAAGCTCACCTTCGCCCTGTGCCGGCACGCGCTCGACGGCATCCTGGTGGTCGGCATCGACGAGATCTGCGCGGCCATCCGCGACGTGTTCGAGGACACTCGCTCGGTGCTCGAGCCGGCCGGCGCGCTGGCCGTGGCGGGCCTCAAGCGGGCAGCGCGCGACGGCAGCCTGCCCGCCGGACCCGCGGTGGCGGTCGCCTCGGGCGCGAACATGAGCTTTGCGCGCCTGGGCTACGTGGCCGAGCGCGCCGAGGTGGGCGAGCATCGCGAGGCGATCCTCGCGGTGACCATCCCCGAGCGGCCGGGGGCCTTCCTCGAGTTCTGCAGTGCGCTGGGCGAGCGCAGCGTGACCGAGTTCAACTACCGGCTGGCCGGGCGCGACGAAGCCCACATCTTCGTCGGGGTGGAGGTCTCGGGCACCGACGAGGCGCTCGCCATCGCCAGAGCGCTGCTCGACCGTGGCTATCCGTGCGTCGACCTCTCGGACAACGACCTGGCCAAGACCCACGTGCGCCACATGGTCGGCGGGCGCGCCGCAGAGGTCGCGAGCGAGGCCCTGTTCACCTTCGAGTTCCCCGAGCGGCCCGGAGCCCTGCTGCAGTTCCTCTCGAGCTTGGGCGCGCAGTGGAACATCTCGCTGTTCCACTACCGCAATCACGGCGCGGCCTACGGCCGCGTCCTGTGCGGCCTCGAGGTCCCGGCGAGCGAGCGCCCCGAGCTGCTGCGCCGGCTCGAGAGCTTGGGCTTTCGCTACACCGACGAGGCCGACAACCCCGCGGGTAGGCTCTTCCTGCGGTGACCCAGCGGGCACCCCGGCGGGCGGCCTCGCCGCCATGGACCACGCCTGCGGCGCGATCCTCGAGCGATCGACCGGCAGCGGCGTGCTGCCGCGCGGCGGTTGCCGGGAAGACCCGGCTAGGAGCGATCCATGGGATCCTCACCCGGCGGAGGCTCCTCGCCCCCCCCGGGCTCCACCTCCTCGTCCGGCGCGGGCTCGGGCGGAGCGATCGCGACCGCGCACTCCTCGACGCCGTGGCCGGCCACCGACGTCACCTCGAAGCGCACGTCCTGCCAAACCACCACGTCGCCGGGCTGCGCAGGCCGATCGAGCAGTGCCAGCACCAGACCGCTCACCGTATCGACGTCCTCGTGCTGCAGGCTCACGCCGAGCTCCTCGCCGACCTCCTCGATGCGCACCGTGCCGAGCACGTGCAGGCGTCCGATCGGATCGCGGTAGATCTCGGCGCGCTCCGAGGCGTCCTCGGTGATCTCCCCCACCACCTCCTCGAACAGGTCCTCGATGGTGATCAGGCCCGCCGTGCCTCCGTGCTCGTCCATCACGATGGCCATCTGCGAGTGCGCGGCGCGCAGCGTGGCCACCAGGCGATCGAGCTTCATGGTCTCGGGAACGAACGGCACCTTGCGGACGTCGGTGGGGCCCAGGGTGGCGTTGCGCAGGCGCAAGATGTCCTTGACGTGCACCATCCCGACGATCTCGTCGATGGTCTCCTCGTACACCGGGTAGCGCGTGTGCTGCGATTCCCTCACGATCTCGCGCATCTCGTCGCCGGTCGCCCCGAGCGGAATCCCGGCCACCTTGACCCGCGGCACCAGGACTTCGGCGGCGCTCAGATCGGCGAAGTCGAGCAGCTCGCGCAGCACTTGGGCCGGCTCCTCGCGCAGCAGCCCGCCCTCCTGGCTCTCGCGCACGATGTAGGCGAGGTCCTCGGGGGTCGGCGAGTGCTCGGCGCCGAGCGTGCGCCGGTCGACGCCGAAGGCACGCAGCAGCCCGTTGGCCATCGCGTTGAGCGCGACGATCGCCGGGAAGAACGCGAGCTGGACGCCACGCATCAGCGGCCCGATCCACAGGGCCACGCGCTGCGCGTGGAGCAGCGCGATCGACTTGGGCACCATCTCACCCAGGACGATGTGCAGGTAGGTCAGGGCCGCGAGCGAGAGCGCCGCCGAGACGCCGTGCACGGCGGCCAGCTCGGCGAGCCGGGTGGCGTGCAGCCGGGCCTCGATCCAGACCGCCAGGGTGTGCTCTCCGTACATGCCCAGACCGAGGCTCGCCGCGGTGATGCCGAGCTGCGCCGTGGCAATGAAGCGATCCTGCCGGCTCGCGCTGTGCTGGACCCACTCGACGAGACGCGCGGCACGGCTTCCCTCCTCGGCGCGGCGCCGGATCGCCGCGCGTGGCGCCGCGACGATGGCGAACTCCGCCGCGACGAACAGGCCGTTGGCCGCGATCAGCGCCACGATCACCAGGCCCGCCCAGGCGAGCGCCCCGAGATCAGTCACCGGACGACTCCCGGGGCGAGCTGTCCTTGGGTGGATCCTTCAGGTCGTCGGCCATGTCGCCCATCACCGCGTCGAGGATGTCGTCGACCGAGACGATCCCCAGCGTGCGGCCGTACTCGTCGCACACCACGGCGAGCTGACGGCGCGCCTCGCGCATGCGCGCCAGAAGTCGGTCGGCGGGAAGCTCGCGCGGTACGTAGAGCACGGGACGGAGCAGCGCGCGCAGGTCGAACCTCTCGGTGGGAGCCACGGCGTCGAGCACCACCGCTCGGGTGTGCAGCACGCCGAGGATCCGATCGATCGAGCCCTGGTAGACCGGAAGGCGGGTGAACGGGCTCTCCGTCGCCACACGCAGCACCTCGGCCCGCGTGCTGCTCACGTCGAGCGAGACGATTCGCTCTCGGGGCACCATGAGCTCGCGTACCGGCCGGCTACCGAGGTGGAGTGCCTGGCGCAGGCGACGGTGCTCGTGGGGCTCGATCAGGCCGCCCTCTCGGCTCTCGGCAAGCAGAAACTCGATCTCCGTCGGCGAGTGGACGTGAGGGTTGGCCGCCCGGCGAAAGCCCAGCGCACGCAGCAGGGCGTTGCCGCTGCCGTTGAGCACCGAGATGAAGGCCGCGAGCAGCCACAGCGACCAGCGCATCGGCTGCACCGTCCAGAGGGCGGTGCGGGTCGGGTACTGGAGCGCGATCGACTTGGGGACCAGCTCTCCGAGCACCATCTGCACGACGGTGAGGCCGATCAGAATCGTGGCCGACGCCGTCGATCTGGCCCCATCGGCGGCGAGGCCGAAGGAGCGCTCGAGCACCGCCGCGAGCGGCTCTGCGAGCCTGAGCTCGCCGAAGGCGCCGAGCACCAGGCTCGAAAGCGTGATACCGACCTGCGACGCCGCGATGTAGCGGTCGAGCTCGCGCGGCTCGAGAAGCAGGGGCAGCAGGCGGCCGGCCAGCGCATCGCCCTCGTCGGCCTGCTGTCGGATGCGGCTGCGCGGCACGGCCACGGCTGCGAATTCCGCGGCGACGTAGACGGCGTTCATCAGGATCAGGGCGAGAATGACCCCCCAGGTGAAGACTGACATCTTCTCGCCCGATCAGCCTGCGATGCGCCGCGCAGGGCGGCCGGCGGGTGCCACGACGCCCTTGGCTAGCAGGATTCGCCTGGGCCGCAAAGTGCCGCCCCGCGCGCCGGGGGCACGGACGCCGGGCGCCGCCACCACGGGCGCCGTCGCGGGCGTCGTTGCGCCGCTCGTGACCCTCCGATAGCTAGCTGCGCGACACGGGGGGACTGCGATGGAAGCGATGCGTTTCGCGGGCAAGGTTGCGCTGGTCACCGGCGCGGGATCGGGCATCGGCCTGGCGGCGGCCCGGCTGGCCGCAGCCGAGGGCGGCGCAGTGGCCTGCCTGGACGTGTTGGGCGACGCGGCCGACGAGGCAGCCGCGGGGATTCGCGATGCGGGAGGCACGGCCCGAGCGTTCCAGGTCGACGTGGCAAAGCCGGAGTCCGTGCGCGCGGCGGTGAAGGCAGCCGCCGACCAGCTCGGGCGCCCCTCGGTGCTGCTCAACTGCGCCGGGATCGGCAAATTCGCCAACGCCCACGACATGCCCTTCGAGGACTGGTCGCGGATCCTCGCCGTGAATCTGACCGGCACCTTCCTGATGTGCCAGGCCGCCCTGCCCTATTTGCTCGACGGCGGGGGCAACATCGTCAACATCGGCTCGACCGCCGCCTTGATCGGACAACCTTACAGCGCGGCGTACTGCGCCTCCAAGGGCGGCGTCGTACAGCTCACGCGGGCGCTGGCCGAAGAATACCTGCGGCGCGGCGTCCGGGTGAACTGCGTCTGCCCGGGCGGCGTCGACACCCCCTTGGTGAAGAACTTCTACCAGCTCCCCGAAGGGGCCGACGCGAGCCTGCTCTCCAAGATCATGACGCCGCTCGGCGTGAGCCAGCCCGAGGAGATCGCGGCGCTCGTCCTGTTCATCGCGTCGGAGCAGGGTCGCTACATGACCGGCTCGATCGTCACGATGGACGGCGGGCTCACCATGTGAAGCGGGCCACGCGCCGCGCCCCTCCGTCACCAAGGCCTTCCGGCTCGATCAACCGATCCGCGAAGCGGTGCTCCCGCGCGGCAAGAGCAGCCGGCGCGAGCTATCGCCGCCCCTCCCGCATCAGGCACTCACGGCGGACGCCGTCGCGGTGGCCACGTGGCTCACCTGCGGCACCAGGCGCGGGTAGCACCGCGCCAGGGCTCGGGTGACCCGGGCAACCAGCTCGGCAGCGTTGATTGGCTTGACCATGTAGTCGTCGATCCCCGCCTCGAAGGCGCTGGTCTTGTGCGGCGTGTCCTCGACGGCCGAAAGCATGAACACCGGGATCGCCCCGTAACGCGCGTCGGCGCGGATCCGCTCGCACAGCTCGATACCCGACATGCCTGGCATCATGAGGTCGACCAGCGCCAGGTGAACGACGTTCTCGCCGAGCAGGGCGAGTGCGCTCGCGCCGTCCTCGGCGAGCAGCACGCGCAGCGGTAGCTGGACCTTCTTGAGACACTGGCGCAGAACCGCCCGGTTCACCGCCTCGTCATCGACCACGAGCACGGTGAGCGAAGTCGCCGAATCTGCCTCCTCGATCTCGTCGAGTCCGCTCACGGCGATCGCCGACGGAGACAGCACCAGGGGGGACACACCACCGCTCGACGCCTCGAAGGTCGGCGCGCCCAGCGGCGCGGCGGCCGAGGCAGGGTTCGCCGCAGCGGCGGCCGTCGTGGGCCCGGGGGGGGCCGTCACGCCGGGCGTGGCCCAGCCGATCCCGTCGCTCGCCGCTGCACCGCCTCCCGGCCCGCCAGCGTCGGGCGAGGCCGCGTCTTTGCTCACCGAGCTCGACGCAGCCGCCTCTGCGCAACGGGCACCATGCGCGCCCGTTTCCTCCGACCTCTCGGGCGGGATGACGCGCAGGACCTCGTCGATCGAGGTGCGCCCCGTGCCGACGTGGTCGAGCGCCTGGTCGTACATCGAGCGGACGCCTTCGCCACGCGCCTGGCTGCGAAGCTCGGTCTCCGGCGCGCGGCGCTCGAGCAGCGCTCGCATGCCCTGCGACACGGGGAGCACCTCCGAGACGCTGAAGCGGCCCGCGTAACCTCGCCCGCGGCACTTGCGGCAGCCGCGCGCGCGGTGGGCCGTCTCGATGCGCCCGTTCGATACCGACATCCGGGACAGCTCTTCGTCGCTCGGCGAGTGGGGCTCCCGGCACGCGGCGCACAGCTCGCGCACCAGCCGCTGAGCGATGACCAGGCGCAGCGAGCCTGCGACCATCCAGGGGTCGGCACCGAGATCGAGCAGGCGGCTGATGCTGGAGGGGGCGTCGATCGTGTGCAGCGTGCTCAGCACGAGGTGGCCGGTGTGCGAGGCGCGCAGCGCGATCTCCGCCGTCTCACTGTCGCGGATCTCGCCGACGAAGATCACGTCGGGATCCTGGCGCAGGATCGAGCGCAGCGTCCCGGCGAAGGTGACACCCTGCTTCTCGTTGATCTCGACCTGCGTCACGCCCCGCAGGCGGTACTCCACCGGGTTCTCGAGCGTGACGATGTTGAGTGGCCGTTTGGCGATCTCGCTCAGGATGGCGTGGGCAGTGGTGGTCTTGCCGCTGCCCGTCGGTCCGGTGATCAGGACCAGGCCCTCGGGCCGCCCGATGTCGCGTCGCAGGATCTGCAGCGCGTCCTCGGAGTAGCCCATCGCGTCGAGCGAGGGGCTCTTCGCCTCGGTGTCGAGCAGGCGCATCACGACCTTCTCGCCGATCGGGGTCGGCAAGATCGAGACGCGCACGTCGACGCGGCGCTGCTCGAAGCGCACGCTCATGCTGCCGTCCTGCGGGCGGCGGCGCTCGGAGATGTCGAGCGAGGACATGACCTTGATGCGGCCGACGAGCTGGCTCTGCATCGTCTTGGGAATCGTGACGCCGCTCTCCATCACGCCGTCGATCCGATAGCGAACGTGGACCGCGCTCGGCGTCGGCTCGATGTGGATGTCGCTCGCCCCGTAAGCGAGGCCCTCGACGAGGATCAGCTCGACCAGGCGGATCGCCGACGAGGATTCTGCGCCGCCGGAGATCAGGGTTTCGATCTCGTCCTCGAACGCCGGCTCGAGGATCGCCACCTTGTCGGTCGAGCCCGCGGTGTCGGTGAGCCGCTTGGCGACCTCCTTCTCGAAGTCGAAGGCGAAGTGAATGGCGTCGCGCACCTGGCTCGCCGCGGCGACCGCGACCCGCACCGAGCAGCGTGCCGCGAACTCGATCGCCCGGATCGCCCCGTGATCGAGCGGGTTGGCGAAGGCCACCAACAGCTTTCCATTCTCCACGCGCACGGGCATCGCATCGTAGCGCCGCGCCAGATCGCGCGGCACGAGACGGATCGCCTCGGGCTGAGAGAGCTCGCGCGTCAGCTCCAGGAGCGGGAACCCGAACTGCTCGGTGAGCAGCTTGGCCAGGGCGCGCTCGTCCACCACGTCGAGCACGACTTCCAGGGGGTTGGCCCCCTTGTCGACCCGGCTGCGGAGGTCGTCTGCCTGCGTGGGGTCGAGGAGATCGGCTCTCGCGAGAAGTCGAATCAGTGCCATGGGTGTGGGGGTCCCTCGTCTACCCGGGGCATCGGCAGACGCCCTGGCCGTCTTTAGCGACGATCCCTTGTCACAGGACTGGCCGGCGCGAGCGCGACGGCGCCGTCGCGCTCGCCCCCGAGCCCGGCTGGCCCTAATGCGGGGCATCCCATTTGCCGACTCCCCGGGAGAGGCCGGCCACAATGAGACAGAGCGAGCGGCAAGGCGAGGAGCAAGCGGCAATGCGACATGGGCAGCATGCACGGGCTTGCCGCTCGCGGTCGATGCAGGGCCTCTCGTTGGTGGAGCTGGTCGCGGGCGTGGCCGTCCTCCTGGCCATCGCCGCCATCGCCGTGCCCCAGTTCGAGGCGATCAAGACGCGCGCGTACAACGCGCGGGCGCTCTCTGCCCTCCAGGATCTGGCCAAGGCCGAAAGCGCGACCTTCGTGGTCGGTGGCCACTACTCGAGCTGCGACTCGCCGGCCTCGTGCAACACGGAGTTCCCCGAGCTGCGCGTCGGCTCGGATATCACGCTCTATGCGAAGGGCGACGCAGACGGGTTCTTGGCGGTTGCTGCGCACCCACGCGGAGACACCAAGTACACTTGGGATTCTCGTCTCGGTGGGCTGCAAGCGGCGGGCTCCTCCGGCCAGGGTGGCAACGCCGGCGGCTCGACCGGCGGCCCCGCAGGTGGCTCGGGTGCAACGGGTTCTGGCGGCGGCAACGGGGGCGGCGGCAACGGGGGCGGCGGCTCGGGCAGTGGCGGCGGTAACGGCGGCGGTGACCCCGGCGGTGGCGGAAGCCCTGGTGGCGGCGGGCCCGGCATCGGCGCCGACCCGGGTGGGGGCGGCAATCCCGGCAAGGGTGGCGGCGGAAGCGGCAACGGTGGTAATGGCAACGGCCGCGGCGGCTCGGGCAAAGGTGGTGGTAAAGGGGGAGACGGCAAGGGCAACGGTGGCGGCAATGCGGGCGGCGGCAAGGGCAACGGCGGCGCGCCGGGCAAGGCAAGAGGCCCGGGTCCGGGCGCCAAGGCTGCTCCGAGCCGCTGACCGGAACCCGGCCATCACGCGAGCGGCGAGGAAGGGCGCGCGGGTCGCCGGGAGCGGCGACGCCGCGCAGGGCGCGTGAGCAGGCATCCCCCGAAGCGACGCGCAAACCACCGCACGGCCGAGTGCTCGCCGAGCCCGAGCCCACCCGCAGCCCGAGAGACAGCGAGCTGCGAGCGGCGCATCCGCCAGGTGCTCGGGGGCGGCGAGGCCGGGGCCGCGCTCGACGAGCCGGGCTTCCGATGCGCTCTCGCCGGCGCGACGGGCGTGATCCACGTCACCTCGGTCGGCCGTGGCGAGGACGGTCGCCTGCACGTCATCGCGATCGGCGAGGGCTCACCACGCAGCTCGAGCGATCGCTTCCTCCTCGGCCTGGCCCGGGCTCGCGCCGATGCGATCCTGACCACCGGTGCCATCCTGCGCGCCGAGCCGTCGCTTCGCTGCACGATGGGAGGCTCGCCCGAGGAGACTAGAGCTCTTTGGGCGTGGCGCCGCGAGCGACTGGCCAAGCACGATCCGCCACTGCGCGTCGTCCTGACACGCGGAGCCGATTTCCCCCCGAAGCACCCGTTCCTGCGCCCCCCGGGCCCGGTCCTCGTGCTGACCGGTGCTACGAGCTCGCTTGCCCTGCGCGCGCTGCGCAGCCGACGCTTCGCGGTCGAGAAGCGCGCCCACCCGAGCCTGCGCGATGCGATCGCCTACCTACGACACGAGCGCGGCCTGGCGACGATCGACGTCGAGGTCGGGCCGAGCACGGCGGCCGGGCTCTACGGCTCACCACCACTGGTGGACGAGCTGCTCCTATCGATCTTCGAGGAGCGAATCCTCGCGCCCCAGCTGCGCGCTGGGCCCTTTCTCGATCCGGCGCGGCTCGAGGCGCTGCTCGAGCCATGCGGCGCAGCCACCCCACACCAAGAGCGGAGCGGCCGCTGGACGTTTCAGCGCTACCTGCGCACCGTCACCCACTGAGGGCAAGGTCGGCATGCAGGGCATGCCCTGTGGCCCGGCACGCATCGCGTGCCGGGCCACAGGGCGCGGCTCCAGCCCTCGGCTGGCTCTCGCTCGAGCTAGTCGAGCAAGCTCGAGCAGGGCTCGAGGAAGGCGCGGCTCGCCGAGCCGGACTCGCAGGCCTCACGGCAGCCCGTTGCCGTGTCCTTGCACTCGGCGGAGCCGGTGTGCAGGCCGTCCGCGCAGCCTCCGAGGCAGTCCGAGACGTCGCGGGCCACGTCGAGCAGGCAGCGGAACGGGTGGTCGCCCGCGAAGCAGGTCTCGGCCGCCGCGCGGCCGTCGTCGAGACACGAGCGGCCGCAGGCGCGGCCATCGCCCACCACGCCCGACAGGCAGGTGTGCAGATCGGCGTTGCAACTCCGAACGCACTCGCTCGGCTCGCCCGGCTTGCACGCATCACGGCACTCGGCGATCTCCTCCCGGCAGGTTTCTTTCGCCGCGGCGAGCTGCTCTCGGCAATCCACGAAGCAGCCCCGTGGGCTCTCGGATGCCCGGCACTCCTGCACGCAGCTGCGCACCGCCGCCTTGGCGGCCTCGGCGCAGGCTCTCTTGCTCTCCCTGCACACGTCGCGGCAGCTACCCTCTCCGCCGGAATCGTGCGCCAGAGCCGCGCCGGGCGCCGCCAGCGCAAGCACGGCGACGGCCACCACTGCCAGCGTCGTCTTCCAGGTGGTCGAGGGTCCTGCAGTTGCTGCTCTCATCTCCCGTCTCCTTTCCGCCCCTCGTCTCGCGAGCGAGCGCTCCTGCTCCGACACGGAGATCATCGGCTGTCGAGATACCGCACTGGAGCCCAGAACACAATAAAACTCGCGCACTTGCGCCCGCATGGGCGAGCCCCACGACGAGCCACACGGCGCGCCGCACGGCGCCTCCGCAAGAGGCGCGCCGAGCCCGGCGCGCCATGCCCCCGCGGGGCGCGCCGCCCCAGCGCGCCGCGCAGCGCTTGCCGCGCGCAGCGTTCGACCGCTAGCAGATGCCGGAGCGCGAGCCGGTACGGGCCTCGCGACGGCCCCGACCGGGCACCCCAGACGGCAAGCGCTCCCCGGCCGGGGCGCCCGTCCCCAAACACCGCGGAGAGGCAGGTTCACGATGCAGGCTTACGACGTCATCGTCGTCGGTGCGGGCCCCGCCGGCGCCACCACGGCGTACTACTTGACCGGCGGCGCGGCCAGCGCCCAGGGCAAGCGGGTCGCCCTGCTCGAGAAGGCCACCTTTCCGCGCGACAAGCACTGCGGCGACGCCTGGTGCGCTCCGGCGCTCGAGATCCTCGAGGACATGGGCGTGCTGCAGGGGCTCGAAGCCGAGGGCCTGGTGCGCGACACCACCGCCGGCGGGTTCGTCTCCCCCTCGGGCGAGAGCTACGTGAGCACCGGCGAGCGCGCGCTGCCCAGCACGCGATGCTACGCCATCAAGCGGATTCTCTGCGACGAGCGCATCGCACGCCGCGCGGCCGCGGCCGGCGCCGAGCTGCACGAGGGAGCCGCAGTGGTCGGTGCTGCGCTCGACCCGGACGGCCTGTGGACGGTGAGCTGCAAGGACGGCCGGCGCTTGCGCGGACGAGTCCTGGTCGCCGCCGACGGCGCCAACAGCCGCTTGGCGCGCGGCCTGGGTATCGTCACCACGCCGCCCAACGGCTTCGCCAGCCGGCAGTACGTCGCCGCAGGGACGCACAACTTCCGCTCCGGCGGGGTGCTCTTCTACCCGCGCTGGATCGTACCCGGCTACGTCGCGCTGTTCCGCCACTACGACGACGTCGTCGATCTCGGCTGCTACGTGATCCCGGGCGGGACCATGACCGGCGACCGCCTGGCGACGCTCTACGAGACGGAGATCCGCCGCGACCCGTTCCTGCAGCGCGCGCTGGGGCCACGCGTCGAGTTCCTGGAGAAGGTGCGCATCGCCCCGCTGCGCACCGGCGGAGAGCCGCGCAGCACGGCGCGGCAATTCCTCGCCGTGGGCGACGCGGCCGGGCAGACCGACCCGCTGACCGGCGAGGGCATCCACACCGCAATGATCGGCGGGCGCCTGGCCGCGCAGACGATCCACGAGCTTCTCGCCGAGGGCGACCTCTCCGCGGCTGCCTGCGCGCGCTACCACTCGCGCTGGATGGCGGCCTTCGGCCGCGACTTCCCGCTCTCGGCGGCAGGAGCGCGCCTAGTCGCGCGCCTGCCGCTGCTGCTCGACGCGGCCAACGTCGTAGCCCAGCGCCGCGGCGACGGCTTCATGGCCGACTTCGGCGCGGCGATGACCGGCGTCAAGCCCAAGGCGACGTTCCTTCGGCCGGCGATGGCCCTGCCGATGGGCTTCGAGGTCGCTCGCCAGCTGGTCCTGCAGTCGCTCCCGTGGCTCAGCGGCGGGGGCTACGACGCTCGCGCGAGCGAGGCGACGATACGGCCGACGGCGTTCCGCAACGCCTGCCTGCTCGAGGCCCGCTGAGCAGCAGGCGGACGGTGGTGTGCATCACCGCCCGCGCCTCGGCGGGATCCTGCCCGCGGAGTACCAGGTCGATCAGGGCAGAGAAGAACACGTGGCCGAGCACGGTGGTGATCTCGGCCAGGTCGGGGACCACGGCACGACCGACGAGCGTGCGCAGGTAGACCGCGACCGGCGAGGCCCAGCCCCGCAGGCTGGCCGTGGCCGCCGGATCCGCCGAGGTCGCCGCGAGCAGCAGCGCCGCGGTCAGCCCCCCGTCGCGCAGGGCGGCCTCGATCAAGCGGTCGAAGGCCGCCGCGACGCGCTCGGCGAGGGTCGCACCCTTGGGCGGGCGGCGATGCAGGTCGCGATCCAGCTCGGCCGCCCAATCCTGCACCACCTCGGCGAGCAGGTGGTCCTTCGACGAGAAGTCGCGGTAGATCGTCGCGCGGGCGGTGCCGATGCGGTCCGCGACCGCGGCCATGGTGACGGCATCGTAGCCACCCTCGCGGGCGAGGTCGGCTGCGGCGCGGCGCGCCGCCACGCGCCGGTGCGCCTGCGCCCCGCTCAGGCGGCGCACCACGGTGACGGTCTCTGGGCGGGCGGCGGATCCTGCCATGCCCGCCAGGCTTCGCACGTCGCGCCGCGCGCCGCAATCGAAATGAGACCCAGGGTGGTACTCATGACTAGACACGTGTCTCAGTTCCATGGTACCGGCAGCCCATGATCACGCGATACGACGAGCTCTTCTGCCACCAGGTGGTATCCACCTTCGACCGTCCCGGGACGAGCGCGCGCGAGTGGACCGAGCGGGCCTGGCTGAACGCGCACAGCACGACCACCGGCGCCCACCTCGCCACCGGCTTCGGCTACTATCCGAATCGCAACGTGATGGATGCGTTCGCCTGCTTCACCAACGAGGATCGCACGCTGCACATCGTGCGCGCCTCGCGCGAGCTGCGCCCGGACATCGACGTCTTCCGCGTCGGGCCATTTCGCTACGAAGTCCTGGAGCCGCTGCGCCGGGTGCGCTTCTCGCTCGACGAGAACCCCTACGGGCTCTCCTTCGACGTCGAGGCCGAGGGCCGAAGCCCGCTCTACGAGGAGCCGGCTCAGACGCAGGTGGCTCGCGGGCGGCTCAAGGAGGACATCAAGCGCATGGTCCAGGGCGGCCGCCCACAGGGCTGGATCCGCGCCGACGGCCAGACGATCGCGGTCGAGCGCGCGACCTGGGCCTCGGAGCGCGATCGCTCGTGGGGGGTGCGCGTCGCCGGGGCGGACTTCGTCGAAGCGGCCGTCCAGCCTCCGGAGATCTACGACGGGCAGCTCTTCAACTTCGTCTACATGCAGCTCGAGACCTGGGCTGCCTGCTTCCACATCCGCGAGATCTGGGACGACCGGGTCGGGCGAGCTCGCCGCTGGCACTTCAGCGGCGGCATCTTCCACCCGTTCGGCGTGGCCGGCGAGCCAATCGAGCTGGCCAACGTAGAGCACTTCTACGAGTTCGACGACAGCCGCCCGGAGCAGCAGCGACGCTTCAAGGGCGGCCGCGTGGTGCTCACCGCCGTCGACGGCACGACCCGCGAGGTCGCCGTGCGGCCGACCACCATCTGCTACCAGGGCCCAGGCGGCTACGGCCTGCCCTACAAGGGTTTCATCCACGGCGTGTGGATGGGCGAGAAGTGGATGGACGGCTACCGCCTCGACGTGACCGATCCAGAGGTGATGCGTGAGATCTGGGGCTACTGCGACTACGGCTCGGAGTTCCGCTGCGCTGGCGAGATCGGCCACGGCACGACGGAGCTCCTGGTGGTGGGCAAGTACCCCAAGTACGGCTACCAGGGATACTGAGCGCGCCGTCGCGGCGCGCTCGATCGACGCAGGCACCCGGCGCGCCGCGCCGCGGGGCCGCTGGCCGGCCCGTCGCGAGGCACGCCAGCGCGTCGCGAGTGCACGGAGGAAGACTGATGACGCTCGAAGACCTGGCGGCCAGGCTGCGCCGCCTCGAGGACATCGAAGAGATCCGCAAGCTCAAGGCGACCTACTGCTACCTGTGCGACGCCGGCCTGACCGACCCGCGCATCTGCGAGGAGCTGGTCGGCCACTTCGCCGACGACGCGCGCGTCGATTTCGGCATGGGCCCGGCGTCGATCTTCCAGGGCAAGGACGGCCTGCGCACCTTCTTCGGCACCATGGTGCCGAGCGGCGTGTCGTTCTGCGTGCACATGGTGCACAACCCCATCATCGACGTGCAGGGCAACCGCGCCACGGGCCGCTGGTACTTCGAGGCGCCCACCACCGACACCGGCACGGGCCGCGCGCAGTGGATGATGGGCACCTACCACGAGGAGTACGTACGCGACGACGGACGCTGGAAGTTCGCCGCGATCCGCACCGAATGGAAATACATCACGCCCTTCGACGAGGGCTGGGCACGCAACCGCGGCGCGCTGCTAGCCGCGCTCGCCGGGGAGGCCTGACATGGACTATCGCCCCCTGGGCCGCTCCGGCCTGCTGGTCTCGGCCGTGGGGCTGGGCTGCGACAACTTCGGCCACCGCTGCGACGCCGCCCAGTCGGCGGCGATCGTGCACCGCGCCATGGACTGCGGCATCACGCTGTTCGACACGGCCGACATCTACGGCCCCGGCGGGCTCTCCGAGGAGTATCTCGGCCGCGCGCTGCGCGGCCGCCGCCAGGACGCCGTGATCGCGACCAAGTTCGTCGGCCCGACCGGGAATTACACCGGTCTGCTCCACATGGGCAGCTCGCGCCGCCACATCCTCTACGCCTGCGAGGCGAGCCTGCGCCGCCTGGGCACGGACTTCATCGACCTCTACCAGCTCCACTTCCCCTACCCCGGCGTGCCGCTGGACGAGACGCTACGCGCGCTCGACGACCTCGTCCGCCAGGGCAAGGTGCGCTACATCGGATGCTCGAACTTCGCCGGCTGGCAGGTGGTCGACGCCAACTGGGTGGCGCGCACCGAGCACCTGACGCGCTTCGTCTCGGCGCAGAACCCCTACAACCTGCTCGACCGGCAGATCGAGCGCGAGCTCGTGCCAGCCTGCCTCGAGCACGGTGTGGGCATCCTGCCCTACTTCCCCCTGGCCAGCGGCTTCTTGACCGGCAAGTACCGGCCTGGTCAGGCGCGCCCCGAGGGCGCGCGCCTGACCAGCGGGCGGCCGGCGACGGAGAACCTGACCGGCGTGCCCGACGCCGTCGTGCGCCAGGTGAACCCTGAGATTCTGCGCTGGATCACCCACGAGTCGATCTTCACGCCGCGCAACGAGGAGCTGGTCGCACGCCTCGAGGCCTTCGCCGTCGAGCGCAGCCGCACGCTGCTCGACCTGGCGATCGGCTGGCTCGCCGGCCAGCCGGCGGTGGCCAGCGTCCTGGTCGGCGCGAGCCGCCCGGAGCAGATCGCGCAGAGCGCGACGGCCGGCGAGTGGCGCCTTGCGCCGCAGGATCAGGCCGAGGTGTGCGCGATGACCGAGTCGGCGCTCTCCCTCGAGCCGGTGCCGCGGACGCTTCCCGGCTGAGGCGCGGCCTTCACGACGAAGAGATCGACCGGCGCCCGGCTCCCCGACCGCGCATCCTCGGGCGTGTGAGCGCCGGTCGATCGATGGCAACCGTCACCTCCGAGAGCGAGGGGCGCCAAACGTGCGGCTTCGACAGATCGCCCGATTTATGGAAATATGGGTGCATGAAGACCACCCTCGAGATTCCCGACGACCTGATGCGGCGCATCAAGCTGCGAGCCGTCTACTGCAACCGCAGGCTGAAGGACGAGATCACGCAGCTGTTGGAGGCCGGGATCGCGAGTGCCGCGGCGGTGGATGCGCCGCGCAAGCCACCCCGACCCATCCGGCTTCGCGGCAAGCGGCCCCTCACGATCCGCGACATCGAGACGGCGATCGCCACCGGTCGTGACTGAGAGATGGCCGCATGGTGGTCATCGACACGAACATCCTCGTCTACCTGCTCATCGAGGGGGATCATACCGAGGCCGCGCAGGCACTCTATGCGCAGGATGCGGATTGGCGCAGCGAGGGGTTCGTCCTGATCGAGCTGTCGAACGTGCTGGCGACCCACCAGCGAACGGGCGCGATCGGCACATCGGCGGCCGATACCACCCTGGCCACGGCGGAACGACTGATGCCGCGACTGATCCATCTCCCACACCGCCGAGCGCTGGCGCTCGGGATGGAGCTCGGCGTCTCCGCCTACGATGCCCGTTTCCTCGGGGCCGCGCAGCAGCTGGGCTCCAAGCTCGTCACCGAGGACAAGAGACTCCGCGCAGCCGCCCCATCGCTCACCAGGTCGCTGGCACAGGCGCTGCTCGGCTGAGCCTGCCCGCGTACCGCTCGCAGCCGAAGTCTTCTGGTCCTTTCGCAGCCCGTGCTCGCCGCTTGCCCCCGGCCGGCTCGTGACGCTCGCGCGCGACTGGGTCGTGGCGATCACCCCTACTCCGGGACGGCGGCCACGGCGCTGATCTCGATCAACATGCCCTCGAGCGCGAGGCTCTGCACGCCGATCATCGACGAGGCGTTGGGCGGGAAGGGGCGCCCGTCGAGAGCGATGGCCATCGCCCTCGAGAAGGTCTCCACCGCGGCCGCGTCGAGGCCCACCACGTAAAAGGTCGAGCTGACGACGTGCTCGGGGCCGGCTCCGACCGCCTCGAGGGCGATCTTCAGGTTGCGGAACGCCTGCAGGGTCTGTGCATGCAAGTCCCCGGCACCGATCAGCCGCATCTCACGGTCGAAGGCACCCTGGCCGGCGATGAAAGCGAGCCTTCTCGCCGAGGCGGTGACGACCTGGGTGAAGCCGTCGATCTGGAAGAGGCCGGCAGGGTCGACGTGTCGGATGGACATGGCTGGCTTTCTCCTTCCCGCGAGCCTCGGGGCTCCGGGGCTTCTGGATCAATGTGGCTCCGCATCGAGCAGCCGCACGCGGTCGCCTACCCGTACGGGTCCCGGCTCGAGCACCTGCGCGCCGACGCCGAAGCTCATGCCGCACTCGCGCACCACAACCCGCATGATCGAAGGATCCTTGGGCAGCCCGGCCTGCGCGTGCGTGATCATGCTGCAGCGCATCGCGGGCATGACCACCTGCAGGCGCAGATCGCCGATCGCGATGCGCCGGCCCGCCCAAGCGAGCTCGGGAAAGGCATGGTCCGTGTGCGGCCAGTGGAGCACGAGATTGGGCCGGAAGCGGCGCCGGTCGATCTGCGCCGCGGGCAGCAGGGCCTGCAGGCTCGCCATGGACTGCAGCGTCAGCAGGTGCACGTGGAAGTAGTCGAAGTAGGTGCCCGGCGGCGAGACGTGGTCGGCGACGATCGACAGGTCGGCCGGGATGGCGGAGAGGTCCGGGGTCGGCTCCTCGGGCAGCAGCTCCGACGCCTCGCTGATGCTAGCGACCATGTCCGTGATGGGCTGGGCGCGCCGGTAATGGGCGAGATCCTCGGCCGGGCGCCGGGGCCAGAGCGTGACGGGTCGACCGAGCTCGCGCGAGAGGCGGGCCGCCGCCCCCGGGTCGGCGCTGTGCAGCTCGGCTCCGTCGGGCAGACGGATGATCACCGGCGGGGCCCCGGCGCCGATCGGCGCTTCGCGGTAGCGGGCTGCAAGGGTCAGCAGCCCGGGCAGCTTCTTCGCGCTCGCGATCTCGCCAGCCTGCTCGTCCCGCAGCGCCCAGGCGCGGTCACCCGGGATGCCGTAGTGCGCCACGACCTCGCTCGCGCCGAGCGCCTCCCCGGCCAGCGACTTGACCGGGTAGCGCCACAGCTCACGGAGCTCGCCCTCGACCACGCCCACGCCCACGCCGTGCTGCGTAGCTTGCCCGTGCGACCGCCGCGAGCACACGCGCGGTGCGGCTGATTCCCGGGTGGTCACGGCCCAGCTCGACATGGACGCTCCGGCTCTGGGGGACCTCTCGCCCCGCGAGGGTCTCGCGCCAGCCTTCCCGGCCCGGCCGCAAGATCTCGCCGTCCGAGCACGAACGGCCCGCGAAGAAGTCGAAGCAGGCCCTGCCGGCCGGCGGCAATCCGTTCCTTGTCTTTCTCCGACGAGATGCGATTCAATGGGCGTCGTCGGCTTGGCCCGCGGGGCATTCGGGTAGAGGAGGCACGATCGAGGCCCTCTGGGCACGTCTGGCGAAGTCGCGCGTTGGCAGGCCGAGCGGTGGCAGGCGACTGTCGGTCGGCCGGAGATCCAGCGTTTCGCTGGGGCACTCCAGGGCCAGCGCGCGCGCAAGGGCATCTTCATCACGACGTCGGACTTCAGCAAGGAGGCGCAGGCATACGCGGCTTCCATTCAGAGCACGATCGTCCTCATCAACGGGACCCAGCTCGCCGAGCTCATGATCGACCATGGTGTCGGCGTCACCCTCGTGAACAGCTATGACATCAAGCGGCTCGACTCCGACTACTTCACGATCGAGTGAGCCGGTTGACGACAGCATGCAGCGGCCGGCGTTGCTCACCGCCGCTGATGCTGGGCGATGGGCATATGCGAGAGGTGGTGCGACATGGTGAACGTGGCTTGGGGGTGACGGCTGGACGCTTCAGCATGGCCCGAGTGGTGGGCGTGGAGGCTCGAGCTGAGTCCGCATCTCTTCCGGCGCATGGAGGATCGCCGTTTCACCGAGATTGAGCTGCGTGAAATGATGGAGCTTGCGGAAGGGTACCGGGAGGACATCGTGAAAGGTCGATGGGTCATCGAGACCCGGCACAAGCGGAAGCGTTGGGAGGTAATCGTCGAGCCGGATCACGCGGTCGAGTTGCTGGTGGTCGTCACGGCCTATGCCGTTTCGAGGCGCACGACATGAACGAGCCGTATCTCGAGGTCACGTACCGGCGCGGCCGGCCGCTCGCTGCCTACCTATACCTGCCGCGGCGGTCGGGGGACAGGAGCTCGCGGGCTGAGCAAGTGGCGCCGGGACTCATCGTCGACTTCCATCGCGATGGGCGGCCGATCGGAATCGAGATCACGGCACCGGGTCGGGTTTCGCTCGCCTCGGTGAACCGGGTCTTGCGGGGCCTCGGCCTCCCCGCCGCCAAGAAGGCGGATCTTGCGCCGCTACTTGCTGCCTAGGGTACTCGGTGGCCCTGCCCAACAACAGCATGCAGCCGCCGGCGTTTCGCGTCGCGGCTGATGCCGAGCGATGGGCTGCATCTCGGAGGAGGCGGCGCGATCACGACGGAAGCGGGAGAGGTGACGCCGATCGTCGCCGTCGAGCACCAGCTCGACCTCCATCCCGGGAGCGCCAAGCGCGTGCTGGCGCGATGAGTAGGACCGCTCGGGGCGAGCGCTCGATTGCCTCGAGAACGGCACGGGCCGCCGTCCAGGCGAAGCTGGGCCGACCCCCGTGGATCGGTCAATTGAGCGGGACGGCCACCACGGTGTCACCATAGACTTGCCTCGTGAGCACCGCACGAACGCCCTTCTTGCTACCGGTGAAGCTCACCTTGCAGTAGCAGTAAAAGCAGTCTCCGGAGGAGCCGGTGAGCTCGTTCAGGCACGAGTCGCCAGGGGCGAGCGACGTGCCGCAGCTCGTAGCCGCATTCTGCTGCCCCGTATACGGCGGCTCGCCGCCGAAGAAGAGCTGCCCGCTCTCGAGGGTGATCGGCTTCGCTCCGGCGTTGGTAACCGTACAGACCAGCCTATTCCCTGGCGTGTGCTCGAAGCTAATCACGCCCGACACGAGCGTGGTGGCGGGTGCATCCGTGGCGACGAGCACGGCTGCGACCAGAGCCAGCCCCGCGATGTACCGGCAGGTCTTCATCGAGGAACCTCCTTGGGTGAGCGAGCGCCTTCCAGCCTGCGAAACCGCCGGGACTGGCGAGACTCACCGCAGCCCGGCGGTCGCAGGTCATTCCGAGTGGTGAGCCTACAGGCCGCAGGAGCACGGCGTCAAGCAGGAATGTCTCGCCGGGCACCCGGGCGAGCCCGGCAGTCGCGGGTGCAACGCACGACATCCTGCTTCACGGCGGCCGCCTGCCGCGCTCGGAGCGTGAAGAGGAATCCCCGGACAGTCCCAGGGTGCCTGTGGGCCGCCGCAACGGGAGGGGTCTTCTGCTCACGCTCTCAGGGTCGCGGGACCTCGGCCCCCTCGCGCACGAACACCGCGATCGAGTCGAGCGGCACCTCGACGGTGATGGTCGCTGGCCCCACGAAGCGCTGCCCCTCGTCCCAGTAGCTGCGCCAGGCGCCGCGCGGCAGGTAGACCGTGCGCGAGCGCTCGCCCGAGCGCCACACGGGTGCGACCAGCAGGTCCGAACCGAAGAGGTACTGGTCCCACAGGTCGCGCAGGCGCGCATCCGAGCGGTCGAAGAAGACCATCGGGCGCACGATCGGCATGCCGGAGGCACCCGCCTCGCGTGCCGCTGCGGCGATGTACCCCTGCAGGGTCTCGCGCAGCCGCGTGTAGCGCCGGTAGATGTCGATCATCTCGGGGTCGTAGCGCGGCTCGGTGGGCATGTCCCAGGGAGCGTGCGTGCCGCCGCCGCCGATCTCCATGATCCCCGAGAAGGCGCCGAATTCGATCCAGCGGGCGAACACCTCGCGGTCGGTAAACTCGTAGTAGCCGCCCACGTCCGAGCCCCAGATCGGCCAGCCCATGAACGCGGCGCGCTGCTGGCTGATGATCGCGCTGCGCAGGCCCAGGTCGGTGCCGCGGCCGGTGCCGAACGACTCGCGGCCGGTGATGTCGCCGCCCCAGGCGACCGCGTAGCGCTGCGTCCCGGCGTAGCCGGCGCGCACGAAGAGCACGAAGTCGCCGTCGGGCCGCGCCTCCGATAGCGCCTCGTGGTGGATGCGCGCCTGCAGCGTCGGGTAGTCGTTGTGCACCTCACGCCCGTTGCGCCCGTCGGCCCAGAGGTCGCTCGCCGCCGACGGGATGTGCTCCTCGCCGCGGTCGAGCTTGATGCCGTCGATGCCCTCGCGCACGACGAAGTCGCGCACCAGGCCGCGCCACCAGGCCTGGGCATCGGGGTTGGTCACGTCGAGGATGAAGCTCGAGCCGCCTGCGTCGGCGCAGCGCGGCGAGCCGCTCGCGCCCGGCGCGAGGAAGCCGCGGGCGCGCGCCTCGTGGCCGTTGTCGCCCGGCTGGTCGCCGCACGCCCAGGCCGCGCTGAACACCATCGTGCGATAGCCGCGCCGGCGAAGCGCGGCGAGCATCGCCGCGGGCTCGGGCAGACGCTCCTCGTCCCAGAGGAAGCGCGCGAGACCGTACTCGCCGGGGAACACCGGACGGTCGAAGTGGTAGACGCCCGGCGGGATGCCGAGCGCCTCGTACTGCTCGACGTCGTCGGCGACCTGGGCGTTGATCCGCGCGCCGTCGAGCTCGGCCGTCGCGCCCTTTACGAGCTCGTCGCGCCACCGCCAATGGAGAAACGCCCAGTCGGGCGGGACGAACGGGCGGCCGACCAGCGCCGTGTACTCGTCGAGGATGGTTGCGTGCTCGGGCCCGAAGAAGAGGTGCAGGGCGAGCCTGCGGCTCTCGGGGCGCGTGCCGGTCTCGAAGCGGAGGTCGACCGTACCCGGATCCGCGCTGGCCAGGTCGAACACGCCGGGCAGCGTGCCGTCGACCGACAGGCCGTAGCCGCGCGAGCTCTGGTAGAAGGGCGCGTAGAGCGAGAACGTCGGCCGGATGAGCATCTCGACCCGCTCGCCGCGGCGGTCGAGCGAGCCGACCTCCGGGGGACGCAGGTCGTCGACTGGGATGTCGATCACGCCGGGTGCGAGCGGCGGCGAGTCGCGCAGGCGCTCGGTCAGGCCGTAGATCGCCTCGTCGGCCGGGCTGTCCCAGCGGCTGCCCACCGCCGTCAAGCTCTCGGGCTGCGCGGGCTCGGCGACCAGGGCGACGGTGCGCGCCGTGACGAAGCGCAGCGTGACCGTCGCCGTCGTGCCCTCGCTCGTGGCGACCTCGAGCGCCACGCCACCGTCGACGTCGCGATCGGCGACGACGTCGCCCAGCTCGAAGCTCGCCGTCCCGCGCTCGTAGTAGACGCCCCCCGTCGGGCGCAGGGCGGTGACGGTCGCGCCCGATGCGTCGAGCAGGACCAGGCGCAGCGGCGAGCGGTGGACGTCGACACCGGCCGCGGCGCTGGCCACACGCATGTGGTCGCCCAGGCGTCGTACGGTGACCGCGCCGCTCGCGGGTCCGGAGCGGTCGCCGCAGGAGGCGAGCAGAGCCGCCACGAGCAGGGCGCCCGCGGCCGAAGCCGCCAGGGAGGACCTGCGCATCGCTCGGTCGATATCAGGGCGCCCTCTCGTGGGCCAGCGACGGATCGACGGCCGGGACGTAATCGAACGTGCCCTTGCGCAGGCCGACGAAGGCCAGCTCGGGGACGCTGAAGAGCACACCCCGCAGGCCGGCGAGGAGGGCCTGCCCGCCGTCGAGCGGCGCCAGCGGCATGCCGAGAAGTGCGGCACCAGCCCCCGTGGCGAGGTTCAACGCACCCAGGATCGGGCGCAGCGCCGGGGCGTCGTCGGTAAAGAAGAGGAAGGTCGAGTCGCGGCTTGCCCCGCCATAGATCGTCGAGGTCACGGTGCTCGACTCGCGCAGTCGCACCGGGAGCCATCCCTCGCGCTCGGCCATCCGTTGCAGCGCGATACTGCGATGGGAAGGGACGACCCACGTCTGGCGAACCGACCACGCCTCGCGCACCGCCGCGCTGGAGACGAACGGCACGAAGCGCAGCGTGCCGCGCATCGCGACGTGGCCGCCCAGCCGGCGCCGCGACTCGCGGCGGCTGCGCTCCACCTCCTGCGCCGGATCGACACCGGTCGCGCCGCGATGGGCGTCGAGCTCGCCCCCTGCCTCGCCCCCCTGCTCGCCGCGCTGCGGCGCCTCGACGCCCAGCTCGCGCGGCCCCGCCTCGGCATCCGCGAAGGCCGAGTCGATCACGCGGAACAGCTCCGAGACGCAGTTCCGCGCAACGAGATCGTAGCCGTAGAGCTCCCGCAGGCGCGCCGCGAAGCGCCGCTCGTTCTCCCGGGCGACGGCGAGCGCCCGCTCGAGCTCGGCTCGTCCTAGCGCCGGCTGCACGAGGTCCTCGCGCAGCGCACCGCGCGACGCAACGAGCGCTCCGGGCGCGACGCGCAGCTCGCCGCCGAAATCCGCCGCGCGGCCGAGCTCGAGCAGCCGGCTGCCCGCCGCCTCGATGGCCGACCACTGCGCCTGGGACGGGCCCTGCGGCGCGCGCAGGGCCGTCCGCGCCGTCTCGAGCTCCGCCTCGGCGTCCGCCCGCAGCGCCGCGAGGATGGAGCGCTGGCGCTCGACCTCCGTCGCTGCCACGCGCCCAGCGCCGTCGGGGAAGGCATCGAGCAGCACCAGCCGCCCCGACTCGAGCGACTGGCGAGCCGCCACCAGACGGGCCATGCCGACCAGCAGCGCGAAGCTCCAGCCCGGACGCCGCGAGGCCACCAGGCTCACGGCATCGTCCTCGAGGCGCGCCACGAGCGCTTCGAGGCCCGCACGCTCTTCCTCTCGAACCCGGAGCGCGTCGTCCGCCGGCGCGTGGTGTGCCTCGGCGCGAAGCGGGCGCGCCTCACACAGCACCTCGACGGCGAGCAGCCCGGCAAAGCGATCCCCGTAGCGGGCAGAAAACGCCTCGGGAAGCACCGGCAGAGCGTCTTCGACCAGCCCAGCCACGTCGAGCGGCCGCTGCTCGGGATCGATCGCGACCAGCTCGCGGCGCAGCTCGGCGGCGCGGTCCTCGAGGAAGCTCGCGCCGTGCTCGCGCAGCACCCGCGCGCGCAGCGCGACGAGCGCCGGCGCGGCCTCCGGCAGGGCGCCTGCGGCGCTCCGGCGC
>CAZGUU010000038.1:0-6568 GCA_964529315.1 uncultured Enterobacteriaceae bacterium
GGATCTGTGGGCTCGGGCGATGCGGCAAGCCACCGGCACCCCGATCGCCTACTCCCCTGGGCAACGCTACGAGGCCGGCCAGCTGCTTCGCCATGCGACGTTCGGAGAAGGTGTGGTCACGCGGCTGGCCAGCCCGACGGTCTGCGAGGTGACCTTCCGCGGCGGCGTCCGCAAGCTCCTGATGGCGTCCTGACCGTCATCCCCTCGAGCTCGACACTCGCGCGAGCCGAGGCGGGAAGTGCCCGCCACGCGGGACACGTGCGGCCTCCCTAGCTTCCCTCGGAACCCGTGTCGGACGAGGACGGCGTCTTGGGCACCGCCGCCCCTGCCAGCCGCTGCGGATCGAGCCCGAGCCCCAGCATATCGCTCTCGTTGGCGATCTCGGGGCCCTTGTGCTCGCGGTGCTGGGCCAGCCGCTGCTGCTTCTCTTGCTTGCGCTGCTGTCGCGCCAGCTCCTTCTGCCTCTTCAAGAACGTTGGGTTCGACTTTCTCAAGACACCCTCCGGCCGGGCGCGCAGCCGCCCGCCTGGACACCCGCCCGTCCACCTACCATGCTCTCATCTAGCTTGCGCGAGCGGTCTCCACGACCGCTCGCCTCACCATCGCGCAAGCCGGCCGCCTGCCCGCGCACCTGGGTGTCGCTCGAGCATGCCACACCCCATCCAGGTCGCTGCTCGAGCCAGGAAAAGGGTGAGGCGATCAGAACCGGCTCGATCCGCGACGGGCACCCCCGCCGTAGCCGCCGCCACCGCCACCGCCACCGAAACCGCCGCGTCCACCGCCGCCGCGGCCGCCCCCACCGCCGCCCCGCCGCGGCTCGTCGGTCCGGGCGCGAGCCTCGTTCACCGTCAGTGCTCGCCCGCCGACCTGCTGGCCGTTGAGCGCGTCGATCGCCGCCTGCGCCTCCGCGTCGCTCGCCATCTCGACGAAGCCGAAGCCGCGGCTACGCCCGGTCTCGCGATCGTTGACGATCGCCACGCTCTCGACCGTGCCGTACTCGGCGAAGAGCTCACCCAGCGCCGTCTCGTCGACGCTGTAGCTCAAGTTCCCGACGTAGAGCTTCTTACCCATGATTCATTCCTGCCCTTGGGGCTTCGCGACCCGCCTTTTACTTTCCGGGTCTGAACGAAAGAGGCCTTCAGACGGCCCAAGTTGGTAGGAGAGGCGATCGAGCCAGAGCGGCAGGGACGAGATACCGACGAAACCGCACAGAGGACTCAGTCGACGGACCGACCGCGCTTCTGGTTAGCATTAGGCCCGAAAGGCGTCCAGCATCCGGCCGCCTGCGGGCTGCCGGAAGCCCGCTCGGGAGCTAGCCTCCTGCGCAGGGAGCGCATTGACTCCCACGCCGCGTGCCGGCAGGGTCGGAGGCGACCGACGCAGGCGGGTCGTCCTCGCTGCAGCACCCGCCGCTGCGACGCACGCAGCGGCGGCAGAGCTCGCAGCGGCAAGGTGCGGCAGGATCCCGCCAAGACGAATCCGGCCAGGATCAGGGAGCCCCGATGCGTGCACTCGGAGAAGCCAGCGCAGCCTGGATCGTGGCCCTGGCCTGCGCTGCGTTGCCCGGTGTGGCCGCAGCCGCCACGCTCGTGGTCGCCCCCTCGGGCGGCGACTTCACCTCGATCCAGGCGGCGCTCGACGCCGCCGCGGCGGGCGATACGATCCTGGTGCGCGAGAAGCCCACCCCCTACTTCGAGAAGCTCGTCTTCCCGCGCAGCGGCTCGGCCGCCGCGGGGTTCGTCTCTCTCGAGGCCTGGCCCGGAGAGCGCCCGGCGCTCGACGGCACCGGCGTCCAGGGTGCCGACATGGTGCTCATCGAGAGTCGCAGCTGGGTGAGGATCTCGGGCTTCGAGATCCGCAACGACCTCGGGGTGAACGACGGCTCGGGCGTGCGCGTGGTGGGCTCGGGCTCGCACATCGAGATCCGCGACAACGACATCCACGACATCCGCGGGCGCCACGCGATGGGGATCACCGTGTACGGCACCGAGCCCATGCCGATCTCAGACCTGGTGATCGACGGCAACCAGATCCACGACTGCGAGCCGTACCGCAGCGAGGCGCTGGCCCTGAACGGCAACGTCGACGGCTTTGCGGTGACGAACAACGTCGTGCGCGACGTGAACAACATCGGCATCGTCTTCATCGGCGGCGAGACCGACATCAACCCCGACCCAACCAAGGCAGCGCGAAACGGCGTCTGCCGAGGCAACCGCGTGATGCGGGCGCGCGAGAAGGGGGGCGGCTGGGCTGCCGGCATCTACGTCGACGGCGGCCGCGACATCGTCATCGAGAGCAACCTGGTCACGGAGTCCGACATCGGCATCGAAATCGGTGCCGAGAACCCCGGGCAGGTGGCCAGCGGCGTGGTCGTACGCGACAACCTGATCTACGCCAACGACAAGGCCGGCCTGGCCTTCGGCGGCTACGCCGCCCAGGTGGGCCGAACCCGGAGCTGCGAGCTGCGCAACAACACGATCTTCCGCAACGACCCCGACGGCATCGGCTTCGGCGAGCTGTGGATCCAGTGGGCCGACGGCAACACGGTGCGCAACAACCTGATCTACGGCACCGCGGCCAACCGCTTGCTCACCTCCGAGGCCGGCAACACGGCAAACGACCTGGACTACAACCTCTGGTTCACGCCGGCCGGCCCGGCCGCCGCCCGCTTCCTGTGGAACGGCACCGAGCATGCGGGCTTCGCGGCATACCGCGCGGCGACCGGCCAGGACGCGAATTCGCAGCACGCCGATCCTCTCCTGGTCGCGCCGCAGGGCGGCGACTTCCACCTCGGAGCCTCGTCGCCGGCGATCGACGCGGGAGATCCGGCGACGGTCTCGGCCCCTGGCGAGGTCGACCTCGACGGCGCGCCGCGAGCCAGCGGCCTGCGCGTCGACGTCGGCGCCGACGAAGTCACCTGTGGCGACGGCGCCCTCGATCCCGGCGAGGCCTGCGACGACGGCAATACCCTCTCCGGCGACGGCTGCGACGCGAACTGCACGGTCACCGCCTGCGGCAACCGGGTGGTCACCGCCGGCGAGCAGTGCGACGACGGCAACTCGACGGCGGGCGATTGCTGCGACGCCGCCTGCCAGCACGAGGCGGCCGGCTCGGCCTGCGACGACGGCGACCTCTGCACCCGCGCGGACTCCTGCCTTGCGGGCGCTTGCCTGGGGCTCGCCGAGCCAGCCCCGCTCTGCCGTGCGCCGGGGCGCAGCACGCTGGTTCTGCGCGATCGCACGCCCGATTCCGGCGACTCGCTCACCTGGCGATGGCTGCAGGGGGAGGCGACCACCTTCGCCGACCTGGGCGACCCGATCGGCGGCGCCACCGGCTACGCGCTCTGCCTGTTCGACTCGAGCGCCGGCACCTGGTCGCTCGCCCTGCGCAGCGCGATCCCGGCCGGCGGGAGCTGTGCCGGGCGCGCCTGCTGGAGTGCGCTCGGCAACGAGGGGGTACGCTACTCGAGTCCCGAAGCCCTCCCCGACGGGGTCGTGACGGCGCGGCTGCGCTCGGGGGAGGCCGGCCGCTCGAGCGTCGTCGTCACGGCACGCGGCGCGAGCCTACCGCTGCCCGTACTGCCGCTGGCGCACTCGCCATCGGTCGCCGTCGAGCTGCGCTCGAGCGACGGAAGCTGCTGGGGTGCCACGTTCGCCACGCCGCCCACGCGCAACCAGGCGGGGCTCTACCGGGCGCGCACGCCATAGAACCCCGTCCGAGTGACGGCGCCGGGCTCTGGCCGGACGTTCAGCGCGAGCGGCTCTCCGCTGGCGCTCGAGAACCCTAGAGCAGGCCCAGGCGCCCGAGCCGGTCCTCGAGCTCGGTGATGGTGAATGGCTTCTGCAGGAAGCCACTTGGCGGCGCGGCGGCAAAGCGCGCTGCGACCTCGTCCTCGGCCCAACCGGAGCTCAGCACGACGAGCACGTCGGGATCGATACGGCGCAGCTCGAGGAACGCCGCGTGGCCGTCCCTGTGCGGCATCGTGAGATCCATCAGAACCCACGAGATGCGCGATCGCTCCCTGCGGTAGCACTCGATCGCCGCGTCCCCATCGGCGGCCTCGAGCACTGCGAAGCCCAGGCTCTCGAGCAGAAGCCGAACGGCCTTGCGTACGAGATCCTCGTCGTCGACGAGCAGCACCGTACCCGAGCCTCGCGATCCCTCGGTGCGAGCTGCCGCCGAGGCGCGCGGCGCCGGCACCGGCGCCGGGGTGTCGCGCGCGGGCCACAAGGTGCGAAACGTGGTCCCCTGTGCCACACGGCTGCGCACGGCGACGCCGGCACCATGCGCCTTGAGAATGCCGCGCAGGGCCGAGAGGCCAAGGCCGCGCCCGGGCTGCTTGGTGGAGTAGAACGGATCGAAGATGCGCTCGATCTGATCGGGACCCATGCCGCGCCCCGTGTCCTCGACCTCCAGGACCACCATCGTCCCGGGCTCGAGGCCCTGCCCCGGGAAGTCTCGCTCCAGGGTGGCCGCGTCGACCTCCACGGCACCGACCCGCAGCGTGACCCGGCCGTCGGCGTCGGCGATCGCCTCGCTCGCGTTGGTGAGCAGGTTCATGATCACCTGCTGCGCCTGCGCGCGATCCGCCCTGACCGCGGGGGCGTCGCCGATCTCCCAGGTGAGCGCCACGCGCTTGGACACCGCGACCGAGAACAGGTCCGCCATCTCGCGCGCCAGCCGCCCGAGCTCGACCGACTCCACCTGAAAGGCGGCCCGCCCGCCGTAGGCCAGGAGCTGACGCGTGAGGTCCGCGGCGCGCAGGATCCCCTGCTCCAGCGTGTCGAGGTGCGACGCCGCGGGATGTCCCGGCTCGACCACCGAGCGCGCCAGGTGCAGGTGCCCGAGCATCGCCGTCAGCAAATTGTTGAAATCATGCGCGATGCCGCCGGCCAGAACACCCACCGACTCGAGCTTCTGCGCCTGCTGCAGCGCTCGCTCGCTGCGCTTTCGCTCGGTGATGTCGCGCCACACGACGACCAGCAGCGGCAACGGTCCGAGCACCAGCGGCGTCAACAGCACCTCGACGGGAAACTCGTCGCGATGCGGGCTGCAGTGGGTCCACTCGAAACGGTGGCTCCCCTCGCGGATCGCCGTCGCGATCATCTCGTTTGCCTTCTCGTAGGAGTCGCGCCCGTCGGGCTGCGTCGGCGGCGAGAGCTCCGAGGGGTGCAGCGCCGAGAGCTCCTCGCGCGAGCACCCGAGCATGTCGAGCGTCGCCTGGTTGTACTCGACGAACCGGTTGGTCTCGGTGTCGAGCAGAAGGATGGCGTCCGCGCTGCGCTCGAACATCAGGCGGAAGGCCGCGTCGCCCTCGCGATCGAGAAAGCGTGACGTCAAGCCCTAGACCCTCACCCGTCGCGACTATGGTCCAGCACGACGGCAGCGTCAACCAAACCCAGTCGAACCGGCCGAGAGGATGCGATTCCTGCTCGCGCTCTCAGCCACCGAGGAGATCCTGCCCGAGATGACGGCTCACGTCGCCGACCAGGTCGACGAAGATCAGGCGGTCGGCGAACCGCCAGCGACCGTCACGCCGCACGAACCGGTCGTGGTAACGACCGGCGACGATCGGCTGCAGGGGCAGCCCCGAGCAGGCCTGCAGGACGGTGAAGTACGATCGGGCGCTCGCGGAGTCGCCCGAGCCGTCCAGCTCGACGATCAGGTTGGTGGTCACGTGCTTGGTCGCGGGCTTGCCGTCGTAGGTGGCCACGGTCATGCGGTAGACGGCGAGCACCTGGTCGCGGCCACGCAGCACCGCATCCTGGCCCGCGGAGCGAAACGTGGCCTCGGCGAACAGCTCGGCGACCCCCTCGAAGTCGCCCTCGTCGAGCCGCTCGGCGTAGGTGTACATGAGTCTCGAGATCTCCTCGGTGTCGCTCGGCATCGCTCCTCCCTCCCCCAGGCCACGACGGCGCTGGACGCACCCGGAGTACCTCGCCCGGAGCGCCCATCGCCAGCCCGGCCTGCCTCGGCGGCCAGCTCCGACGAGGAAACCCCACGCGCCGCGCCGCGAAGGAAGGCAGTCGAGCCGCCGACCGCGGGTGCGCTGCGGGCAGCGGGCGCAGGGGCAGCTTGACAGCCCCCGGGCGGGGTGATTTCGGGGTTGCGGGCGCGGGATCCCGAGGTCGATCCCGCGCATGGCCGTGACCCTGCCCCAGAGACGTCCACCCACCGCATCGGCGAGCCTCCCGCGCAGCGCCTGCGACCGGCCGCTGCGGCTGCTGCACGTCGTGCAGGGATACGCACCCGCCGTCGGCGGCACCGAGCGCGTCGTGCAGCGCCTCGCCGAGGAGATGCTGCGCCAGTTCGGCGACGAGGTGACGGTCTTCACCACCGACTGCTACAGCGCCGAGGCCTTCCCCCGCCCTTCCCTGCCGCGCATGGCCGCCGGCTGGGAGACGCGCAACGGCGTCCGGGTGCGACGCTTCGCCGTGTGGCGCACGCCGGGGGCGCTGCTCAATGTCGTCCAGGGGATCGCCTTTCGGCGCAACCTGCCGTTCAACGAGCACCTGCGCACCTGGTACGGGGGGCCGCTCGTCCCGGGGCTCGAGCGCGCCATCCGCGC
>CAZGUU010000038.1:6578-24873 GCA_964529315.1 uncultured Enterobacteriaceae bacterium
TACGAGGCGCTGCGCGGCGCGCACCGCTCGGGCCGGCCGTGCGTCTTCCTCGGCGGGCTGCACCCCGAGGATCGCTGGGGGTTCGACCGCCTGCGCATCCACCGCGCCATCCACGAGGTCGATCGCTACATCGCGTACACCGCCTACGAGGCGCAGCGGGTGATCGCTCGCGGCGCCTCGCCCGAGCGCATCGAGACCATCGGTCTCGGCGTCGACGTCGAGTCGTTCCTGGGAATCGACCCCTGCGACGCCAAGCGGCGTCTCGGCCTGCTGGGCGGCAAGGTGGTGGGGTTCGTCGGTCAGCTCGGGGTGCACAAGGGGGTCGACACCGTGCTCGAGGCGATGCCCGAGGTTTGGCGCCGCTTTCCCGACACGCGCCTGGTGATCGCCGGGGCGCGCACGGTGTACGCGGCGCAGGTGGAGAGTCGCATCGGGACCTTCCCGCCGGAGCTGCGCGGCCGGGTCCGGCTGATCGAGGACTTCAGCGAGGCCGAGAAGCCGCTGCTCTTCGCGGCGCTCGACGTCTTCGCCCTGCCCTCGGCCTTCGAATCGTTCGGCATCACCTACCTGGAGGCCTGGGCTGCGGCCAAGCCGGTCATCGGCTGTGCCACGGGCGCCGTATCGTGCGTCGTCGACGAGGGCCGCGACGGCCTGCTCGTGGGCTACCAGCGGCCGCGCGCCCTGGCCGAGGCGCTGTGCAGCCTCCTGGAGCAGCCCGAGCGGGCGCGCGCCATGGGCGCTGCCGGACGGCGCAAGGTGCTCGCCCGGCACACCTGGCCGGCGGTCGCCGCGCGCTTCCGCGAGGCGTACCGGAGAGCCCTCCCCGCGTGATCGCCGCGACCCCCCGGAGGCCCGATTGATCGCCCTGGCCTGCGGCGGGGCGCTGCTCGGCGTGGCCCTGCTCGCCGGCTGGGCGCGCGCCCGGCAGGGGCACCCGGCGCTCGACCTGCTGGAGGCTCTGTTCTTGACGGTGGTCGGCTGGCTGATCGTCGTCGTCTGGCTGGGCGTCGCGCTGGCCTCGGTCGGACGCTTCTCGCTGCGCTGGATCGGCCTCTCGTGCCTGGCGATCGCCGCGGCCCTGGTCGTCGCGCAGCGCCGGGCCGCGCCACCCCGGCTGCGGGCGGGCGGGCCGTGGGAGGTGGCCGCGTTCGCCCTGCTGCTCGGCTGCGCCGCGCTCTACCTGCACCTCGGCCCGCACGAGTACGTGCTGGGCGGCGCCGATGCCGGCACCTACATGAACGTCGCGGCGACCATCGCGCGCACCGGCGCGCTGATCGTGCAGGACGACTGGGTGCGCCTGCTCGCCGAGCACGGCGATGCCTCGCTGCGCCCGGTGCCGAGCAATCTGCTCGGCCGCAGCAATCTGTTCGTCGGCTGGTACGTCGACGACCTCGAGCCGGCGCGGGTGATCCCGCAATTCCTTCCGGCTCACCCCGCGCTGGCCGCCGTGGCCATCGCGACGGCGGGGATGCGCGCCGGCCTGCTCGTGGCACCGCTGTGCGCGGTGCTCGGGCTCGCCGCCGTCTTCCTGCTCGGCCGGCGCCTGCTCGGCGCCCCGACCAGCCTGCTGGCTACGGTGCTGCTCGCCGCGACGCCGACCCAGATCTTCTTCGCCCGCTACCCCACGGCCGAGCCCCTCACCCTACTGCTCGTGTTCACCGGCCTGCTCGCCTGGCAGCACCTGCGCGACGGCGAGGCGCGCTCGGTCGCCCTGGGGACGCTGGGCGGCGCGGCCTTCGGCCTTGCGCTGCTCACCCGGATCGACGTGCCACCGGTGGTCGTCCTGCTCGGCCTCGCCCTGGCCGTCCAGTGGGCGAGCGGCGGCTGGGCGCGCGGCTTCACGGCGCTCGCGGTCTCGCTCGCCCTGCTCGGCCTGCACGCGGCGTTGCACGCCCGGCTGCTCGCCTGGCCCTACGTCTGGCAGGTCTTCGAGGGGCCGGCGCGCTCGCTGCTCCACCTGGTGCGGCGTCCCGTGGCAATGGCGGCGGCCGTCGCCGTCGTCATCGCCGCGGTCGCGGGGGTCCGGCTCGCGCTCGGGGAGCCCCAGAGGCGACGCCAGCGCATCGACGGGCTGCTGCGCATCGCGCGCTGCACGACCACCCGCCGCCTGCTCGCCGCGCTGGCCATCGCGCTCAGCGCCTACGCCTACTTCCTGCGCCCTTCCCTCGAGCCGGTGCGCACCACGCTCACCTGGCCGTCGTGGAACGAGTTTCCCTTGCTCGACGCGCACAACTGGGTGCGCATCGGATGGTACTTGACGCCACTGGGCCTGCTCCTCTCCACCCTGGGCATGGCGGTGCTCCTGCTGCGCGCGCCTCTCGAGCGAGTCGGCCTCTTCCTGGCGATCGGCGGCCTGACCACCGTCCAGTACGTCTGGCGCATCCGCAACACGCCCTACCACATCTACACGATGCGGCGTTACGTGCCGATCGTCCTGCCGACGCTGGCGATCCTCGCCGCGGCCGCGATCGCGGCGATCGCGCGCAGCCGCCGCTTACCGCTGGCCCGCGCGTGGGCGGCGCTGCTCGCGCTCGGCCTGGTCGGGGGCCTGCTGTGGCAGTCGCGCTTCGTGCTGCGCGAGCGCGACATGGCCGGCGCGCTCGCGCGCCTGGCCGAGCTCGAGTCGCACCTGGCGCCACGTGCGGTCCTGCTGGTCGCCGAGCCCCCGACCGCCCTGCTCGCCGACACCTTCGGCCCGCCGCTGCGCTTCCTCTACGACCACCCGGTGGTGCCCGTGCGCCGCGCCGAGCCGGCCACGGTCGCCTCGCTGCTGGCGCGGGTCTTCGCTCGCGCGGCCGCCGAGGGTCGGCCCGTCCAGCTGGTCGCCGTCGAGCCGATCTCGCCCGGCGTGCGCGGCCAGCTCGGCCTGTGGCCGCTCACCGAGGTCGGGGTGTCACTACCCCTGCTCATGAACACCTACGACTCCTACCCCTCGGTCATGCAGACCGCGCACTACGGCATCGAGATCTACGACGCACAGCCCCGCCTGCCGTTCGACGCACCGCCGCGCGAGGCGCTGATCGACGTCGGCACGCTCGACGCGAGCCAGATCCGCCTGGGGTTTCATCCCAAGGAGCGGATCCCCGGCGACGCCTCGGCCCGCTGGACACGAGGCGAAGCCCAGATCGATCTACCGGTCACCGGACCGGGGCCGGTCGAGGTGGAGATCCGCGCCCGCGTCTACGCCAACGAGAAGGTGCCGCCGCCCGAGGTGGAGGTTCAGCTCGACGACCGGCCGGTCGGCCGCTTTCGCGTCGAGACCGACTGGCGCGTCTTCTCGTTCACCGCCGAGGCCGGGCCCATGCTCGGCCGCTCTCGCCTGCGGCTCGTCATGCCGACGTTCAACCCGGCGCGCCTCGGCCAGAGCGGCGACGGGCGGGATCTCGGGATCCTGGTCGACTGGGTACGCGTGCGGCCGCGCTGAGCGTGAGCCGGCGAGCCCACAGCCGGTCGCCGAGCGCGGGCGATCCGCGCCGCGTGGCGGGCCGCGGTTCCCGAAAGCGTTCGGCTCGCGGGCAGCCCGCGGCGAGAGCGCTGGCCTTCGCGTCGACAAATCCCGCGACCCTGCTATCTGGACGGGCGCGCCCGCGTGGCGCCGCCAAGACCATGAGCGCGCCCAGCCCACCCAGCTTCTCGGTGATCGTCAACACGATCGACCGGGCCGTGCCGCTGCGCACCCTGCTGCGCTCCCTGGAGCAGCAGTCCTACCCCCTGTTCGAGGTGATTGCCGTGGTCGGCCCGACGCGCGATGCGACCCTCGACGTCCTCGCCGAGTACGACGGGCGCGTGCGCGTGGCGCGCTGCCCGGAGGCCAACCTGAGCCAGTCGCGCAACGTCGGCCTGCTCGCCGCGCGGGGCGACGTTGCGGCATTCATCGACGACGATGCGCTGCCCAGCCGGCGTTGGCTCGAGCAGCTCGCCCGCCTGTTCGACGACGAGCGGCTGGATGCCACCGGCGGAATGGTCTACTGCGTGCATCCCAGCATGCCCGCCGTGCAGCACCGCATCGGGGTGATCTCGTCGCTCGGTGAGCAGATCGACGTGCGCGACTCGCGCCTCGAGGCGCTCCCTCCAGGCGAGGGGCGCCACTGGATCGCGCGCATGATGGGCACGAACATGGCGTTTCGTCGCAGGCGCCTGCTCGAGATCGGCGGATTCGACGAGTTCTACGAGTGGGTCTACGACGACACCGACGCCGCCATGCGCCTGGCCGCCGCCGGAGGGATCGTCGAGCCGGTCAAGGAGGCGGTCGTCTATCACGTCCCCGCCTCGAGCCGGAACCGCGAGGTCTTCACTTGGAACTTCCGCTCCTGGGTGCAGACCAAGTCGATGCTCTACTTCATGATCAAGAACGGCCGCGCGGGAGGCGACCCGGCACGCACGATCGCCTACCGCTGCCTGCGCTTCGTGCACGGCCGCTGGATCCTGGGCGGCATGCTGCGGCGCGAGGGCAAGCTCGACCGCCGCGGTAGCTGGCGGATGCGCGCGCTCGAGATGTGGGCGGGCCTCGACGGCGGCCTGCGCGGCCTGCTCGCGCCGCGCCGCGCGATCCCGCGCGAGCGCGCCGCGCAGGCGATGCAGACGACCGCTCCGGTGGTTCCCTTTCCCAACCCCGAGTCGCCGCTGCAGCCGGCCGTCGACCCGCTGACTGGCCAACGCCCGGAGATCTCGCTTCCCGACCCGCCGCTGCGCCTCTGCCTGCTGAGCAGCACCTACCCGCCCGCGCACCTCGAGGGCGTCGGACGGCACACCAGCCTGATGGCCAAGGGTCTGGCCGCGCTCGGCCACACGGTACACGTGGTGACGCGCGGAGAGCGGGAGAGCGTGACCTGGCAGGATGGCGCGTACGTGCACCGCATCGTCGACCGCCTGGAGCGCTACGCACGCCTCCAGCCGTACTCCGACCTCTTCCACACGCTCAACCACAGCCACGCGGTCCACGAGAAGATCCGCCGCCTGGTGCTCAACGACGGCGTGCAGCTCGTCGACTCGCCACTATGGAAGGTGGACGGCCTGGTCGCCTGCATGGCGGGCCTCCTCCCGGTGGTCGTCCGCCTGCAGACCGCGAACCGACAGGTGGCGGACATCCAGAAGGTGCGCAGCGCCGACATGCGGCTGGTCGGAGAGGTCGAGCAGGCGTTCGTCGAGCGCGCGAGCTTCCTGGTGGCCAACTCCCGCGCGACGGTAGAGACCCTGCGCCGGGTGTACGGGGTCACCGCCGGGCCGGAGCGCTGCGCGGTGGTGCCGCACGGCATCGAGCCGGCCGACGAGGCGCAGGTGCGTCCCTTCGAGCCCGAGCGCCCGCCGCGCGAGCTCGTGGTCCTCTACGTGGGCCGTCTCGAGAAGCGCAAGGGCATCCTCGACCTGTTCGCGGCGATCCCGCAGGTGCTGCGCCGCGTGAGCCACGTGCGCTTCGTCGTGGCCGGAGCCGACAACAGCCGCAACGACGGCTTCCAGATCCGCATGGGCACCGACTACCCGACGCACTTCCGCCGCCGGCACTCGCGTCTGGCGGGCCTGGTGACCTTCGCCGGTCAGGTGAGCGACGCGCGCCTCTACGAGCTCTACCGCTCGTGCGACCTGTTCGTCGCGCCGTCGCTCTACGAGTCGTTCGGGCTGATCTACTTGGAGGCGATGAGCTTCGCCAAGCCCGTGATCGGCTGCCGCGCGGGTGGTATCCCCGAGGTCGTGGAGCACGGCGTCACCGGGCTGCTCGTCGAGCCGGAAGCCCCCAAGGCCCTGGCCGAGGCGATCGTCTCGCTGCTCACCCAGCCCGAGCGCCTGCGCGAGATGGGTCTGGCCGGCCGCCGCCGGCTGCTCGAGCGCTTCACGCACGAGCAGATGGCACGCGAGTTCGCGCGCATCTACCGCGAGGTGATCGCCCGCTTCGCCGGCGGCGGCAGCGCGGCGTCGCGGGGTGCCGCGGGGATCGTGGCATGAGCGACCCCACCGTCAACGACGTCCTCTCGCAGATCGAGTTCGAGCTGGCGCAAGGGTTGGTGGCACGCCCCGACCTGCGTCGCGCGATCCTCGAGCTGCAGAGCCTGCAGAACGGCAGCCGCGCCACCATCCTGGGCAGCGGCCGCCCGATCGACCTGCGCGACGCGCTCTCCCGACAGCTCCAGATCAACGACCTGCTGATCGCCGTCCTGGCCGAGGCGGCCGACGCCGCGGGCGAGGCGCGCGACCAGACGCGCCACGTGCAGCGCTTTCTCCATTCCGCGCTCGACAGCGAGGACGCCGCGACCCTGGCAGCCGACGAGGCGGCGCCGGCGGATCCGGCGGCGATCGCGCCCCGCGACGCGGCCAGCCGGGCCGAGGAGGCGACCGCCGACCGCGAGGCCGCCCTGCGACTCGTGGCGACCCCCGCCCCACGGCCGGTCCGGCCGCTGCACGACGTCGACGACCTCTCCGACCTCTCCGACGACGACCGCGGCCAGTACGAGATCGAGCGCGCCATGCACCCCGAGAACCTCTGGCTGGCGATGGACTCGCGCCCGCCGCGCCTGCCCCTGGTCGGCGGCCTCTTTCGCCGCTTCCGCGTCGCCCTGCACACCCGGGTCCTGATCTACACCGGCCAGCTGGGCGACAAGCAGGCCGCCGTCAATCGCATCTTCGGCGACCACCTGCTCCGCTTGCGCGCGATCGTGCGGGTGCAGCAGGATGCGCTCGACCGGCTGCGGCTGCGGCTGCGACGCCTCGAATCGAGCGCAAGGCGCGGCGGCCCCGATCGCAAAGGCTGAGCAGCGAGCCTCGGCAGCGGGGCTCGCCGTGGGATCCCCCGGCGGCACGGGTGCCGATCAGGCGAGGAGCACGGCGATCACGCCCGCCAGAAACACGCCGTCGAAGGTACCCGCGCCACCGATCGACACCACCGGGGCGCCGAGCTCGCGCATGCGCCCCAGGTTGGTCAGATCCGCTCCGATCAGCGTACCGAGCGTCCCGGCGACGTAGGCGAGCGCCGGCGCGGCCTGTCCGCCGGTGGCCAGACCCGCCGCTGCGGCGAGCAGAGGAGGCGCCAGCACCGGCACGGCGATGCCCACGCCGGCCACGGGTCTGGCCAGGATGTGGGTCACGACCGCCACCGCCCCCGATGCGAGCGCAGCGGACACCCAAAGATCGTGCAGGGCGACCAGGTGCAGCGAGAGGAGCGCCGGCACGACGGCCCCGCCCAGGTTCACGGCGACGAGCGGCCCGGGGCGCAGCTGGCCGACGGGCAGGTTCACCAGGCTGCCGAGCAACGAGGCCAGGAGCAGCCCGGCGAAGAAGCGGTGCCCGATGCCGATGCGAGCGTAGGCGTACTCGAGGACGCCGACCTCGATCAGAGCGACGACCAGCGCCAGCACCACGAAGAGCGCGAGGAGCAAGGGCGTCGCCAGCGGTAGAGCGCGGGGCACGCGCGGGCTGGGTTGCATGGACGCTGGGCTCACCCCGTCCGCTCCGCGAACGGCGCTCCGGCGTCGTCGTCGGGCGGCGTTGCGGCGGGCTCGGGGGTGCCCTCGTCGCGGCGGCGTCGCTCGCGTCGCTCGGCGAAGCCCTGCGCGATCGCCTCGCCCATCTTGCGCCCGATCATCGCGTTGCCCCGAGCGCTCACGTGGCAGCAATCGTCGACGTAGAGCGGCTCCTCGAGGCCGGCGAAGATCCCCGTGAGGTCGTGCAGCTCCACGCCCTCGCGGACCAGCTCGGGGGCGGCGTCACGGATGAGGGGATAGCCTCGCGCCACGCTCCTGCCGAACTCGCTGCCCTCGCGGATCGCGACCTTTCGCTCTTCCTCGCCGAGCGGCTTGGATCCCGGAAAATACTGGTTGGGCTGCAAGAAGTGGACGTAGCGGATGCCGTTGGCCCGCGACAGGCGGTGCATCTGCAAGGAGGCGTCCTTCCACATGCGTGCCAGGTCGGAGTACATCTCGGCGTCGCTCGCGTAGTCGCGCACCGGGCCCTGCGCGGAGAAGCGCCGCTGGTCGGGCTCGAGCTGGCCCTCGTACTCCGCGAGGTCGAGCCGCCGGGCGGCGGTCAGCCGGCCGATCGCGCCGTCCACGGCTCGCCACAGGAGTGTGGTCAGCGCGGTGTCGCGCAGCCCCGGTTCGAGGAAGGCCTCGGCCCACAGCCCGCGAAAGCGCACCAGCGCGGTGATCTCGCCCGCCAGGCGCGTGACCATCGGATCGTCGAGCTCTCCGACCATCGTCGCCCAGTCGCGCGGGTAGAACGGGAACACCCGCCGCGCGACGTTGGCCCCGGGCGGCAGCGCCACCTCGTTGAAGCCGTCGAGGTTGACGATCAGATCGAAGTGAGCGCCCAGCGAGAGCAAGTAGGCGAGCGCCTGGAGCTGCTGCGGCTGCTTGCCACCGCCCAGTGCCAGGCGCACGATCACGATGCGCTTGCCGCGCAGCTCGGGGATTCGCGCGAGCTCGGCGGCGAGAGCGGCGGCGCCCTCGCTCGACACCCACAACGCCATCGAGCCGCCGAAGAATCCGACGACGACCTCGTCCTTTGCGGCCGGCCGCACCGGCAGCTTGTCGTCGAGAAAGCCATGGGGGGACACGGGGAGGCCATGCGCCTGCCGCGTACCCTCGGGGTCGTAGGCGGGATCGTAGACGAAGCCCAGGTAGGGGTGCAGGGCGAGTTCGGTGCCGCGCGCCCGGCGGCCCGTGCGCTGCACCTCGAGCGAGCGCGCCTCGCGGACCAGCTGGTGCTTGCGCGCGTCGAGCTCGGCTGTGTCCATCGGCCGGTGCTCGATCAGGCGATAGAAGAGACGGGCGGTCCCCTCGGCCGCGAGAGCGGACAGGACCAGCACCACGGCCAGGACGACGAGCTTCTTCAGCATGGGGCCCGCGCGGGTGTCGGATCTGCGGCCGCGCCCGGTGCCTCCTGTTGAGCACATCGGGGGCCGGCATGCGAGCCGTGCGCGCGGCGCGCGTCCGCACCACAAGCCGATCGCGTCGCGCTGCGCCGTGTGCCCCAAGGGCCAGGCGCGCGGCGCCGCATGCGCTGCACCGCGCCGTGCCGTGTCGGCCGCGCACCGCGCCATCAGCGCACAGCGTGCCCGATCGCGCGCGCTCCCTTCGCTGCGCGGCCACACGATTGCCCTGCGCGCCGGGGCCGCGCATAGTCGCGCGATGCCCAGGGACCTCTCTGTCCGCATGCTCGCCGGCCTGGCCTGCGGCGTCGTCCTCGGCGTCGCCGCGCACCTCACGCTCGGCGGCTCGCCGGCACTCGAGGCCTTCGTCGCGGGGGTGACGGAGCCGGCGGGCAAGCTCTTCCTGCGGCTGCTCTTCATGCTGGTCATCCCGCTGATCGTCTCCTCGCTGGCGCTGGGTGTCGCCGAGCTGGGCGACGTGCGCCGGCTGGGGCGCATTGGTGCCCGAACCCTGGCCTACACGGTGGTCGTCTCGACGATCGCGGTGCTGATCGGCGTCGGGCTGGTCGGCCTCCTGCGCCCCGGCGATGGCCTCGCACCCGAGCTGCGCGCGCGCCTGACCGAGCAGGCCGCGCTCGTTCCGGCGACCGCGCCCGCGGCGCGTTTGGGCGCCATGGACTTCATCCTGGGCCTGGTGCCCACCAACGTCGTCGCGGCGATGGCCGACGGCGACATGCTGGCGCTGATGGTCTTCGCGCTGCTTCTCGGCGTCGGCATCGCGCTCACCCCGACGCCGCCGGCGCGTCGCTTCCAGGAGGGACTGCAAGGTCTCTACGACGTCGTCATGCGGCTGCTCGGGCTGGTGATCGAGCTGGCCCCGCTCGGCGTGGCCTGCCTGCTGTTCACCACCACGGCGCGCCTCGGCTACGAGATCCTGCGCCAGCTGGGTGCCTACGTGGGGGTGGTCCTGCTCGGGCTGGCCATCCAGCAGTTCGTCGTCTACTCGGCGTCGGTCGCCTGGCTGGGCGGCATGAGCCCGCGACGCTTCTTTCGCGGCATCCGCGCCGCGATGCTCACCGCCTTCTCCACCGCCTCGAGCAACGCCACGCTGCCGACCTCGCTGCTGGTCGCCGAGCGCGAGCTCGGTCTGCCGCCGCAGGTGAGCCGCTTCGTGCTGACCATCGGCTCGACCGCGAATCAGAACGGCACGGCGCTCTTCGAGGGGGTGACCGTGCTGTTCCTGGCGCAGTTCTATGGCGTGCCGCTGAGCCTCGCCCAGCAGGTGACGGTGGTGCTGATCTGCATCCTGGGCGGTGTGGGCACGGCGGGCGTGCCGGCGGGCTCGATCCCCGTGGTCGCGATGATCCTCGGCCTGATCGGCGTGCCGCCCGACGGCATCGGCATGATCCTGGGGATCGACCGGCTGCTCGACATGTGCCGCACGACGCTCAACGTCACGGGCGATCTGGCGGCCGCGGTGGTCGTCTCGCGCGGCGAGCCCGGGCACGTAGCGGTGGGCGCGGGGAGCGGCGACGACGCGGCGAGGTAGCTCCGGGGCTGGTAGCTCCGGGCCTTGCCCACTGCGGGGCACTCCCGTAGCGTTTCGCTCCCATGGCCCACCTCGAAGCGCAGACCGATCGTTCGGGCTCGGGCCCAGCTGCGGACGTGAGCGCCCGCCCGCGCCGCGGCGCGCGCACCGCGCTGGGACTGCTCGCCGCGCTGCCATGGCTCGCGAGCGCTCTGCTGCTCGCGGCCTGCTCCGATGGCGGGGACGGAGCACCCACGCGCTTCGCGTACGACGTGCCGCTGGCTGCCGACAGCCCGTGGCCCAAGTTCCGTCGCGACGCCGCGCAGACCGGACAGAGCCCGATCGCTCCGACCGAGCGCGGCGGGCACCTCTGGACCTTTCCCACCGGCAAGGGGATCTTCAGCTCGCCAGTGATCGGTGGCGACGGGACGATCTACATCGGCTCGGCCGACCGGACCTTCTACGCGCTCGACGCCGCGGGCAGCGTGCGCTGGCAGCTGCTCACCGGCGAGATCGTCGACTCCGCGGCCCTGCTCGACGATCGCGGTCAGCTCTACTTCGGCTCCGGCGACGGGCGCCTCTACGCGCTCGATGCCGCCGACGGCCGCCCCCGATGGACGTTCACCGCCGACGACCCGTCGGTCAACGCTGCGTTCATCAGCTGGTTCGAGGGCAACGTCGCGATCGGCAGCGACGGCACCCTCTTCGCCCCCAACGACAACTTCTTCACCTACGCACTCGACCGCGACTCGGGAGACGTGCGCTGGCGCTTCGAGACCTCCGACCAGACGTGGTCCTCGCCCGCGGTCGACGCGGCGGGCGGACGCCTGTTCATGGGCAACAACTTCCAGATCGCGCCGGTGCCCAACATCGTCGCGATCGACGCCGCGAGCGGCGCGCAGATCTGGGGCGCCTCGTCGCAGAACGGCAGCGTCGCGGCGAGCCCGATGATCGACCCCGAGGGCCGCATGTTCGTCGGCGGCTTCGACGGCTTCCTGCGCGCCTTCGACCAAGCCACGGGCGAGCTGCTCTGGGCCTTCGGGGCACGCGACCACATCTACGCGAGCCCCGCGCGCCAGCCCGACGGCACCGTGGTCCAGCCTTCGGCCGACGGGTCGGTGTACGGGCTCGACCCGGCCAGCGGCGTCCTGCGCTGGCAGCTCGACACGCGGGAGCCGATCCGCTCCTCGCCCGCCATCGACGCCCAGGGCAACGTCTACGTGGGCTCGGGCGATGGACGCCTTCTGGCGATCGGCGCCGATGGCCGGCTGCGCTGGTCGATCCGCCTGATCGACGAGCCGCGCAACGACCTGAACTCCTCGCCCGCCCTGGGGCGCGACGCGATCGTGATCGGCGGCGAGAGCGGCGGCGTGTTCAGCGTGCCGCACGACTACTGCCTGCGCGACGAGGCGCGCGACGACGAGCGCTGCTCGGTCGGCCCCGACCGGGCCCCGCCCGAGGGTGCAAGCCTGCTGTTCACCACGCAGTTCGGCGGCGTGCTCACGCAGGCGCCAGCCGAGATCGACGAGAATCAGCCGCTCACCTTCTCGCTCGTGGCACGCGAGGACGAGCGCAGCCGGCTTGCGCTGATCGACTCGCAGAGCCTGGTCGTCGAGCTCGACCCGCCCTCCGGCGTGCGCGTCGACGTCTCCGGGGATCGCCGCTTCGTCACCATCGCGCCCGATCCTCGGCTGCGCGGCGGCAGCGACGGGACGCTCGCCGTGCGCATCCGCGCTGCGACGCTGATCGAGCCGGAGCGCGAGGGCCTGCGCTTCTCCGGTGGCCGAGAGGGCCCACCCATCGACGCGGCCTTCCGCTTCCGCGTGCGCACCCCGCAGGGCCCCGCGCGCCTGCCGCTGCCGGTCCCCGCGCAGCCGGGCGACCCGGCCGGAATCTGGGAGCTGTACCGGATCGCGGCCCCGCTGCCGACGATCCTGCCGAGCTACAACCAAATCGGCTTCGACTCGATCCACTACCTGGTCGGCCTGGTCGAGCCCTTCGGCGACGACGGAGCGATCGCCTGGGTGGTGGGTGCGAAGCTCGCCGAGGGCGAGAACCGCACGGTGGTCGACCCCACGACCAAGGTGCTCTTCCCGTTCGAGGTGCACCACGACCGCGGCCTGCTCACGCTGATCAACCAGGCCGGCTTCGCCGTCGAGTTCAACGGCATCCGCCTGCCCTTCAACCTGTTCCGCGTGGCCACGCGCATCGACGCGAGCGGGCAGGCGCTCGAGAGCCCGCGGCTCAACGTCTTCGCGGTGTGCGGTGGAATCAACTTCTACGGCACCTTCCTGCGCCTGCTCGGCCTGTGCAACCCGGACACCGACGTGCTCGACGTCTACGGCGGCGCCGAGCTGCGCCCCTTCGCGGGCGGCGTGGGCCAGCCACCCAGCGGCGTGGGCCCGGTGACCTTCTCGGTGGCCGACGACCGCGCCACCGCGACGCTCGCCGACTCCTCCCTGCTCGTCGCCGAGCACGCCCTGGGCCTGCTGCTGATCGACGCATCGAGCGGCACCCCGGTGCCGCTCGACTACGGCTACACGATGGAGCGCACCGCGGACGGTGCAGGCCGCGTGCGATCGGTGAGCCTACCGCTCGCCGGCACCGCGCTGCCGGCGGCCACGCGCCTCTACCTGATGGTGGATGCGTACCCGGCCGCCAAGGCGGAGCTCGTGACGGACACGGCCGCCCTCTCCCGAGGCCTACCGCGAGCCATCGATCCGATTGCGCTTGCGCACCCGGAGTAGCCGCAAGGATGCGATAGGGGTCTGCGCGTGGCCACCGCCACAGGCCGGCAGGGGGAATCCTCTCGCCCGCGTGGCGCGCAGGTAGAGGTAGCGCTCGACCTCGGAGCGCTGAGCGGAAGACCCTGGCACGCGTGGCGTGGCGCGCTGCGTACCGTGGAGCGCTGCTCGCAGGCGTGACGGCCCTAGCTGTCAGCCGCCTGGCCATGGCACCCGCACGGTCAGGGCCCTGACAAGGCAGGAGCCGCAGGGTGCGCACGGGGCCGGGAAGCTCCGTGCTCCGGCGTTGCTCGAGCATGGCACGAGGATTGGGTCCTCGCGCGGCACGCCGCGTGCCGCTCCCCCTGCTGGATCCTCGAACGGCCGGGCCGACGGAGTCTTCGACGCAAAGCGCAAGAGCATCGGTTGGCTTTGGTTGGCTCGGCCACCGAGCCCCGGCGCGCCGCGTAAGCGGCAGCCAGGGGCGGTCACGAGGCGTGACGCTCCCCCGCCACTTCGGCTCGACCCCGGGAGAGCCGGCGCCCGAGCGGCGCAACGGCGCCGGGACGAGCGACCGAGGGTCCGGCGGGTCGCGCGTCGCCCTGCGACTGGCCTGGGCGGCGAGCTTCGGCGCCGTGCTGCTGGGGACCAGCGTTCTGGCCGGCTGGCTGCTCGACGTGCCCACGCTGCGCAGCGTGGTTCGGGGCTGGGCGGAGATTAAGATCTCGACGGCGCTTTGCTTCGTGCTGGCCGGCGCCGCACTGCGCTGGCAGCTTGCGGATGCTGCCGTCCCCTGGCTGCCGAGCAGCAGCCGCTCGCCCCGGGGGGAGGCCGCACCCCTTGCCGACACCGGTCGCTCGCCGCTCCGCCGCCTGTGGGCCGCGCGGGGCTGCGCCGCTCTGATCGCCCTCGTAGCGCTCGCAACGCTCCTCGCACCGCGCAGCGGGGCAACGTCGGTCGATCCAGCGGCGGGTGCCCGTGGCCTGCTGGCCATGGGGTTGGCGCCGATGTCCGATGCAACGGCCACCGCCTTTCTCGCCCTGGCCGCAGCGCTGGGCCTGCTCGACGTACCGCGCCTGAGACTGCTCGCGCAGGGCCTCGCGGCTGCCGCAGGCCTGCTCGCCCTGCTGGCCCTCGACGCCTACCTCTACGACGTCGCGGCGCTCTACCGGGTGAGCCCCTTCGCCAGCATGGCGCTGCACACCGCCGCGGGCCTGCTGGGCGTGGCCGTGGGAGTGCTCTGTGCCCGCCCCCAGAGCAGCCCGGCAGGGATTCTGGTCGGCGACTCGGCCGCCGCGGCCACCACGCGACACCTGCTGCCCGCGGTGGTGCTCGCTCCGCTGCTGCTCGGCTGGGCGATCCTGGGCGGCAGCCGCCAGGGGCTCTACGATGGCGAATTCGGCCTGGCTGCCCTCGCCACGCTGCTCGCCGTCGGGCTCGGCGGGCTGGTCCTCTGGAGCGGCGCCCGCCTGCGCCGCGAGGAGGCGCTGCGCGCCCGCGCCGAGGCCGAGCGACGCCAGATCCAGGACCGTCTCTCCTCGATCATCGAATCGGCCATGGACGGGGTGGTCGGCGTCGACGACGAGCAGCGCATCGTGCTGTTCAACCCCGCAGCCGAGCGGATCTTCCACTGCACGGCGCACCAAGCCATCGGCACGTCGCTCGAGCGCTTCGTGCCCGAGCACGCCCGCGCGGCGCATCGCGAGCACCTGCTCGGCTTTGCGGGCAATGGCGCGAGCAGCCGGCGCATGGGCGGGCCGGGAGTGGTGGCCGCGATCCGCGCCGACGGCGAGGCCTTCCCGCTCGAGGCCTCGATCTCCACCGCCGACGATGGCCGCGGCGGCCGGCTCTTCACCGCCATCCTGCGCGACGTCACGGCGCGCGAAGAGGCCGCTGCGGCGCTGCGGCGCGCCAAGGAGGCCGCCGAGGCGGCCAATGGCGCCAAGAGCGAGTTCCTCGCCGCCATGAGCCACGAGATCCGTACGCCGATGAACGGCGTCCTGGGGATGGCCAACCTCCTGCTCGAGACCTCGCTCACCGCCGAGCAGCGCGAGTCGGGCGAGGTGATCCGCGACTCCGCCGAAGCCCTGCTCGCGGTGATCAACGACATCCTCGACTTCTCCAAGATCCAGGCGGGCAAGCTCGAGCTCGACCCGGCCGAGTTCGAGCTGCGCGCCACACTGCACGCCACGCTTCGGCTGCTCGAGCTGCGCGCTCGAGAGAAGGGCCTGGACCTCGCCTGCGAGATCCCGGCCGACGCACCCGACGTGCTGGTGGGCGACGCCGGACGACTGCGCCAGGTGCTGCTCAACCTCCTGGGCAACGCGCTCAAGTTCACCGAGCGGGGCCGGGTGAGCGTCGAGGTGGCCGTCGCCCAGTGCGGGCTGCCGCACGGCGCCCTGGGCGGGTCCGCCGCGATCCGCGCGCTGGGCGACATCGCCTGCCCCGTGGAGCTCTGCGTCACGGTGCGCGACACCGGCATCGGCATCCCGGCCGAGAAGCAGGATGCAATCTTCGCGCCCTTCGAGCAGGCCGACCGGTCGACGGCCCGGCGCTACGGGGGAACCGGCCTGGGGCTCGCCATCTCGCGACGCCTAGTCGAGCTGATGGGCGGACGGCTCTGGCTGGACAGCGAGCCCGGCGTGGGCAGCGCCTTCCACTTCACCGCCCGCTTCGCAGCGCCCAGCCCGCGCTGCCGCGTGCCCGACCCGTGCGAGGTCCGCGAGCCAGAGCTGGCCGAGCGACCCGTGCCCCCGACGCCGCCCGCGCAGCGGCCGCTGCACTTGCTGCTGGCCGAGGACAACCCCATCAATCAGAAAGTCACCGTACGGCTCCTGGAGAAGCGCGGGCACCGGGTGACGGTGGTCGGGGACGGCCGGCAAGCGGTCGCCGCCTGGCAGGCCGGCAGCTTCGACGCCATCCTGATGGACGTACAGATGCCCGACATGGACGGCCTCGAGGCCACCCGCACGATCCGCAGCATCGAGAACCTGTCGGTCGCGGGCAACGACCGGCCGCCGCGCACGCCAATCGTCGCCATGACCGCCCGCGCGATGCGCGAGGACCGCGAGCGCTGCCTCGCGGCCGGCGTGGACGGCTACGTCAGCAAACCCGTTCGACTGCAGGATCTGCTCGACACGCTGCGAGCGTTGACCCTGCCGCCCGCGCCGCAACGCCTCATGGCGAGCGCCGGTCGACCTGGGTCCGACGACCAGCAGCGCAAGGACGAGCCGGCGCCCGCCTGCTGAGGCATACGCCATCGCACGCCGTACGGCGTCGGCCGAGCGCGGGCGCCAGGTGGTCGCGGCCCACCTCCGTCTCCCCGACCACCACGCCGCCGGCCGCACGCAAGCGCCAACCTCTCCCTTGGCGAGCTTGCTTTCCGGTTGCCCTCGGCTTAATTTCGTTCCATACTGTAACGATGCCGCGCGACGGCCGGTGGGCGATGCGAGCTCGCCACCCTGGTCCGCCGGCCGCGGCATCTCGGAGGCCCATCGATGGAGAAGCGCTACGACGCGATCGTGATCGGCAGCGGGCCCGGCGGCGGCTCCTGCGCCACGCTGATGCAGAAGCGGGGCGTCCAGACCCTACTGCTCGAGAAGAACGCCTTCCTGGGCGGCAAGATGGCGAGCCCGAAGAAGGACGGCTGGGCCTACGACCTCTTCCCGCACGGGCAGGTGCCGATGCGCCAGTGCGCCTTCGAGCCGATCTTCGCCGAGCTGGGCGTGAGCGACGAGTTCCGCCCCTCGCTGCAGCCCGACGACCCGCGGCCGATCTTCCGGCTCGGCTACCGGCGCCGCGATTGGAGCGACTACCGCATCCTCTCCCAGCCGCAGAGCATGGCGGACTCGGCGCCCTTCTTCGGGCTCTGGGGGATCGACGCGGCGGCGCAGCAGAAGGTGATCGCCTTCATGACCGAGCTGGTGACCATGCCCGAGGAGCGGCTCGCCACGCTCGACGACGTGAGCATGGACGAGTTCCTCGCCGGGCGCGACATTCCCAGCGAGCTGTACAGCTACATGGCGATGCACGCCAACGCATCGCTCGCCGAGCCCATCGACCTGGTGGCCGCCTCCGAGCAGATCCTGATCCTCAAGCAGATCATGCTCCAGGGGGGCGGCGGCCAGTACAAGAGCGGCTTCGGCGCGCTCACCGACGTGATGCTGCGTGAATTCGAGAAGAACGGCGGCGACATCGTCCGCAACGCGAAGGTCGAGAAGATCCTCGTCGAGGACGGCGCGGTGCGCGGCGTGGTCAGCACGCGCGGGACCTTCACCGCGCCGGTCGTGGTGAGCAGCGCGGGCCTTCAGCCGACGGTGCTCAAGCTGGTCGGCGCCGAGCACTTCGACCGCAGCTACGTGAGCTACGTCCGCGGGCTCGTCCCCGGGTGGGGCTTCACCAGCATTCGCTACTTCCTCGCCAAGCCGGTGATGGACGTGGCGATCTTCAACGCCTACTCCGACGAGAGCTGGTGGAACATGGAGCGCTTCCTGCGCGTCAAGGAGGGGCACATCCCCGACGAGGTGGTGCTGTTCGTCGTGAACCACTCGTTCTTCGACGACGAGGCGGCCCCCCCGGGAAAGCAGATGCTGGTCGCCGGGACGGTGTGCTCGGGCAATCCGGAGGCACGCGAGATCGAGGGCCTCTGGCAACGCATGGACGAGCACATGAGCCGCTTCTTCCCCGGCATCGCCCAGGTGATCGAGCGGCGCGAGTACGCCGGCCCCCGAGAGATCAGCAACCTGACCCGCGACAGCGTCCTGCCCGGACAGGGGGGCGAGTGCGTCGGCCTGGGGCAGATCGTCGGGCAGTGCGGCAGGATGAAGCCGAGCCCGATCGCGCCGATCCGCGGCCTGTACTATGCAGGTGCCGACGCCGGCGGCGCGGGCATGGGCACGCACCAGGCGGCCTGCTCGGGCACCGAGGTCGCCCGCCAGGTCGGGCACTATCTGAAGAAGCGGCAGAAGGCCCAGTAGCGGAGCCGTGCACGGCCCACGAGACGACCAGGTGACGAAGGGAGCGCGGGTGAGCGCAGCACAGGCTCGGAGGATCCAGCCCAAGGCCACGAGCCGCGCGCTGGCTGCGACGAGCTCGAAGCCCGCGCCCGCGGCCTCGCGAGCAAGCGCCCTGGGTACCGCGCCGAGCTCTCGCCCCTCGCCGGCCCGCAGCGGCCTGCGCCCCCTGCCG
>CAZGUU010000039.1:0-24782 GCA_964529315.1 uncultured Enterobacteriaceae bacterium
GCGCGGCCACGGGTTCGCCGACGGGCCGTGGCCGCGGCCCGACGAAGGCCATCTCGCCGCGGACCACGTTCCACAGCTGCGGGGCCTCGTCGATCTTGAGCTTGCGCAGGATCCGCCCGACGCGCGTGACGTACGGGCCGTCGATCCGGGTGCCCAGCGCGGTGGCACGCTCCGAGCCCGTGGCCATCGTGCGGACCTTCCAGATGGTGAACTCCCGCCCGAGCCAGCCGATGCGCCGCTGGCGGAAGAGAAACGGCCCCGGCGAGTCGAGCCGCACGATCCCCCAGAGCAGCAGGCCGAACGGGGCGAGGACGAGGAGGATCAGCGCGGCGAGCACCCGCGAAACCCATGGTGTCGGGCGGATCCGGCGCGTCACGCGACCGCCGACCGCTCCTCGGTGGCGAGCCGCGCGTTCCACTGAGCGAGCAGATCGCGGATCGAGCGGATCGTGGCGCCGAACGACTGGGGACGCCGCCCACGGCGCCTGAAGTGGTCGATCACGTCGAGGGCCGCCTCGATGTCCTCCTGGCTGCCCTTCTCGGCGACGGCGTTGATTCCCACCGGCGAGAGCCGCTTCAGCAGCCCCTTGGTCACCGTCGCGCTCCAGACGATGATCAGCGCGTCGGGCTCGGCCTCGCGGATCCGGGTGGCCAGGTCCACGGCATGGTCCGAGTCTCCAAACCGGTTGTCGAGCAGGTAGACGTCCTGGCCGAGGATCGGCTCCGGCTCGTGGCTGACGGTGATCTTCGCGTCGGGAAACCGATTGGCGACGAGCTTCATCTGAACCCGGGTCGATACGGGGCTGTCGTCCAGGATCGCAACGCGAAGGGGCAGAGCGGTGGGCATTTCGATCTCGATCTCTCTCGGATGACGTCCGGCTCGGCGAGCCCCGACGACTCTATCATCGGCTCCCGGACGGGCGTCCATGAGTCCCGCCGGGCCGAGCCTTCCCGCAGCCGAGCGTGGGTCCCCGCTCGACCCGCCCCGCCTTCCACGGGCGACGATCGAAGCGGCGAGCAAACCGGCTTGTCTAGCCTGGGCGAGCCCGCTAGGACCCGCCTTGGCGAGCCACGGATTGGGCCCGCGTCACCCAGGAGGAAGCCATGGTCGAAGAAATCATCCTGGAGGAGGAGGCGATCGCCGAGGAGCGGATGCTCGAGGAGGAATGGCCACAGGACGCCGTCCTCGAGCGGCCGATCCGCAGCCTGCCCGGCCTGCAGCAGCCGATCCTCCTGCCACGCGACGCCAGCGTGCGACGCGCCATCGAGAGGATGAACGAGGCCAGCGTCGGCTGCGTCCTGGTGGTCGACGAGGGGCAGCGCCTGGCGGGCATCTTGACCGAGCGCGACGTGCTGACCAAAGTCGCGCCGGGGCCCTGCGACATCGACCGCGTGGCCGTCGGCGACCTCATGACCCCGGACCCGGAGTGCCTGACGCTCGACGACGGGATCGCCTACGCGCTCAACAAGATGAGCGTCGGCGGCTTCCGCCACGTCCCGCTGATCGACGACCTGGGACGGCCCACGGGAATGATCGCGATGCGGCACATCGTCGAGTTCCTGGTCGATCTGTTCCCCCGCGAGGTGCTGAACCTGCCGCCCACGCCTGCCCTGGGCATTCCCCGGACACGCGAAGGCGCCTGACGCTCGGGCCGCGCGCCCCAGTCCACCAGGAAGCCGAGCGCGCTGCGGGGGCACGCGGCAACCGCCCGACCCCGACGGTGGAGCCGCGCCCCACCCGAGCCGCCGGGCGGCGACGGCCACCCCGCGCGGCGCCTTCGGCCTCGCGGCGCGGGGTATCGCCATCGAGGGTGCCGCTCCCGGCCGTACGACACGTCACGCCGCCCGTGCCTGGGCGGAGTCGCCCCCGCACTCGCCCGGAGATGGCTCCGACGAGGGCGGGCACACGCATCCGGTGGACCGCGCCCCGACGTGTACCCGCAGACGGCGCCTCCGCTGATCACCGACAGCTGCCGACCCGGCCGCGGACCGCTTGCAACTAATACTCAAAGGGTTCATATATTAGCCCACTGAAAGTTCGCCCCGGGGTGCGGCTGGCTCGCCGAGCTCCGAGGCGATCGACGCGCGGGCTAGACACATCGGCTCCGCGCACCGAGACGCAACACCGGCTGCCGTGCGGTGTGCCGCACCGGCAGCGCAGAGATCGGGGGGAGACGATGGCGAGCATGGCTTGGCGGATCGGCAAGGGAAGGATCGCGGCACGCCGCTTAGGCGGCAGGGATCGGGCAGCGAGCTTCGTGCTCGGCTTGGGGGTGCTGGTCGGCAGCTCCCTGGCGGCGCTCGCGTCGCCCGCGGCGGCTCTCGAGCCGCTCGCGGTGAACGGCCCCTTCGACTCGAAGCTGCGCCTGGAGATCTTCGACCGTACGCGCGGCGAGTTCGTCGACTGGTTCAACCCGCGGCCCAACCCCAAGGTGCCCAACACCTACCGCTACAACTTCTTCGAGAACAAGCTCCAGCTGGGCGTGCGCATCCAGCGCGACCCGGTCGAGATCTTCGCGCAGCTCCAGCACTCGCTGCTCGCCAATCTGCCCGGCCCGGCCCAGGGCCCCGGCGGCTCGTACTACGCCAACAGCACCGATACCTTCCAAGAGGAGGCCTTCCTGCGCCAGGGATGGGCCCGGGTGAAAGCCGGCCCCTGGCTGCCCCAGCTGTCGGTGAGCGGCGGCCGCTTCCTGTTCCGCGACGGGCTCGAGGTGTCCTCGAAGAATCCCACGCTGCAGTGGCTCAAGCAGTTCCGCATCGCCGAGCGCCTGATCGGCCCGTTCGACTACACCAACATGGGGCGCAGCTTCGACGGCACGCTCGAGTCGTGGGACGACGATCTCCTGAACGTCACCGCCTACTTCTTCATGCCGACCACCGGCGGCTTCGAGGTCAACGCCGGTCACACCATCCCACAGATCAAGCTCGCCGGCGCCGCGGTGACCCTCAAGGAGTCACCCTCGTTTCCCGGCAGCGACGCGCGCCTGTTCTTCATCTACCTGAACGACAGCCGCAACGTCGTCTGGGTGGACAACCGGCCGCTCCCCGAGCGCCAAGCCGACAAGGACTCGACGCTGATCTACACGATCGGCGCCGACTACCTGCACACCCGCGCGGTGGGACCGGGGCAGGCGGACCTGCTGCTCTGGGCGCTCGGCCAGCTCGGCCACTGGCAGAGCCTCGACCACCGCGCCTGGGCGTTTGCCGCCGAGGTCGGCTACCAGCTCCCCGACGTGCCGTGGAAGCCCTGGCTGCGCGGCGGGCTGAACATGTCCTCGGGCGACGACGACCCGACCGACGGCCTGCACACGACCTTCTACCAGATCATCCCGACGGCGCGGACCTACGCGCAGACACCCTTCTACAACCTCATGGACAGCACCGACGGCTTCGTGCAGCTCGTGCTCAAGCCGCACTCGACGGTCAACGTGCGTACCGACGTCCACTATCTGCGGGTCACCGACGGCGCGGACCTGCTCTACTCGGGCGGCGGCGCGAACAAGGGCGACGCCTTCGGCTTCGCGGGGCTCCCCGCAGGCGGCGAGCGCAACGTGGGCTTCCTGCTCGACCTGAGCGTGGCCTACAAGCCGTACGACTTCCTGACGCTGGGGGCCTATTACGGCCACGTCTTCGGCGGCAGCGTGCTGTCGAACACCTATAGCGGCATCTCGGCGAACTACGCCTTCCTGGAGTCGATCGTCACGTTCTGACGCCTGCGGGCTTGTGTTGAGCCCGTCGATCGGGCGAGAAACGGCGGCGAGGAGACCTCATGCGACTCGACCTCGCCGCCGCTCTCGCCTGGCCGTGCCTCACGCTGGCTCTGGCCCTGCTCCTGGCCGCCTGCTCGGACTCGTCCGATGACGGTGGAAGCCGGGAGATCTTCCGCGACCCGAGCGCCCCGGTCGAGGACCGGGTCGAGGATCTGCTGGGGCGGATGAGCCTCGAGGAGAAGGTCGAGCAGATGCACGGCCTGCAGCTCGGCTCGGTCGACGATCTCTACCTCACGCCGGCCAACGAGCGCCTGGGCATCCCGGGCTTCCGCATGGTCGACGGGCCGCGTGGCTTGCGCGCCGGCCAGGCGACCGCCTTCCCGGTGGGCATGGCTCGCGGCGCGACGTTCGACCCCGAGCTCGAGGAGCGCGTCGGACGAGCGATCGGGGCGGAGACCAGCGCGCATGGCGGCAACGTCCTGCTCGCGCCGGTGGTCAACTTGCTGCGCCACCCGCGCTGGGGGCGTGCCCAGGAGACCTACGGCGAGGATCCGCACCACCTGGGCGAGATGGGCGTCGCCTTCGTTCGCGGCGCCCAGGAGCACGTCGTGGCCAGCGTCAAGCACTTCGCGCTGAACAGCATCGAGAACGTGCGCTTCTCGGTCAGCGCCAACGCCGACGAGCGCACGCTGCGCGAGGTGTACCTGCCGCACTTCCGCAAGACGGTCGAGGCCGGTGTCGGCTCGGTGATGAGCGCCTACAACCGGGTGAACGGCACCTACTGCTCGGAGAGCCGCCACCTCCTGACCGACATCCTCTTCGACGAATGGGGCTTCGACGGCTTCGTCGAGTCCGACTGGGTGTTCGGTGTGAACGACACCGTCGCGCCCGCTCTGGCCGGCCTCTCCATCGAGATGCCCATGGCGAGGTTCCTCGGGCCCAAGCTGCTCGCGGCGGTGGAGGCCGGCGAGGTGCCGGAGTCGGCGATCGACGCGGCGGTGCGCCGCATCCTGCGCATCATGATCCGCTTCGGGATCTACGACGGGAGGCCCGGCCAGGATTCCGCGGTGATCGCCAGCCCCGAGCACACCGCCCTGGCACTCGAGGTGGCGCGCAAGGCCATCGTCCTGCTGCGCAATCAGGCGGGCACGCTGCCGCTCGACGCGAGCCGGGTGGGCTCGATCGCCGTGGTCGGCGTGCTCGCCGACCAGGCCAATCTCGGCGACCACGGCAGCAGCCGGGTGGTTCCGCCCTACGCGGTCACCCCGCTGGCCGGCATCCGCGCCCACGCCGGTGGCGTGTCGGTCGAGCACTTCGCCACCGACACGCCGTCGCCCGAGGATCTCGAGCGAATCGGCGCGGCCGACGCGGCGATCGTCGTCGTCGGCCTGACCGACGACGACGAGGGAGAGAACCTGGTCTCGCACGGCGACCGCGACCGCCCGGGGCTGCGCGAGGAGCAGGAGCGCCTGGTCTCGGAGGTCGCCGGGCGCAACCCGCGGACCATCGTCGTCCTCGAGGGCGGAAGCGCCATCACCCTGGAGTCGTGGATCGATTCGACGGCGGCGATCCTCATGGCGTGGTACCCCGGCCTGGAGGGAGGCAACGCGATCGGCGAGGTGCTGTTCGGCGAGACCGTCCCCTCGGGCAAGCTGCCGCTCACCTTCGCCCGCTCCGAGGACCAGCTGCCCCCGTTCTTCGCCGATCGCGACGAGGTCGAGTACGGCTATCTGCACGGCTACCGCTTCGTCGATCGCATGGCGCACGAGCCACGCTTCCCGTTCGGCTTCGGCCTGAGCTACACGAGCTTCGCCCTCTCCGGCCTCGCGGTGGAGACCGCCGAGGTGCCCGCGGACGGCACCCTGCGGGTGCGCGTCGACGTCGAGAACACCGGGCCCGTCGCCGGCGACGAGGTCGTGCAGCTCTACGTCGGCTACCCGGAGTCGCGCGTCGAGCGGCCGGTGCGCGAGCTGCGCGGCTTCCGCCGCGTCGGGCTCGCCCCGGGAGAGAGGCGCACCGTCACGCTCGAGGTGCTCGCCGGCGACCTGGCCTTCTGGGACGAGTCGACCGAAGCCTGGGAGGTCGAGGCGACGGCGTACGACCTCTGGGTCGGAACGTCGTCGCGCGACCTGCCGTTGCGCGAGCGCTTCCGGGTGGTCGGAGCGCAGGCGAGCGCCGGCCAGGGCTGAGCGAGGCCGCGCGCCCGGCTGTCGTCGCCGGCCTCGGGTGCGCGTCGAACGCCGCCCGGCTGGCTTCACGCTGGGACGCAAGATACCTTGGCGCTCGAGAGCGCGAGCCGTCCAGCCGGGTGCGCCGCGCTGCGCCCGCCACGTGCTCCCTCCTCAGCGAGCGCGACCCGGGTCTTGAAATCGAGCTGTCGACAGCTACGCGCACGCCGCGCGCCTTGGTGCGGTGAGGAGGGGGAGGGAGGTCTTCATGGGTCGAAGCAGCACGGTGACGGTCGACGCGAACGAGGCGGTGGCCCTGGTCGCCCATCGCGTCAGCGAGGTGATCGCCATCTACCCGATCACCCCGGCCTCACCGATGGGCGAGCTCGCCGACGAGTGGTCGGCCGCCGGGCGGACCAATCTGTGGGGCCAGGTGCCCCACGTGGTGCAGATGCAGTCGGAGGCGGGCGCTGCCGGAGCCGTCCACGGCGCGCTCCAGGCGGGGGCCCTCACGACGACCTTCACCGCCTCGCAGGGCCTGCTCCTGATGATCCCCAACCTCTACAAAATCGCCGGTGAGCTGAACGCCTTCTGCCTGCACGTCGCCGCGCGCACCGTCGCCACCCACGCCCTGTCGATCTTCGGCGACCACTCCGACGTCATGGCCTGCCGCCAGACCGGCATGGCGATGCTCGCCTCGGGGTCGGTCCAGGAGGCGCACGACCTGGCGGCCATCGCGCACGCCGTGACGCTGCGCAGCCGCGTCCCCTTCCTGCACTTCTTCGACGGCTTTCGCACCTCGCACGAGGTGGCCAAGATCACCACGCTCGGCGACGCCGTCCTGCACGCCCTGCTCGACGAGCAGGCGATCGCCGCGCATCGCAGCCGTGGCCTCTCGCCCGACCGCCCCGAGATCCGCGGCACGACGCAGAACCCCGATGTCTTCTTCCAGGCTCGCGAGGCCGCCAACCCGTTCTACGACGCCTGCCCGGCCGCGGTCGCCGCGGCCATGGAGCGCTTCGCCGAGCTCACCGGCCGGCGCTACCGGCCGTTCGACTACGTCGGGCACCCCCAGGCCGAGCGCGTCCTGGTGCTGATGGGCTCGGCGGCGGAGACCGCCGAGGAGACCATCGACTGGCTGGTCGCGCGAGGCGAGCGCGTCGGGGCGATCAAGGTCCGCCTCTACCGCCCCTTCGACGTCGCCGCCTTCGCCGCGGCCCTGCCCGCCACGACGCGTGCGGTGGCCGTCCTCGACCGCACCAAGGAGCCCGGTGCGCCGGCCGAGCCACTGCATCTCGACGTGATCGCCGCGCTGGCCGAGGCCCGCGCCACCGATTTGGTCCCGCCCGGCTTCGCGCCGCTGGTCGTGGGCGGCCGCTACGGCCTCTCCTCCAAGGAGCTGACGCCGGCGATGCTGCGCGGCGTGCTCGACGAGCTCGCCGCCGATCGGCCGCGCAACCACTTCACCGTCGGCATCCACGACGACGTGACCCACCGCTCGCTGCCCTTCGACACGGAGCTCGACATCGAGCCCGACGACGTCGTGCGCGCGGTGTTCTTCGGCCTCGGCTCCGACGGCACGGTGAGCGCCAACAAGAGCGCCATCAAGATCATCGGCGAGGAGACGGACAGCTTCGTGCAGGGCTACTTCGTCTACGACTCGAAGAAGGCCGGCGCGGTGACCGTCTCCCACCTGCGCTTCGGCCCGCGGCCGATCCGCTCCGCCTACCTGGTGCGCCGGGCGAGCTTCGTCGCCTGCCATGCGCCGCAGCTCCTCGAGCAACGCGACGTGCTCGACGTCGCCGCCCCGGGGGCCACCTTCCTGCTCAACACCCAGCACGGCCCCGAGGAGATCTGGGCGAGGCTGCCGCGCGAGGTGCAGCAGCAGATCGTCGAGAAGCGCTTGCGCTTCTTCGTGATCGACGGCTTTCAAGCGGCGGCGGAGGCCGGGCTCGGCCGGCGCATCAGCAGCGTCATGCAGACCTGCTTCTTCGCCCTCTCCGGCGTGCTGCCACGCGACCAGGCGATCGCCCAGATCCGCGCGGCGGCCGAGAAGCTCTACGGCAAGCGCGGCGCCGAGGTGGTGCGGCGCAACTTCGCCGCGATCGACGGGGCGCTCGAGCGCCTGGCCGAGGTCGCGGTGCCCGAGCGGGCGACCGCCGAGCGCCGGCTTCCGGCCACGGTCCCGGCCGAGGCGCCCGACTTCGTCCAGCGCGTGACCAGCGTGATCCTGGCCGGCAAGGGCGACCTGCTGCCGGTCAGCGCGTTTCCGGTCGACGGCACCTGGCCGGTCGGCACGGCGCGCTGGGAGAAGCGCGGCATCGCGCTCGACATCCCGGTGTGGGACGCCGCGATCTGCATCCAGTGCAACAAGTGCGCGCTGGTCTGCCCGCACGCCGCGATCCGCGCCAAGGCCTATCCCGCCGACCTGCTCGGCGGCGCGCCCGAGGGCTTCCTCGCCTGCGACTACCGGGGCCGCGACCTCGGCGAGCCGCCCGACGGCACGACCTGGAAGTACACCCTCCAGGTGGCCCCGGACGACTGCACCGGGTGCGAGCTGTGCGTCGCCGTCTGCCCGGCCAAGGACAAGGCGAACCCGCGCCACAAGGCGATCGACATGCACCCGGCCGAAGAGCGCCGCCAGGTCGAGCGGACGAGCTTCGCCTTCTTCCTCGATCTGCCCGATCCGGGCCGCGCCCGGGTGCGCCTCGACGTCAAGGGGACCCAGCTCCTCGACCCGCTCTTCGAGTTCTCCGGCGCCTGCGCCGGCTGCGGCGAGACGCCTTACCTGAAGCTCTTGACGCAGATGTTCGGCGACCGCCTGCTGATCGCCAACGCGACCGGCTGCTCGTCGATCTACGGCGGCAACCTGCCCACCACGCCCTGGTGCGCCGACCCGCAGGGGCGCGGCCCGGCCTGGTCGAACTCGCTGTTCGAGGACAACGCCGAGTTCGGCATGGGCTTCCGCCTCGCCCTGGACTCGCACGAGCGCCAGGCCGCGGCGCTGCTGAGACAGCTCGCGCCGGCGCTCGGCGAGGCGATGGTCGACGGGCTGCTGCAAGCGGCCCAGGGCGACGAGACGGGCATCGCGGCGCAGCGCGAGCGGGTGCGCGCGCTGCGCGTGCGCCTGGCCGCGCTGCCCGACGAGGCGGCACGCCGTCTCGAGCTCCTGGCCGACTCCCTGGTACGCAAGAGCGTGTGGATCGTCGGTGGCGACGGCTGGGCCTACGACATCGGCTACGGCGGCATCGACCACGCGCTCGCCTCCGATCTCGACGTCAACATCCTGGTCCTCGACACCGAGGTCTACTCGAACACCGGCGGCCAGCAGTCCAAGGCGACGCCGATCGCGGCGACGGCCAAGTTCGCCGCCGCGGGCAAAGCGAGCGCGAAGAAGGATCTCGGCCTGCTGGCGATGACCTACGGCACGGCTTACGTGGCGAGCATCGCGCTGGGTGCACGCGACGCGCACACGGTGCGCACCTTCGCCGAAGCGGCGAGCTACCCCGGCCCCTCGCTGATCATCGCCTACAGCCATTGCATCGCGCACGGCTACGACATGGCTCAAGGGGCCGAGCAGCAGCGCCTGGCCGTCGACTCCGGCTCCTGGCTGCTCTACCGCTTCGACCCACGCCGCGTGGCCGCCGGCGAGCCACCCCTGCAGCTCGACTCGCCCGCGGTGAAGGCGCCCGTGCACACCTTCATGGACAACGAGGGCCGCTTCCGCGCCACCGGCCTGCACGACCGGGAGCGCTACGCGCGGCTCGTGGCGGCCGCCGAGCACTGGGCGGCGCGGCGACGCGCGGTTTACGAGCACCTGGCCGGGCTGCGGCTGCCCGGCGACGAAACCGGAGGGCGCTGATGGACCTCTGCACGACCTACCTCGGGCTGCGTCTCGAGCACCCCATCATGCCGGGGGCCTCGCCGCTGGTCGATGATCTCGACGTGGTGCGCCGGCTCGAGGACGCCGGCGCCTCGGCGATCGTCATGCACTCGCTGTTCGAGGAGCAGATCGTGCGCGACCAGCTCGCCGCCGTCGAGCGCTTCAACGGCGCCTCGGAGTCCTACGCCGAGGCTCTATCCTACTTCCCCGAGCCGAGCACCTTCGCCCTTGGCCCCGAGGCGTACCTCGAGCAGGTGCGGCGAATCCGGGACGCGGTAGCCGTCCCGGTGATCGGCTCGCTGAACGGAACCTCGCCGGGTGGCTGGCTCGAGTACGCGCGCCACATCGAGCAGGCCGGAGCGCACGCGCTCGAGCTCAACCTCTACCTGGTGCCCACCGACCCCGGCGCCGACGCCGCGGCGATCGACGAGCGCAGCGTCAGCGTCGTCCGAGCGGTGACCGCCGCAGTGAAGATCCCGGTCGCCGTCAAGCTCTCGCCCTTCCACTCCTCTCTGCCGCACCTGGTACGCGAGCTCGAGGCTGCGGGCGCCGCGGGCGTGGTTCTGTTCAACCGCTTCTACCAGGCCGACATCGACCCCGAGGCGCTCGAGGTGAGGGGCGATTTGCACCTCTCGGACTCCTCGGAGCTGCTCCTGCGGGTGCGCTGGCTGGCGATCCTCTCCGCGCAGTGCCGCCTCTCGTTCGCCGCGAGCGGCGGAGTCCACTCGGCGATCGACGCCGTCAAGTCGCTGATGAGCGGAGCGCACGCGGTGCAGCTGGTGTCGGCCCTGCTGCGGCACGGCCCAGAGCACCTGCGCACGGTGCTCGACGGCCTGCGCACCTGGCTGCAGGAGCACGAGTACACCTCGCTCGGCCAGATGGTCGGCAGCATGAACCTGGCGCATTGCCCGAGCCCCGCCGCCTACGAGCGCGCCGACTACGTGCACATCCTGCAGAGCTGGCACGGCCCGCTGCGCGACTCGCGCACCTGAGCCGTCGCGCGATCAGCCGCAGGCGAGCGTGAAGGCCCCGCGCACCAGGGCGGCGAGCCGGTCCACGCGACGGCGCAGCCCCGGGCGGGCGATGAGCAGGCTGCGCAGCACCTCGGCGGCCCCGCTCAGATCCACCCCAGGACGCGCACGAAGAGCACCAGGCAGGCCGCGTCGAAGGCGAGCAGCGCGGCGACGGTTCGCGCCTGGCGGCGCACGTCGTTCATGTCGTGCACCCAGAAGGCGACGACGAAGAACGTCAAGTAGCCGAACACGACGATCAGCCACGGCATGTCCCGGTTCCACCACCACCAGTCCCAGGTGAGCGCGCCGACGCCGTTCAAGCCGTACTCGATGATCACGCTCAGGAGCGATGCGGCGACGGCACAGAACCAGCGGTTGGGCACGCCCAGGATGCGCTGGCGCGGGTCGGCCGGCAGGGTCTTGGCCACGACCACGCCCATGATGGAGAACATCAGGCAGATCTCGATGTTGAGCCCCACCAGGATCAGGTAGGCGGTACGCCCGGGCGCGGCCCACACCGGGGCGTAGCCGGTGAAGTGCAGCACGAGCGCGTTCCAGATCTCGTTGAACCAGTCCATCGCCCACAGGGCCAGGCCGGCGAAGACCACGTTCCAGCTCCTGCGCTCGATCTCGTTGGCGTAGACGTAGAGCACGAGCAGCAGGATGGGGATGACGTGCCACTGGAACTGGCTCCCGTCGCGCAGGATCGTGATCGCCCGTGAGGCGGCATCGCTCGGCATGCGGATTCTCCTCTACCCTGCACCACGGGGCGCGGTCCAGCACCTGGCGACGCTGGCACCTGCCGACGATGGCCGCGCGCCGACCGAGCGCATGGGGCCGTCGCGCAGGGCCACCCTCACCGCGGCGACGCCGCACCTCTGCAGCGAGACCGAGCCCTGGACGAGCGAGACCTCGAAGCTGGGCTCCCCCGGCCCGGGCGCGAGCTCGATCCGCTTGACGACGCGCACCGTCCGGCCGGGCCACAGATCGTCGGGCAACGGCACCAGCACCGCTTCGCCGACGCGAGTGCCAGCGCGCAGCGGCTGGATGTGGAGCCGGACGAGCCCCCTGGGGAAGAAGCCGAGCGCGGGCCAGGCGACAGCACCATGGTTCGCGACCTCGGCCGTGATCTCGACCCGCGCGGGACGGCCGGTCTCGCCAGCGACGCCCGGGGACGGCCTGGGCCCGCCGGCGCGCGGGAGAAGCCGCACCGTGGCGCGGATCTCCCCGGGACAGCGCTCGCCCAGGGGGCCGAGCGGCACTCCGCCCAGGGTCTCGGTGGTACTGGCGAAGCGCGCCCGGCGGTCGTCGGCGACGGGCTGTGTGACGCGCAGCAGGAGGTCGCCGTCGAGGCGGCCCACCGGCACGAGCCCGGGCGGCAGCGGACCGAGCCAGCGCGCGCGCTGCCCGTCCGGGAGCTGGTCGAGGTGGACCAGCAGCCAGCCGACGTCGATCAGGTCGACCACCTCCTGCAGGGCCGGCTCGGATGGCAGGTCCGCCCCGGCGCGCGCGACGTGGTGGGCGATCGCCGGGCCGTAGCCGCTGTAGCCGTCGACGATCGGCAGCCAGTGGTAGGTGCTGAAGACCATGCGCCGGCCCGCCTCGGCGATCGACGGTCGCGGCCACTCGAGCAGCACCCTGCCCTCGCCGTGGTCGGCAAGCCAGCGGTAGGCCGCGGGGACGCTCGCGCCGGTCGGCTCTCGGTGCTGCGGCATCGCGTCCGTGGATGGCCGAAGCAGCAGGACGAGCGCTGCCGCGGCGGCGGCCAGCGGCCAGGCGAAGCGCCGCGCGACGTGGCGCAAGAGGCGCTCCAACCCCACCGCCGCGAGCAGCGCGAAGCCCAGGTGGGCGATCACCAGGAAGCGCCGCGGAACGCGCAGCGTCGAAAAGCCGGGCAGCACCGCGGCCACCCACCCGTACGGCGACCAGAGGCTCGTCCCGAAGACCTCGATCCGCGTGCCGAACGAGAAGGCCGTCCCGACCAGAACGGCGACCACACCGATCGTGCGCGCGCCGCGCGCCAGGCGCCAGGCGCTCGCACCCCGCTCGCTGCGCAGGGCTCTCCCCGCGGGCAGCAGCGCGAGGACGCCGAGCGCGTAGCCGAGCGGGCCGACCCCCTCGGTTCCCAGCGAGCGCAAGACACCCTCCGCGGCGAAGTACGGGGTCATCGCGGCGGGCAGCGACAGGCGCTCGCCGTCGTAGCTCGGCAGGATGCCCAGGCTGCGCAGGTTCAGATAGGGAAGGCTCGCCCAGAGCATCGGCGCTGCAGCTGCGGCGATCGCCACGCCGAGGCCGGCCAGACGCCGCCGGTCCACGCGATCGCGCCAGCGCCACAGGGCCACGGGCAGAGCCGTGGCGTAGAGCAGCACCAGGGCGTAGGCGAGGTAGAACGAGCTCAGCATCTGCAGGGCGAGCGCGACCGCGAGCCAGGCGGCGTCGCGCCACCGCCCGCGCTCGAGCCAGCGCTCGGTTGCGAGCAGGGCGAGCGGCATCCAGAAGACGCCCAGCAGGTGGAAGCGCGCCAGGCGCGCCAAGCCTGGGCCGCAGAGCGCGAAGAGCAGCCCCGCCAGGGCCGCCGAGGCCGGCCCGACGAAGCGCCGTGCCAGGGCCCAGAGGGCCAATCCATTGAGCGGGTGCGTGACGAAGATCACCGCGTTGGCGGCGAAGATCGGGTTTCCGGTGAGCAGGTAGGGTGGAGCGAAGAGCGGCAGGTAGCCCAGGAAGTGCTCGGAGTAGGCGAGTGCCGAGCGCGCGGGATGGAAGATGTTGGCGTCGAACAGCGCCAGAGGGTGGCTGAGCAGGGCGTGGACGTCCCAGGCCATCGCCCACGTGATCAGGTGGAAGTCGCCCACCAGCAGCACGTCGGCGCGCGTGTCGAAGGGCGCGTGTGTCCACCCGCCCACGGGCAGCGGCCACAGGCGCCAGGCGGTCGCGGCGCAGTAGATCGCGAAGACCAGCAGCGCCTCGCTGCGCGCGCGCATCGCCACGGCGCCTTCATACCAGCGACGGCGGCAGGCCACGACCCGCCGCGCCCCGGGTGGCCCTCGCGCCGGCGCCCGCCAACCCGTATCCCAGAGCCGGGAGGAATCACTCATGCGTGCCGTCGTCGTGCGAGGGGGAAAGCTGGTGGTCGACGAGCTGCCCACACCCGAGCCCGCCACGGGCGAGGTGCTGGTGCGCACGCTTGCCTGCGGCATCTGCGGCTCGGACCTGCACACCTTGGCCACCTTCACCAAGCTCGCCGAGGCAGCCCGAGCCTCGGGCGGATCCCCGCAGGACCTGCGATGGGACGTGGTCATGGGTCACGAGTTCTGCGCCGAGGTGGTGGACTACGGCCCCGACACCGCACGACGCCTCGCGCCGGGCACGCGCATCTGTGCCATGCCGGTGATCGCGAGCCCGAGCGGCCCCGAGCTGGTCGGCTACTCGCCCAGCGCGCCCGGCGGCTTCGGCGAGTACATGCGGCTTTCCGAGTCGGCCCTGCTCGAGGTGCCCGACGGCCTCACCACCGATCACGCGGCGCTCACCGAGCCGATGGCCGTCGGTGTCCACGCCGTGAGCCGCGCCGGCCTCTCGCCGGACGACGTCGCGCTGGTGATCGGTGCGGGCCCGGTCGGCCTGGCGGTGATCGCGGCGCTCCGGCGGCGCGGCGCGGGGCCGATCGTCGCGGCCGACTTCTCCGCCAAGCGCCGCGAGCTGGCGCTGCGCATGGGTGCCGACGTGGTCGTCGACCCGGCGTGCGACTCGCCCTACGCGAGCTTCGCCAACGCCGCCGCCTGGCCCGACCCCGCCAAGGCACCACCCCAGCTGCCGTGGGTCGTCGGCCCCAACCTGCGCCCCCAGGTGATCTTCGAGTGCGTCGGCGTTGCGGGCCTGATCCGCCAGATCATGAACGGTGCCGAGAGCGGCGCACGGGTGGTGGTGGTGGGCGTCTGCATGGAGCCCGACACGATCGATCCGCTGGTCGGCGTGCAGAAGGAGATCGACCTGCGCTTCGCCTTCGGCTACGCACCCCAGGAGTTCGCCGCCACGCTGGCCGACATCGCACGCGGCGCGCTGCCCGTGGAGCCGCTCGTCACCGGCAAGACCGGGCTGGGTGGCGTGGCCGGGGCGTTCGCCGAGCTCGCCTCACCCGAGCGGCACGCCAAGATCCTGGTCGAACCCTGGCGCGAGTAGGCGCGCATCCGCGCGGCGCGCACCGGCCGCGGCTTCCCATAGGGAGACCAGGCAGGCCAGCGGCACGAGCCACACGAGCCGCGTCTGGTAGCGCGGGAAAGGCCCCGAGAGCAGCCCGCAGACGACCGCGTTCACCAGCAGCGCGAGCCAGGCGAGCACGTGCAGCTCGCGCGAGCCCAGGCGCCCGCTCCAGGGAAGGGCCAGGACGACCAGCGCGCTGGCCAGGGCGTACAGCGGAAACGTGCGCCTCTGGACGGCAGCGGCGAGCCGCACGGGCAGTAGGTCGCGCTGCTGCAGGGCCGCCACATAGCGGCGATGCTCGCCGGGAAAGCGCTTGCGGACCACCTCCTCGACCCAATGCCCCTTGGGATAGGCCTGCAGGCCATCGCCCACCTCCCACTCGCCGAGCAGACGCAGCGTGCTGCGTACCCCGGCTTGCAGGTGCATCCACGGGTAGCGGCGCAGCGATTCGATGGCGATCGAGCCGGCCTCCTTCTCCATCTCCAGCAGGCCGCCCACCTTCTGCGTCGGACTCTCGGGATCCCACAGGAAGTGCAGAGCCGAGGGGCGGATGTCGCGCCGATGGCGGCAGAGACGATAGTCCCGCTCGTCGCAGACGTCGGCCAGGAGCTGCTGCACGATGCCGTCCTGCACCAGGCGCGAGACCAGGAACGAGGACGACACACGCGACAGGAGCAGCTCGCCGGTGAGCCTCAGGTTCACGCCGAGCGCGATGGCGACCGAGGCCAGAACGCAGGCGAGCACGCGCAGCGACGCACCGCGAGCGACCGTCGCACTGCCCCGCAAGAGATCGCGCAAGGCCAGCGCGGCGAGCAAGCCCAGCGCCAGCGGCAGGTGCGAGAGGTGGACCAGGATCGACGCGACGAGCAGCGCGCGCCACACCCAGGCTCGCCACCCCCGCTGGGCGAGCGGATCCTCGCGCAGGACGAAGATCGCGATCGCGCACAGGCCGGTCCACGCGTCGGGAACGAGCTGGCCCGCCACCCAGGGCAGCGGCGTGGTCACGACGAGAGCGGCCAGTAGCGCGAGAAGCGCAACGCGCCCGCGGATCGGCGCGTAGAGGCCGACCAGCCCGCGAACCGCGAGCGTGAGGATCGCCGCCTGCGCGAGCAGCGGGGGCCACAGAGAGAGCTTCCAGTGCCAGGCGCGCAGGAAGAGGCCATAGAAGACCGGGCGATCGACCGGCACCTGGGGTCCGAAGGAGCTGGCCAGGTAGGTCCCCGAGTCCGAGTACACCAGCGGGTAGCCGTTCCACAGGGCCATGGCGGAAACCGTCAGGGTGCCGGCCACGACGATGGCGACGTCCCGCCAGGCCGCCGCCAGCCGCTTCGCCGTCTCCATCCCCCACCCTACCGAGCGATCCCGCTTGGCGCACTGCGGCGCGATCGCGGCCCATCCCCTTGTCGGGGCTCAAGTATCCGCCGCAACGACACGAGAAACCTATTGCGAGGTCGCGTGACGCATGGGGAGAAGCATGGGGCAGGCGAGCATCGGCATCGGGGCAGTGGACCCCATCGAAGAGACGGGCTCCGCTCCGGCTTGCGGGAGCGCCCTCGACGAGGCGGCGCAGCTGCGGCTGCGCGCCGAGATCATCGGCCGCCGTAGCCTTCCCGCGGCGCCCGAGATCGTCACCAAGATCGTCGGCCTGGCCGACGCCAACGCCGACGTCCGTGAGATGGTCACCCTGCTCGAGCGGGACCCGGCATTGACCGGGCGCGTCCTGCGCATGGCGAACTGCGCCTTCTTCGGACAGTCGCGCTCGGTGACGACGGTGTCTCGGGCGCTGGTCGTGCTCGGCCTGCCGGTGGTCCGCAGCCTCGCGCTCAGCATGGCGGTGTGGGACACGATGAGAGGCGGCGCTGGCCGCGGCGACCTCGAGCGGCTGTGGGGCCACTGCGTGCTGGTCGGCGTGACCGCGCGCCGTCTGGCGAAGGAGACGCGGCGCTGGGACCAGGACGAAGCGTTCTCCGCCGGCCTGCTGCACGACACCGGCCGGCTGCTGCTCGGCAGCCGCTTCGAGCCGAGCTACTGGCTCGCGTTCCGCGACGCGCCGGCCGACCGGCCCGTCGAGCAGATCGAGCGCGAGCAGTTCGGCATCGACCATGCGGTCGCCGCGGGCTGGCTGTTCGAGGCATGGAACTTGCCGGCGGCGATCGTCCGCACCGCGCGCCTGCACCACGATCCCGATCCCCAGCCCGACGTGTCGGGCCTGATCGCGGTGGTGAGCCTGCTCGTCCGTAGCGACGAGGGCGCAGCGACAGAGCCGAGCCCCGGCGCCAAGGCAGCCTTCGCCCTGGCCGAGCGCCTGGGAATCGGTCGCGAGCTGTGGACGAGCACCCTCGAGGCGGTCCAGACGGACGGCAGCCTCGACCAGATGGCGAGGCTCTGAGCCATGGTCCCCGAGGAAGAGCTGCGCCAGGTGCTGGCGGAGGTGGAGTCGCAGCGCGACGACGCGATTGCCTACCTCGGCACCATCCGATCGATCCTCGACCTGCTCGCGCGTCCGGCCACGGAGCGCTCCTGCGCGCGCGAGATCGCGCGCATCCTGATGTCCGAGCTCGTCGTGGAGAGCTGTGCCGTCGTGCTCCGCCACCGGGCGAGCGACCGCGGGGCGATCGCGGGCTTCGCCACTCAGGCGGAGCGCTTCGGCCAGCCGAGCGACGGGCTGTGCGCACCCGACTGGCTCGAGCTCGCCACGGCCGCCGCCGCCCGCGGCGGCGAGGCCTGGTTCGTGCCGGGCGACCGGGGCACGTTCGTGCGCGTCGCTGCCGCGGCCTGGCCAGGCGAGTCCGTCCAGGTGATCCCCTTCTCGGTAGGCGGTGAGGCACGCGGCGCGATCCTCCTGCACCGCCTGACCCCACCCACCCAGCGCTTCGCGCTCTCGGCGGCGATTCCGCTGATCGCCGACACGGTGGGCCAGGCGCTGACCATCGCACACGCACGAGACGCCGCCGTCCGGCTCGGCGACCAGCTCGCCGAGGAGCTCGGCAGCACCCGCCAGACGCTCGACGAGCGCGACCAGACGCTGCGCAGCCGCGAGGAGTCGATCGCCCGGCTGGGAGCCGAGCTGGTGCGCTCGAACCGGGCCAAGCGCGAGTTCCTCTCGACGATCTCGCACGAGCTGCGCACGCCGCTGAACGCGATCATCGGCTACGCCTCGCTGCTGCGCGAGGAGCCCGGCAGCCCCTTCACGACCGACCAGGCGGACATGCTCGACGGCATCCTGACGGGCGCCGCTCGCCTGACCTCGGCGATCGACGACATCCTGCTCTTCGTTCAGATCGAGAGCGACCGGGTCACCCCGGCGCCGGCGGAGGTCGACCTCGAGCGGATGGTGGACGAGGTGGTCGCGGGACTCGACGACACCCGCCGCGAGGGCGTGGCGCTGCGCATCGACCTGGCGCCCGGCACCGAGCGGCCAGTCACCGACTCGGGCCTCTTGCAGCGCATCCTGTTTCACCTGGTCTCGAACGCGCTCAAGTTCACCGACCGAGGCGAGGTCGCAGTGCGTGCCAGCATGGCCGCGGAGCACGGCGGCCTGCGCATCGAGGTGCGCGACACGGGCATGGGCATCCCGCCGGAGCGGGTCGCCGCCCTGCTCGAGCTCTTCTCCCAGGCCGACAGCTCGACCAGCCGGCGCCACGACGGCCTGGGCCTGGGCCTGTGCCTGGTGCAGCGGCTGGTCGCCCTGCTCGGCGGCCACCTCTCGATCGACAGCGAGCCCGGGGCCGGCACCAGCGTGCGCGTCGTCCTGCCGCGGCCCACGCCGGGCGGTGCCGCCGCGGAGCCGCCGGCCGCCACCGCCCAGAGCGGGCAGGCCCGCCGGACGGCCTGAGCACCCCCGGGCGCCGGATCCGCCCGCTCGCGGGCGGGGGCTCCAACCACGACCGGGATCGACAGACGGCCATGGTCCGCACACGTCCGGGGTCCGCCCGACGGGCGCGCCATCGCATCGCCGGCCTCGGATTCCTGCTCGACTCGCACCCAGCCATCGACTACGAACCGAGAGCCCGGCAGACGTCCCCTTCCAGGGCGCCCGTGGATTTTCCGAGAACGGAGTCGCTCCCATCGCTCGACGACGTCATCCTCGCGACCGATCGCGCGTGCATCCGCGTGGACCGGCCGTGCTGGCAGGCCTCCTGATCGCGGCCGCAGTCGCGGTGGCTGTGGCGGCGCAGGCCAGCGCAGCCGCGCCCCGGCGGCAGCCTGGGTCGGGCCGAGCGGACGCCGGCGAAGCCGCCGACCCGCAAGCGCCGGCCGAGCGCCTGTACGCGACCTACTGTGCCCTGTGCCACGGCGCCGACGCCAGGGGCTACGCCGCCGACCACGCACCGTCGCTGGTGAACCCGAGCTTCCTCGCGGCAGCCGACGACCAGTACCTCGCCAAGTCGATCGCCTACGGCCGTCCGGGCACCGCGATGGCCGGCTACGGCACGGAGGTGGGCGGGCCGCTCGATCCCGAGGCCGTGCGGCGTCTGGTCGCCTGGCTGCGCGAGCAGGGGCCGCCGGCAGAGACCCTCCCCACGGTGGCGCGCGGTGACGCCAGGCGCGGTGCACAGGTCTACGCGAAGGACTGCCAGCCCTGCCACGGCGACCGCGACACCCGCGGCGAGGGCACGCACCTGGCAAATCCCGTCTTCCTCACCCAGGCGAGCGACGCCTTTCTCCGCCACGCAATCGTCCACGGGCGCCCGGGGACGCCGATGAAGGCATGGGCGGGCCGGCTCTCCGACAGCCAGATCGACGACGTGGTCGCCCACGTGCGCAGCTTCGCCGGAGCCACCGTGCAGGCGGCAGCCGCACCTCGGCTGCTCTCGCCGCCGACCGGCCAGGAGCCGCTCGTCGTGAACCCCGACGGCGAGGCCCCGAGCTTCACGCTGCGCGACGGCCGCTTCGTGCCGGCCAGGCAGGTCGCCGAGGCACTCGCCGCGGGCCGCAAGCTGATCGTCATCGACGCACGCTCGCCCTCGGACTGGATGCGCAGCCACATTCCGGGCTCATTGTCGGTCCCGTACTACGACTTCAGACGACTCGACGCGCTCGACAACGACGGCACGTGGGTGGTCACGTACTGCGCCTGCCCGCACCACGCATCGGGAGAGGTGGTCGACGAGCTGCGCCGGCGCGGCTTCGCGCACACCGCGGTGATCGACGAGGGGATCCTCGAGTGGCAGCGGCGCGGCTACCCCATGGTCACGGCACCCGGCGTCACGGCTCCGCCCGCCGAGCTTCCCGGCACGGCAGGCGCCGGCAGCTGAGCCCGAACGCCACAGCTGGGTCCGTAGCGACGCGGTCGAGATGCCAGGCGAGGCGTAGCCTTGCAGGCCCGAGGGCCCGAGTCGTACCTGCATGGTACGACGCAGGGCCCGCAGGGCCGAAAGGCAAGCCGCAGCCGGCAGATCGGCCGCCGCAGTAGGACCCAGCTGTGGCGTTCGGGCTGAGGCTGGAGAGCTCCGCCGCGTCGCGGACGGGCCGCGCGCGCGGCTGGTCTCTGCGCAGCGATCAATCGAGCAGCGAGGCCGGCGCCGCGAGGAACGCCCGCGACGCGGAGCCGATGCTCGACACCACGCGGATGTCGACGCTCGCCGTCTGCTCCTGCGCGCCGGGCAAGCCGTAGGTCGCCGACACCGTCGCGTCGCCCAGGTCGAGCAGGCGCGCCGTGCCCGGGACGTAGCACTTGCTGCCGTCGTGCAGGCCGACGATCTCCGGATCCGACGATTCCCAGCGGGCGAGCTTGTCGACCGCGCGCGAGAGGCCGCCGTCGTAGAGCGCCGTGGTGCGCAGCCGGATCGTCGAGCCGATCAGGCCGAGTAACGTTCCGCCCGGTGCGTGCGAGGGGGAGAGCGTCAGCGCCTGCAGCTCGCCCGGCACGTCGAGGATGCCGTCGCTGCCGCCCGGGTCGCTCGAGCTCAGGTCGAGCAGCGGGTCGAAGGCGCTGATCGTCGCGCTGCCCGGTGCCCGGGCGATGCCCGCCCCGGCGTCGCCGTCGCGGCCGATCTCGATCACACTCTCGTCGCTCGACGACCACACCACGTTGCGCGTGCCATCGGCCACCGTGCCGTCGAGGAACACGTAGTAGGCGCGCAGCTCGCGCTCCTGCCCGAGCGGCACCACGTAGCTCTGGGGCGAGACGCGGATCGCCACCAGGCTGCCGCCGCAGACCACGGTTGCATTCTCGCTCGAGTCGCTCGAGGCGATGCCGGTGGGGCGGTCGCGCACGGAGACCTGCGCCGTACCCTCGCCCAGGCATCGCAGGATGCCCTCGGGGTCGACCGTCGCGATGCTCGGATCGCTCGACGTCCAGCGGATCCGGCTCGTGTAGGTGTACTGCTGGCAGTAGCCCTCGAAGGTGGCCCACGCCTTCATCTGCGTCGATCCGCCCGGCGGCACGGCGATGCTCGACGGCGATACACGCAGGGCCGTGAGAACCCCGGTGACGGTGAGCTTGCCGGTGCTTCCGGAGGCGGCCGACGACAGCCCCGTGCGTCGGTCCACGGCGGTGACGGTCGCGCTTCCCGGCGCAAGCCCCCGCGCGCGGCCGATCTCGTCGAAGCGCACCAACCCCGCGGTCGAGGTGATCCAATCGACCTCCCGCGAGATGTCGAGCGTGACGCCACCCTCGAACCTGCCGGCGGCGCGATAGCGCGTCGTGCGGCCGATGGGCAGGATGCGCTTGCGCGGCGTGATGCTGATCTCGAGCAGCGTCCCGACGACGCGGATCGAGCCCTCGGCGGCGCGGCTGTGGATGCCCGTGGCCGGGTCCGTGGCGACGATCGAGGTGGTGCCCAGGGCGAGCCCGGTCACGCTGCCCGCGGCGACGGATGCGACCGAGGAGGCCGATGAGGTCCAATTCACGCTCGAGGTGAGATCGACGCCGCTCGTGCCGTCGTCGTAGGTGCCGAGCGCCGCGAGGGCCACGGTGCCGCCCTGACGCAGCGCGCTGGGCATGCCGGAGAGGGTGAGCGAGACGAGCTGCGCCCCCGCGCTCTGCGCGGCCGCGACCTGCGACACGAGCAGCAGCGCGATCCCCATGGCCGTCGCGACTGCACCACTCGCGCAACGGACTGCGGGTCGGCCGAGCCGATGGACGTCGAGCCCACGCGCGCCCCACACTGCTCGTACCGATCTACGCACCGCCGACCTCCTCGCTCGCCCCTTCGGCGAGCCGCATCGGGGTCGCGACTGGTGGCCGCGCGCAGCCTGCTGCGGCGGAGAACGGGTCGACCCAGCGCGCAGCCACAGAGCACGCCGCGCGCCAACCGGGCCCGGGAAAACGCTCGCGTTTCGGGCGGCCCCGCAGCCCGCGGGCGGCGAGGCGCCGTGCAGAGCTGCAAGAGCTTGTCGCTGCGCAACGAATCGCGCAAGGCGCGGGGGGTCACTCGATCGCGCGCAGATCCGCCCGATCCTCGCCCAGCGAGAACACCGGCGGACGGCCGATCGGTTGCCCGACGATCGCTCGTCGATCGACGCTGGCTACCGGACGGGCTGGTGCTCAGCCCTGCGCCACATCCGGCCGGAAGACCTCGTCGGCGGTCGTGGCCGTCACCGCTCGCTCGAGCCACCCATCGAGCGTGGCAAGCTCGTCGCACTCGCGGATCTCGGCCTCGCAGGCCGCGTCGATCGTCCAGCCGCGCAGCGCGATGGTCCGCCGAAGCTGCGCGCGGGCGTGCTCGAGCGCCCCTGCGACGCGGCCGGCCTCGCGCACCGCATCCAAGCTCTCGTAGCCTTGGCGCTGGAGGAGGTTGCGCAGCGTGCCCTCCTGCGCCGCGGTGCGGTCGAACAGCGCGTCGACGGGCACCGGGTTGCGCAGGATGCCCGGCGCCTCGAGCACCTCGCCGGGGCGCACCACGACCACCGGCTGCCCGCTGCGGCGCACCTCGACGCGCGGTGTGCCGCCGAGGCGCACCACCCACAAGACCTGCGTCCCCGCGCCGAGCAGCTCCGCCGCCTTGCGCTCGAGGTCCGCCTCGTCGCGTCCGAGCTCGACGTACTCGACGGCCAGGGCGGGCGCGCCCGGGGCAAACCCGGGGTCGTCGGAGAGTCCCCCCACGGCGACGTCCGGCGCGCGCAGCGTGTACTCGTCGATCGCGAAGCCGACCTCCACGGCGGCGGCCTCGACGGCAGGATCGCTGTCGATCAGCGCGGCGCCAGCCAGGTGGCGCCGTCCGTGGCGGCGCCCCGAGGGCTCGGCGACGATCGCGTGCCCGTCGGAGAGCTCATAGGGATCCCCGGGACGGAGATGCTCCACCCGGAAGGGCCCGCGGCTGCGCGGGCGATAGGACGAGGCGCCCTGCATGACCGCGAGCATGCCCCGGCGCGCGGGCGCTCGCAATGTCGGGGGTGACATGATCGAGGCGCTTTCTGCACCGCCGGCACCGCAGCGCCCGCGGCCCCGCGAGGGTGGCCCCGCCCGCGGCGTGCGCACGGCGCCGCGGTCGGCTATCTGCGACCAGGTCGCTTCGCGGGCGACCCCTCGGGCAGCCCGGGGGGATCCGCTGGGACGACCTCGAGTCGCTCTCCTGCCGGAGTGGCGAAATGGCAGACGCGCCGGACTCAAAATCCGGTTCGGGCAACCGAGTGGGGGTTCAAGTCCCCCCTCCGGCATTGGGACAAGACCTTGAACCTCGATCCGCTCGCCCACCGGCGCACGGGTCGGCCTGCAACCAGCCGCCGCCGGCGGGGGGCTCTCCCCGATGAAGACGTCGTTCTCCTCGTTCCAGCTGCTGCCCTCGCTCCTCGAGGCGGTGGGCGACATGGGCTACACGCGGCCGACCCCGATCCAGGCGGAGGCGATCCCGGTCGGCCTGGCCGGCCGGGATCTGATCGGCTGCGCCTCGACCGGCACCGGCAAGACGGCCGCCTTCCTGCTGCCGATCCTGCAGCGCCTGAGCGAGAATCCGCAGGGCAAGTGCGGTGCGTTGGTGCTCTCTCCGACCCGCGAGCTGGCCATGCAGATCGACGAGCAAGCGCTCGCGCTCGGCTACCACGTCGGCCTCACGGCGGTCTCGGTGGTGGGCGGCGTCGACATGCGACCGCAGGAGCGCGCGCTGCGGGCCGGCGCCGAGATCGTCGTGGCGACACCGGGGCGACTGCTCGACCACATGCGCTTCGGCTACGTCGACTTCACGAGCTTGCAGATGCTGGTCCTCGACGAAGCCGACCGCATGCTCGACATGGGCTTCCTGCCCGACATCCAGCGGATCCTGCGCACGCTCCCGGTGGAGCGCCAGACGCTGATGTTCTCGGCGACGATGGCGCCCGAGATCCGCAAGCTCGCCGACTCGATCCTGCGCGATCCGGTCGTGGTCATGGTGGGTGCCCAGAAGCCGGCGAGCGGCATCACGCAGAGCGTCTATCCGGTCGCGCAGGAGCGCAAGGCGTCCCTCCTCACGACGCTGCTCTCGCGCGAGGAGATGCGCATGGTGCTGGTCTTCGTCAAGCGCAAGGTCGATGCGGACCGCCTCGCGCGCACCGTCGCGCGCCACGGCGTGCCCGCGACCAGCATCCACTCGGATCGACGGCAGGAGGACCGCGTCGCGGCCCTGGAGGCCTTCCGTCGCGGCCAGTTCCCGGTGCTGATCGCGACCGACGTCGCCGCGCGCGGAATCGACGTCGAGGGGATCACGCACGTGGTCAACTTCGACGTCCCGTTCTCCTCGGACGACTACATCCATCGCGGCGGGCGCACGGCCCGCGCCGGCGTGACCGGCGAGGTCCTGACCTTCGTCTCGCCGGACGAGGAGGACAGCCTCTGCTCGATCGAGAAGGCGATCGGCACGGTCCTGCCGCGAGTGATCCTGCCCACCTTC
>CAZGUU010000040.1:0-24735 GCA_964529315.1 uncultured Enterobacteriaceae bacterium
CGCCGCGGCCGGTGCGCGTCCCGTTGCCCCGCGCAGCGGAAATCGTGTACGGGGCGCCATGCGCACTCTTGGGCCTGCTCGCGGTGCCGCCCCAGCGGCGCGAAATCTGTCCCCGCAACGCTCGGCCCGTCCGCCGGCCAGGCGCGTCCTCGGCCTGGTCGCCGGGCTGCTGGCCAGCGCGTTCGCGGGCGCGCTGGCGGGCGGTCCGGCGTGGGCAGGCGCGGACCCGGCGCGGTACGTCGCGATGCCGGAGGTCGCGGGGCACCAGCTGCTCTCCTTCTTCGACGCGCGCCAGGGGCGGGTGACCTACCTCACGATCTCCGCGGCGCTCTCTCCCGCCGCGGGCTCGCCGGACCCGGCGCAGATTTTCGTCGAGGTCGCGTTCTATCCACGCTCGCTCGGCTCTCGTCTCGGCGAGCGGGTGCTCCAGATCGGCGAGCTCGAGACGATCACGATCGATCCCACCGATGCCGAGTTCGGCCCGATCGCTGGGGGGGAGGCGGGCCTGGTCGTGGTGACGCCGGTCGTCGGTCCGCAGGATCGGCGCCCGCAGGTCCCCGATGGGACCCTGATGGGCTCGTTCACCATCGTGAACACGGCGCTCGGCGCGGGCTTCGGCGAGACGATCCCGGCCCGCTTCGCCCTGGGCGCGGACGGAGCGCTCGCGGCGGCGGGATCGATCGTGGACGGGAGCTCGGTCGCCTTCCAGCGCATCGCGCCGGTCGTCCTGGTGATCGCCGGCTACTTCAATCCCAAGAAGCTCAGCCCACCCGAAGACGACGGCAACCGGGTGCTGGTGACGGCCTTCGATGACCAGTACGGCGATCGCTTCGACGTCAAGCCGCTCGACGTGACGCTCTCCCCGAGGTTCGCCACCTCCTCCGGCTCGCCCGTGACCGGGCAGGACGTCGCTGTGGGTGGGGTACTGTTCGCCTCCCTACAGGAGCTGGCGCAGCCCGAGCAGCTCGACTCCGCGGGATTCGGCAGCCTCTACGCGGGCACCACCCACCGTGCCAACATCTTCGGGTTCTTCAGCGAGTCGCTCGGCACGTACGCGGCCGGGCAACGGCTCACGGCGATCTCGGTGAGCAAGCCGAGCCCGGTCGCGAAGGTCCCTGCCGCCCGCGCGCCCGACCCGCCCGCGCACCCTTGACCTGTCCGTCGCACCCGCCGGCCGCGGCGCACCCCCGAGCCGGTCGGTGCGGGCGCCGGTCTCGGCGCCGCTCGACGCGCTGCTCGTCACCTGCCGGCTGACGGTCGACGCCGAGCTCGAGTCGAGCGCGCACACGAGCCGCTCGACGACCTGGCGCTCCTCGGCCCCGAGCATGCCGCCGTCTCGAGGGCTGGCGCGCGGAAGCGGGATCTCGGCTTCCGCATCCCGGCAGGCGGTCGGGGGGGGCTGCGCGGATCAGGGCCGCGGGCCGATGGTCGGGAAGCGGAGCCGCATGGTCGTGGTGCCGCGGTTCGCCCAGTCGCTGTAAGGCCGCATCGTGACGCGGACCGATTCGCCGCAAGGCGGCGGCGCGGCGGGGTGGTGCAGGCCCCGGCCGGCGGGCGGCCGGCGGACGAAAGCCCGCTCGGGAGGCTCGGCCGGGTCGACGGCCAGCTCGCGGAGGTCGAGGCCGGGGTGGTCGACGCCCTCGGCGCAGTACACGACCGGTCCGCGTCGGAGGTGCACGGCTCCTGCAGCCCCCTCGACGCGCTGGTCGGTGGTCCACCACTGCCAGGCGACGGGCAGCGCGATCACCCCGTCGCCAGGCGGCTCCTGGTGGCCGCCGCCCCCGGCCCAGCCGGGGCGGCGGACCGTCACGCGGCGCCCTGGCGGGGCTTCGTGCACGGTGATCGCGATCCGCCCACCCTCGGGGTAGTCGCCGTTGATGGTCACGTCCCAGCCGTCCGCGCGGATCCGGCACGCGATGGGCAGGTGAATGCGCAGGTCGCCGCTGTGGTCGATCTCCGCGACGTGGCCGGCCACGCCGGCGAACATGCGGGCCAGGTTGGGCGGGCAGCACGGCACATCGAACCAGCCGTGGCGACGAGCCGGGAACCACTCGCGCAGCATCAGCTGGCCGTAGTCGAAGCCGTACACCCACGGGTTCGGGTCGTCGGCCACCTCGGCCACCGCCTGGGGTTGCGAGTAGAACCAGGTGTCCCCACCCGCGCCTACCCCGCAGGGTACCGCGTTGAACAGGAGCATCTCGAGCTGATCGAGCGCGCGCGGGTCGGCGGTGAGCTTCCACAGCCGCCAGCAGAGCTGGGCGGCCGCGACAGCCGCGCAGCTCTCCGCGTAGGCCATGGCGTCGGGCTGCTCGAAGGGCTTCCCGATGGCCTCGCCGAGCCAGCGGCCTCCCACTGCGCCGGTGGGGTAGGCGTGCTCGTCGAGCATCGAGCCGAAGAGCCGCCGGGCCGCGTCGACCCACCGCCCCTCACCGGTCGCGAGCGCGACCTCGGCGATGCCCGAGCAGAGGTACAGGATGCGTACGGCGTGACCGCCGAGCCGCAGGCCCTCGAGGGTCGTCCCCGCGGCGCGCAGCCGCTGCTCGACGGTCCACGCGGCCTGCTCGACGTAGCGGGCCTTCCCGGTGGCCGCCGCGATCCGGCACAGGGCCAGCTCGATCTCGGGGTGGGCGTCGGTGCGCTCGTCCCTTCCTGGCCCGAAGGTGTCGCACAGGTGGTCCGCGACGCGGACCGCGACCTCCAGCAGCCGGTGCGAGCCGGTGACCCGATGGTGTGCGACGGCCGCTTCGATCAGGTGGCCGAAGCAGTAGTGCTCGTGGCCGAACTCCAGGTCCGTGTAGCGCGCCGGCGCATCCTCGGTGCCGTAGTAGGTGTGCAGGTAGCCATCGGGCGCCTGGACCCTCTCGATGAGATCGATCACCTCGTCGCACCAGGCGACGCACCCGGCGAGCGCCGCCGCCTCGAGCCACTTGTAGAGGTCCGAGTCCGAGAAGTGCATGGCTCGCCGCGGTCCCGTCGCCGCACCGGCGAGGCGCCGGAAGTCGTCGAGCACTCCTTGGGCTTCGAGGCGTCGGTGCAGGACCTGCAGCGTCGTCTCGCGCAGCTGGGCGACGCGGGGCTTCCAGAAGCGGTCGTGCAGCTCGACGTCCATCGGTGCCTAATGCACCATGCCTCGGGGCTCGGGCAAGGCGCAGAGCACACCGGCCTGACCGTGGCCGGCCCCGAGAGTCCCGGCCCCCTGCCGCTACCTGCGCAGGGCGCCCAGGTGCGGCTGGAGGCGGCGCGTCTTGCCCGGGCGGCTCCCGGGGTCGGCAGGGTCGCTGCCGGCGTCGAGCTCGTCGCCGTCCAAGGCGCCGTCCTCGTCGCGATCGATCCCGATGCGCACGCCCGAGCCCGGCGGCACGCAGGTGTACGTCCGCTCCTGCCCGACCACGGCCGCCTGCGTGCGCAGCTTCGCCTCCGAGAGGGGCGCGTCGCCCCGGCGGTCCGAGCGCAGCCGGCCGTCGCTGCCCCTCACCCAGCCGCGCGCCTGGCCGGCCAGCGTGCCCTTGACCACCAGATCGCACTCGCCCGCCGCGGCGCGGGCCACGAGCAGGTCGATGCGCGCCTCGACGTCGGCGCCGCTCGATGCGCTGCGCGTCACCTGCTGGCCGACGATCGGCGCCAGATTCGAGTCGAAAGCCAACACGAACTGCTCGACCAGCCGGCGCTCCTTGGCCCGCAGCGTGAAGACCTCGGCGGAGAAGAAGCGTGCCACGGTGTCGATGCTGCCGTCGTGCAGCACGCCGAAGCCGCGCACCTGCGGCCCCTGGTGGTCGTCGTTGCCGCGCCGCACGCCGAAGGCGCTCGGAAAGCCGAACATGCCGACTTTTTGATATACGTTGCGCAGCTGCGGAATCTTGAACATCTGCGGCTCGCGCTCGAAGCTGGTGTCGCCGTCGGTGCCGTAGAGAGCGCGCTCGGGATCGAGCGTGTGGCAGCCGTTGCAGTTGCGTACGTTGTCCGAGATCGGGCCGAAGTAGAGGTCGCGGCCGGCTTGCTGGTCGGGCGTGAGCGAGTTATCGAGCGCGCGGATCGGGTTCGGCGGGTAGGTGATCGCGAGCGCGAAATCGGCGAACGACCGCATCTCGCGATCGGTCAGCTCGCTCGCGCGGCCGACCAGGCCGACGAAGGCGACGTTGAAGCGCTCGAACCCGGCCGCGACGTCGAGCGCATCGCCGCCCGGCTCGAGCGCCCCCGAGCGGTCGCCGCGCCAGTGCAGCGGCCCGTGGCCGGCCATGCCGCGCAGGCTCTGCGTGGTCATCGGTCCCTTGAGCGGATGGAAGTCCGGGTCGGCCCCGGCGTTGAACTCGATCGGGTTCGAGTTCTCGAGCACGTCGTCGTCGGGGTTGCCCAGGTCCCACGCGAGGCTGTCCAGGTCGCCGAAGACGTGGCAGGCCGAGCAGGATGCCTCGCCGTTACTCGACGTGGCGCGAGCGTCGTAGAGCAGCGGCCTGCCCTCGACGACCTCGGCCGGCTCGGGATTGTACAGGGCGATGTGTGCGACCTCGGCCGAGCGGCTCGTGTCGATCACGGCGAGCGAGTTGTCGAAGCGCGTGAGCGCGTAGAGCCGCCGGCGTCCCTCGTCGAGGACGAGCCCGGTGGGCCCGCCGCCGCCGAGCTCGATGTGGCTCGCCGCCGATGGGCTGAAGCTGTCGTCCTCGAGCAGCGCGGTCGAGAACCGTCCGATCTTGCTCGAGCCGAAGGCCGCCACGTAGAGCGAGGCGCCGTCGGAGGTCACCGCCATGCCGAGCGGCGTGGCGAGGCTCGCCTCCAGGGTCCCCTCGGGGCTGGGCACGACAGAGTAGTCGATGTGCTTGTTGAGCTGGCGCGGCAGCACGCTCGCGCCGTCGAGAACCGTGATGCGCGCCTCGTGCAGGTGCCCGCGCACGGTCGGCGCGCCGGCGAACGTCCCTGGACCCTCGAAGCGAACCTCGTTTCGCGCCTCGGTGTTGCTCACGTACACCCTGCCGCTCACCGGGTTCACGACCATGTTGAACAGCACGGTGCCCACCCCGGCGAAGCTCTCCGTCTCCACCGGCGGGCTGGCCATCGCGTCGATGCGAAACACGTCGAGGTCCGGCAGCGAGAAGCGCACCGCCTCGCTCCAGTCGCGACCCAGCGGGTCGCGCCATTGTCCGGCCAGCGGGTCGAACTCGACGATCAGCCCGGTCTCCGGCCCCGGGATGCCGGCGTAGTTGGTGTTCGGCGCCGGCAGGCCGCCGGGCATGGTCTTTCCGTAGACGTCGCACGGCCGAGCCGTCGCGCCGCCGTCGCACACGACACCTTCGTTCAGCGCCGTGGTGCGATTGCCCGAGTGGAAGGCGGCAGCGTACACCGTTCGCCCGTCCGGGCTGGCGGCCAGCGCGCGCGGGGTATCGGCGAACAGCGTCAGGATGGCGAGCGGCGTCCCGCCGAGCGAGCTGCCGAGATCGTCCGCGTCGAATACCCAGACGTCCGCGCGACCCACGCTCGGCGTGGTGAGCTGGGGGTCCCCCGGCCGGTTCTGGCCGCGGTGCGCCGCGGTGATGAAGGCCCGCGAGCCCGCCGGGCCGGCAAAGACGACGTCGCGCGGCTCGTCGCCGACGAGCAGTGTGCGCACGACCCGTGGCGGGCTCTGCGCGAGGTCGACGATGCTCACGCTGTCGGAGAGGTGATTGACCACCCAGGCCTGGCCGTCGCTCCGAGCGGCGACCGCCACCGGCTCCAGGCCGACCGCGACCGATGCCTCGTGGCGGGGCGAGGATCCCGCGAGCGAGAAGACCTCGAGGCGATTGTCGGGTGTGTTGACGGCGAGCAGGTGCGCCCCGTCGGGGGTCATCGCCAGCGGCCGTACTTGACCACTCTCGAACTCGACGAACGAGCTCGGGGTGCCCGCCACCGATCGACCCGGGGCGAGCAGGGCGGCGGTCAGGGCAGCCGCCAGCACGACGGCCCCGGCGGCTCGACGAGACGCAGCGCAAGAAAAATTCGTCATGACCCCTCCTCTGCGCTCGCGCATATCGTGCCGCGCGTCGCTGGCCAAGCGCATCTCGTTCCCGAGGGCGCTGCGTGGTCGAGACCGGTGCTGGCGCTGCGATTCGAGCATGCGGGGGCGGCAGCGCCGACCAACGCCACCCGCGGTGCGAGCGTCGACCCGGCGCAGGCGAATCATGTCGTGGGCAGCGAGAAATCGATCGAAGCCCTCGAATCGGATCTCGCCGAGCCCGGGCCCGCGCCGCTCCCGATGCACCGAGGCGCCGATCGGCCTTCCGGTCGCCGCGCTCGCGTCGGCGAGCCAGGCGAAGAGCGGATCGGCCGATCCGGGCCGGCAGCAGCAGGGGGCGCGCGGGCCATGCGCGACGGGCAGCTCAGCCGCCGAGCCCGCCGCTGCCGTACTCGGTCGCCGGGCCCCCGCCTCCGGGACCGAGACGCCCGCTGTCGCCGAAGTGACCTTTGCCGGGCACGTGGTTCACCTCGATCCGGATCCCGTCGGGATCCTCGAGCAGGACCGAGTAGTACCCGGGTGCCCAGGAGCCCTCCTCGGGCGGATGCACGACGCGCGCGTGCAGCGTGTCCACGGCGAATCGATGGATGGCGTCGACGTCCTCTCGGCTGCGCGCCCGGAAGCAGACGTGGTGGAGTCCGGGGCGGTCCTGGTCGAACGGAACGTCGCGCTTGTCCGGAGGTGCGCCGCGGACCAGCACGCCCGTGCGACCGCCGATGCAGTACACGATGTCGTCGGCGCGAATCAGGGTGCGCATGCCCATGAGCTGACAGAGCTGCTCCCAGAAGGGTACGCAGCGCTCGGGATCCCGGACCGTCAATTGGATGTGGGCGATGCCGTTGATCTCGACGCTCATGCCTTCCTCCGGAAGGGGTCTCGAACCGCGGCGCACCTGACCACAGCGGCGCTCGGGCTGCAAGGAGCGGCGCGCCCTTGCACGGGCCCGGACCGCGGTCCTGCCTCGCCGTGTCTCAGGGCGCGACCGTGCCGGGTGAAGCGAGGGCCGTGGCGATGTCGGCGGCCAGCCGATCGACGGCGCGGCCGTGCGCCGGCGGCAAGATCGCGCAAACGCCGTGTGCTGGCAATATACTGTGCGCGCACGCGAGTCGGAGGTCGCGGCGCTCCAGCCTGTGTCGTGGCGTCGGATGGCCATCGCGACGGGCCAGGTCCGTCGCGATGGCCGGCCAGTCCGAGCGGGGCTGCCGGAAGCTGGGCCCGGCGCCCGTCGCCGACCGCTGCCGCACGTGCACAAGGTGGCTACTCTGCACGCGCGATGGCTACCGACGTCGTGACCATGACGGCCAAAGAGCTGAAGAATCGGACCGGGACCGCCATGCGCGCCCTCGAGAGGGGGCAGAGAATGGTGCTCACCCGGCGAGGAAGAACCGTCGGGGTGATGGTGCCCGCCGGAGACGCCGCCGCTCGAACGGATCCGGACTACGAGGAGGCATGGGCTGACATCGAGCAGGCTCTCGCACGGACCAAGCCGGAATTCGCGAGCTGGCGCGAAGCCCTCGGCCGATCGCGGCGTCGCACGTGACGTTCGTCGACACGAACGTCTTCGTCATCGCGCTTCGCTATCCGCGCGATCGCAACGCACGGCAAGACCGTCTCTTTCTCGAGGCCATCCGCGAACGAGGAGACGGCGTCACGAGCATCGTCAACCTGCTCGAGCTCTGCGGCGTCCTCTCGTTCAACCTGAACGAGCGCCGGCTCGAGTGGCTCTTCTTTCACTTCGCGCGGCGCTTCGGTGTTCGTGCTCGTGTCATTGCTCGCAGGCCAAGCGGCGGTGCTGCGCGCCTACGCCGCGCGCACAGCGGTGCGGGTTGCGGGGAGCTGGATCGCCGCAATCGGGCTCCTGATGCTCGGCTGGGCGCTGCGTTGATCGGCCGTGGCGGAGCTACTCCTCCTGCGTCCAGCGCGGCTTGCGCTTCTCGAAGAAGGCCAGCGCGGCCTCCTCGGTCTCGCCCGAGAGGCCGGCCATGATCTGGTTGCGGTTCTCGAGCTGGATGGCGGCCTCGAGATTCGGCGCATCGAGATTCGCCCACATGACCTGCTTGGTGGCGAACACGCCGAAGGGCGTGAAGTCGCAGAGCTCGTCGGCCAGGGCCAGCGCGGCGCCTTCGGCTTCGCCGTCGGGCACGACGCGCGTGACGATGCCGTATCGCTCCGCCTCCTCGGCGTCGATCACCCGGGCGCTCAGCATGAGGTCGTGGGCTCGCGAGGCGCCGATCAGGCGCGGCAGCATGTAGCTCACGCCGATGTCGCATCCGCCCACGCCGACGCGGATGAATTGCACGCAGAGGCGCGCCGAGCGGGCGGCGATGCGTACGTCGCACCCCAGGGCGAGGGCGAGCCCGCCGCCGTACGCGGCACCGTTGATCGCCGCGATCACGGGCTGCTGGATGCGCCGCAGGTGCGGGATCAGGCTCGCCATGTGGTTCTGTGCGCGAAGCCCGGCCTGCGGGCCGCGGGGCAGCCCGTCGACGATCGCGCCGGGGCTGCCCTGGTCCTTCAGGTCGAGTCCAGCGCAGAATCCCTTGCCGGCGCCGGTCAGCACGACCACGCGGCAGCGATTGTCGCGGTCGATCGAGTCCAGCGCTTCGTGCAGGTCGCCGACCAGCTCCCAGGAGAGCGCATTCAAGCGCTCGGGCCGGTTGAGCCGCAGGATCGCGACCTGCCGGCGCGGCCTCTCGATGATGACGGTGCTCACTTGCGGCCCTCCCTCTTTGGTGGCCCCGACCGTTGGTAGCCCCGACCGTCCGGCGCCGCGGCCGACCCCCGAGCATGTGCCGGTGGTGCCGACACCCGTCGTCTCCACGCCGGTGGCGGGGCGAATGCGTATTCGCCTTCGCTGCCCCTGCAATCAAGGGCCGGGCGCTCGACGTCGCCCTCCGGCCGCTGTGCGACCGACCGAGGCGCGAGGAATGTGGGATCACCTCTCGTCCTGCCAGCGTTCGGGTATCCGACCGTGCGGCCGTCGATCGCCGGGCCAGAGACCCGGCCTCGTCAGAGGCCTGCGCTCGGCGGCCGAAGCCTGCGCGTCGGGGAGGGGGCTCGGGGGGCGTCGGGCGCGTCAGCTCGGGCGCACGCTTCCCGTTGCACCCGGCGCGCGCCGCGTGATATCGTGACGCCCGTTCACAAATAGGAAGGCCACGCGTCGATCGAGGGGCACGCGATTCGGCGACGGTGGCTCGGTGCGGCGACCGTCATCGAGGCGAGCCGGCCGAAGCAGCGGCGTCGATCCGAGGCTCGGCTCGGTGCCTCGCGGTCGAGAGGGAGACGAAAGCATGCAACCACATCGAGGCACTCTCGCCTGGCTCGGCATCGTCCTGGCGCTCCTGCTGGCAGGCCCGAGCCGTGCTGCGGATCTCCCACCCGGCGCGACGCTCGACTCGAGCGGCTGGCAGCAGGCCGAGGGCCTCCTCCCACCCGAGATCCTCCGCCACTACGAGCGCGGCGAGTACCAGAGCCCGATCGCCCAATGGCCGGCCGAGCAGTACAACTGGCCGCCGGACTTCAGGGCGGCAACCGAGGCGAACGAGGGCAAGTTCGAGATCGGCGCCGACGGTTCGCTGATCGGCACGGAAAGCGGAACGCTGCCAGAGTACGTCCTCGGCCATCCCTTCCCGAGGATCGACCCGAGCGACCCTCAGGCGGCGAGCAAGATCATCTGGAACTACTTCTATCGCCTGTACTACTTCGGCAATGCCTCGTTCGAGTCGCAGTTCAACTGGATCGCGCGCGACGGCCTGGAGCGTCGCTCCGACGTGGTGTCGAGCTTCGCGTACTTCGACGGCGTGCCGGTGGACGAGCGCAAGGCCAATCCGCAGAACTTCCTCTCGCAGCAGCGCATCGTCGTCACCTTCCCGACGGACCTGAACGGCACGGCCTCGCTGGGCTGGCGCTATCGCGATCCGGGCAAGCGCGACTCGAGCTGGGCCTACGTGCCGGCGCTGCGCCGCGTGCGCGCCGTGAGCCCATCCAATCGCTCCGACGGGTTCATGGGCTCCGACTACAGCCAAGACGACGGCCCGTTCTTCGACGGCAAGCCGGAGGAGTTCGACTGGCGGCTAGTCGGCGAGACCGATCAGTACCGCTTCGCCGAGTCGCTCAACTTGACGAACCAGGGCGAGGCGAGCTGGCAAGGGGACAAGGGCTGGAACCTCGTCTGGCCCGACATCGCCGCGGTCGGCTACATGGATCCCAGCTGGAAGGGCGTGCCCTGGGCGCCGCGCGGCTTGACGGTGCTCACCAAGCGGCGCTTCTGGGTCGTCGAGGCGGTGCCCCGGGACAAGTACTACCTCTACGGCAAGATCCAGCTGTTCATCGACAAGATCACCTACCACGGCGCGTGGAACCGCAAGTTCGACTGGAAGGGCGAGCTCGTGACCTCGATGCAGTCGATGGCGACCAATCCGCTCCCGGCCACGCGGCCGGACGGCAAGGTCGACTACCTGACGGGCGCCAACTCGGCCTACCAGTGCGCCGAGAACGTGAAGCTCGACCGGGCCACCGTGGCCGGGATCAAGTCGAGCCCCAAGGCGGGATTCTACCTGCGCGGGACCTACCCGCCCGACTACTTCAGCACCGAGGCGATGGCGCGCGCCGGGAAGTAGACCGCGCGCCGGCTCGTCGCGATCGCGCTCGACCGCCTTGGGCGCGAGCGCGACTGCCGTGCTCGAGCGCACTCGGCGAGCGCCGCGAGGCTTCCGCTCCTGATGAGCGACAGGGCGCCATCCGGGGCGCGCCCGGGAGAGCTGCGAGGTCGCCTACCTCGGCTCCGGCGACGGGGAATCGGCGTGCTTCGCGATCAGGCGGCCGAGCCGACGGAGCTGCTGCGTGGCGCCGCCGAGCGTGAGCTCGAGCTGGCGGGCGTAGACGTAGTAGCGATGCAGCGGATACTCGCGGTCCACCCCGATGCCGCCGTGCAGGTGCTGCGCGGCGCGCACCACGCGCGAGCCGCCCTGCGCGGCCCAGACCTTGGCGGCTGCGACGGCGGCCTCGGCCGGCAGGCCCGCGTCGATTCGCCAGGCGGCCTGGAGCGCGGTCAGGCGCACGGCCTCGGTGTCGATGAAGGCATCGGCGGCACGCTGCGCCACGGCCTGGAAGGTGGCGATGGGCTGGCCGAACTGCTGGCGCGTGCTCGTGTACGCGGCGGTGAGCCGCAGCGCCTCCGTGCAGACACCGGTGGCGAGCGCGCAGAGCGCGGCGGTCGCCCGCAGCTCGATCCAGCCGACGATCTCGGCGCCCTGGCTCGCACCGCCGAGCAGCTCGCCCGGTGCGCCGTCGAGCTCGAGCAGCGACTCGGGCTGCCTGCTCGTGGTTCGCAGCGCCGTGTGCTCGACGCCGGCGGCTTCGCTCTCGACCAGGAAAACGCCGACCCCGTCGTCGAGCGCGGCGGGTACGAGCACGAGGTCCGCGATCGCCCCGGCCGGAACGCAGAGCTTGCGGCCCGTGAGGCGGAAGCCCGCGCCGTCCCGGACGGCGCGGGTCTCGGGTGCCGCAGGCTCGCGGTGAGGCTCGACCAGCGCCGCGCTGAGCACCGCCTGGCCGCGTGCGGCGCGCGGGAGCCAGGCCTGCTGCTGTACGGGGCTTCCGAACGCCGCGAGGGCAGGTGCGCCGAGCGCGCAGGTCTCGAGCAGGGGGACCGGCGCGACGGTGCGTCCGACCTGCTCGACGATTCCCGCGACCGCGAGGAAGCCGAGCCCGGCGCCTCCTTGCGCCTCCGGCAGCCCGGCATCGACGAGCCCCGCCCGGGCGAGCTTCGCCCACAGCTCACGGTCGAAGCGCGGCCCGGCCCCGAGCTCGAGCGCGCGCAGCCGCTGCGGCGTGCAGTGGTCGGAGAGGATCTGACGCGCCAGGTCGATGGCGGCCTGCTGCTCGCTCGAATATGCGAAATCCATGGCTAGTGCCTCGGGATGCGCGGCAGGCGCAGGCCGAACAGCGCGATCAGATCGCGCTGCACCTCGTTCACTCCACCGCCGAAGGTGAGGATCATCAAGCTCCGGTAGAGGTTCTCGATGTGCCCGGCCGCCACCGCCTCCGGCGAGCCGTGCGCCAGGTAGCCGCGCTGCCCGAGAATCTCCATGAGCAGCTGGAAGCCGTCGAGGTAGAACTCGGTGCCGAACACCTTGGTGGCAGACGCGTCGGCCACGGAGAGCGTCGCCTGGGTCGCGCTCCAGGCCACCTTCCAGTTGATCAGCCGCAGGAACTCGAGCCCCGCGTACACCTTCGCGAGGTTCACCTGCACCCACTCCTCGTCGAGCAGGCGCCGGCCATCGGCGAGGCGTGCGGTCCTCGCGTAGTCCAAGGCGATCTCGTAGGCGCGCTCCAGGATCCCCGAGGAGCAGAGCGTCACGCGCTCGTGGTTCAGCTGGCTGGTGATCAGCTTCCAGCCCTTGTTCTCGCCCCCGACCAGATTCGCCGCCGGCACCCGGACGTCTTCGAAGTGGACCTGGTTGATGTCGTGCTCGGCCAGCAGGTGGAGCGGGTCGACGCGGATGCCGGGCGTCTTCATGTCCACGATGAGCATCGAGATGCCCGCGTGCTTCGCTGCCTGCGGGTCGGTGCGCACGGCGAGCCAGCAGTAGTCGGCGCCGCTGGCGAGGCTGGTCCAGGTCTTCTGGCCGGCGACGACGTAGTCGTCGCCGTCGCGCACCGCGCGCGTCTGGAGCGAGGCGAGGTCGGTGCCGGCGCTCGGCTCCGAGTAGCCGATGCAGAACTCGATCTCGCCCGACGCCATCCGCGGGAGAAAGCGACGCTTCTGCTCCTCCGTCCCGAATCGCATCAGCGTGGGGCCGACCGTGTTCACGGTGAGCATCGGGACGGGTGCGGACGCGCGCATCGACTCGTCGAAGAAGATGAAGTGATCGACGTCGTCGCGGCCCTGGCCCCCGTACTCCTTCGGCCAGCCGAAGCAGAGCCAGCCGTCGCGAGCCATCTGCATGCGCACTGCTTTGGTCTTCGGGCCGATGCCGCGCTCGCTGGCGAGGTCCTCGCGTACGGCCGGCGTGAGCAGCCTCTCGTAGTAGTCGCGCAGCTCGCGGCGCAGCTCCTGCTGCTCGTCGTTCAATCCGATGTACACGTGATCCTCCTCTCCGTCGCCCTCACGGCGCGCCGAGGCGCCGGCGGCGCACACTCGCACCTGCCCGGCTGCTCATCGCCTCGGGCGGGCCAGGCGCGATGGCTGGCCACCGTCCACCTCGGCAGGCTTGCCTCGTTGCGCTCGGACCGAGCCCGAGCCCGAGCGCGGCGCGCCGGCGAACTCGACGAGCGCCACGAGCGTCCGGTCGACGGCGAACGCGAAGAGCGTATCGGCGTCGAGGCTCTCGAGGGGAGGCAAGAGCGAAGCGAGGCGCTGGCCTCCCTCCCTGTCCATCTCTCGGAGTGCGGCGCGGGCAGCGGCGAGCTGCTCCGGAAGCGAGAGGGCCGCCTCCTGGATCACCAGGCCGGTCGTCGTCTCGGCGATCCAGAGGTAGGCAAACGCGAGCCGCGACCCACGCAGGCCGCCGCGCTCGAGGATCGTGAGCAGCGTCGCCGTGACCTCGAGCCAGGCCGGCGAGGTGCGGTCGCGGCGCCCCAGCAGCGGCAGCACGGCCGGAAAGCGGAGCAGGTGCGTGCGGACGCAGGTCATCCAGTCGCGCACCTGCTCGGTCCAGCGCGCCCGCTGCCGGATCTCGAGCTGGACCCCCTGGAGGAGAAGGCCGAGCACGCCGTCGAGGAGGTGGTCGTGGCTCGCGAAGTGACGGTAGAGCGCGGCGGGCACCGCTCCCACCTCCGCCGCGATGCGCGCAAGGGTGAGCGGCTCTTGCGGCTCGCGCGCGAGCAGCGCGAGGCCCGCTTCGAGGATGACCTCGCGCGACAGGCGCGCCGGGCGTCCCCGTCGCCTCTTTTCGATCCCAGCGGCCGTCATGCCATCCTCCGCCCTCGCCCCCGGATCCACTGCCTCGGCGTGGCCGGCGATCCGGCTCCGGATCCGACGGAGCTCGGGAGCGATGTACCAGGCCGCTCTGCTGCCCGACAGCTCCCGCCGGCACCCGCCGCGAACCCGAGCCCGAGCGCGATGCATGGCGGGAAGCCTTGATTTGTGAATGAAGTTCACGATATCATCGCCGGCGGCGGCAGGCAAGGATCGGGTGAGCACCCGAAGAGGTATTGCGATGGCCAACATGCTCGTGGCTCCCGTCAAGCGGCGGACCTTCCTGCGCGGTGCCGCGCTGGGTGTGGCGGGCCTCTGCCTCGACCTGCGTGCGCTGGCGCCGCGCTCTGCACAGGCCGCCGCACCCGCGGCGGACCCGGGCTATCGCGGCTGGGAGGACGTCTACCGCGAGGCCTGGGCCTGGGACCGGGTGGCGGTCTCCACCCATGCGGACGTCAACTGCATCGGAAACTGCGCCTGGAAGCTCTACATCCGCGACGACATCGTCTGGCGCGAGGAGCAGACGGCGCACTACACGGCGTCCAACGCGAGGTTTCCCGACTTCAACCCGCAGGGCTGTCAGAAGGGTGCGACCTGCAGCGAGCTGATGCGCGGGCCGGCACGCCTGCGCTATCCGCTCAAGCGCGTCGGCGAGCGGGGCGAGGGGCGCTGGAAGCGCATCGGCTGGGACGAGGCGCTCGACGAGGTGGCGCGCGGCATCGTGGACACGCTCGTCGCCCGCGGCGGCGAAGGGATCCTTTGCGAGATGGGTACCAACGCCGCCTTCGGCGCCGGGTGGGCCGGGACCATGCGCTTCTTCCGCCAGATCGGGGCGCCGGTGATCGACTCGTACGGACAGGTCGGCGACCTCGCGGTGGGCTCGACGATCACCTACGGGCTGCCCCTGATCGGCGGCTCGGCGGACAACTGGTTCCAGTCGCGCTGCATCGTGCTGTGGGAGTTCAACCCGGTCTACACGCGAATCCCCTACGCCCACTTCCTCACCGAGGCGCGCTACCACGGTGCCCGGATCGTCACCATCGCGCCCGACTACAACGCGAGCGCCATCCACTCCGACCTCTGGCTGTCGGTCCGTCCCGGGACGGACGCGGCGCTCGCGCTGGCGGCCTGCCGGGTGATCGTCGAGGAGGGGCTTCACGACGCCGCCTACGTGCGCGAGCAGACCGATCTGCCCTTCCTGGTGCGCAGCGACACGCATCGCTTCCTGCGCGAGGCCGACGTGCAGGACGGAGGGCGCGACGATCGCTTCGCTTGCTGGGACGAGGCGAAGCACGAGCTCCTCTGGGCGCCCGGCACGATGGGGAGCGCGGAGCGCACGCTCGCGCTCGCCGCGGGACGGCGTCCGGCCCTGGAGGTGAAGGCCCGGGTGCGCCTGAGCTCGGGCGACGAGGTCGAGGTGCGCACGGTCTTCTCGCTCCTGCGCGAGCGCCTGAGCGCCTACGCACCGGAGAAAGCGGCGAGCGTCACGGGCGTGAGCGCGGATGCGATTCGGCGCTTCGCCCGCATGTTCGCCGCGGCGGCGCCCGCCGCGCTGATCATCCAGGGGGCGGGCCAGTCGAAGCACTATCACGGCGACCTCTTCATGCGGGCGGAGGCGCTCTTGCTGGCCTTGACTGGGGCGGTGGGCAGCGCGGGCGGCGGCTGGGACACCGCCGGCTTCATCGAGATGACCGGCCCGATCCTGCTGTTCTTCGTCGACGAGATCGGCAAGCTGGCCCAGCTCCCGCCGGACCAGCCGCTGGAGATGCCCAAAGGCGACGTGGGGGAGTCGGGGTTCGGCACCGGCCTGGTGACCGTCGTCTCGGGGACGTTGTTCCATGCGGTGCACGGCGGGCTGGGAAAGGAGCAGACGGCCCCGGCTTACGCCGATCGCGCGCTGCCCCGCGCCCCACAGGCATACTTGACGGAAGCCCTGTCCAAGGGGCCCAAGAGCGGCATCCCCATGGTGCCGGCACCAGGCGCCGCGCCGCCGGAGGTGCTGGTCTCGGCCTACGGCAACGTGCTGCGCAACAGCCGGATGGGCGACCGCATCCGCGACACCCTCTATGCCAAGGCCAAGCTCACCGTGGACGTCGGCATCCGCATGAGCGAGACGGCCCGCTACGCCGACATCGTTCTCCCCGCGGCGGGCATCTACGAGAAGCTGGGCGCCAAGTACACCATCTCGTACGTGCCCTACCTGAGCCTCGGCGACCGAGCCGTGCCCCCGCTGGCCGAATCGAAGCCCGAGTGGGAGATCTTCTCGCTGCTCGCCGAGCGCGTCGGCCGCGAGGCCCGACGGCGCGGGGTGAGCGAGATCCGCGGCAGCTTCGGCCAGCCCTGCGCCATCGGTGATCTGGGCGCGCGCTTCAGCGATCACGGCGCCTTCGGGCCGCACGACGAGGAGAAGCTGTTTCGCTTCATCCTGCGCTTCTCGCGCCCCTCGGCGGGCATCACGCTCGAGGACCTTCGCTCCCAGGGCGGCGCCGTTCGCTTTCGCGATTTCGGTCCGCAGGCGCCGCTGCGCGGCCTGTTCTCGGACTACCACGCCGACGAGCCCCTGGTGCCGATGCGCGACTTCGTCGAGAAGAAGAACCCCTACCCGACGCTGACCGGCCGCCAGCAGTTCTACATCGACGCCCCCGTCTTCCTCGAGATCGGCGAGGAGCTGCCCGTCTACAAGGCACCACCGATGATGGGGGGCAGCTACCCGTTCACCATGACCTGCGGGCACACGCGCTGGAGCATCCACTCGATCTGGCGAGACCAGGACGTGATGTTGCAGCTGCAGCGTGGCGAGCCCGTGGTCTACTTGAACGACCAGGATGCCCACGAGCGCGGCATCGCCGATCAGGATTGGGTGCGGGTCTCCAACGATCTCGGGGCCTTTCTCGCCCGCGCCAAGCCCACCGGGGCGATCCGCCCCAAGCAGGTGCACATCTACCACGCCTGGGAGCCCTACCAGTTCCGCGGCGGCACGAGCGACCAGCACCTGAGCCCGAGCCCGATCAAGGTGACGCAGCTGGTGACGGACTACGGCCACCTGCGCTACGGGCCGGGGTACTACGACGCGAACCAGAACGACCGCGACACGCGCGTCGACGTCGCGAAGCTGTGACGGCCTCGCGCTCTCAGCTCAGCATCTGGACGAGTTCGGCCAGATGGCCCTCGGGATCGGTCGCGAAGGCCACGCGGAGGTTGAGCTCGGGCATGTCCCGGATCTCGGCGTGAACGCTGCCGCCCGCCGCGCGGACCCGCTCGAGCAAGGCGGGGAGGTCGTCGGTGGTGAAGCCGAGGATCACCTCGCCGTTGCGCGGCGCCGGCTTGTCCACGAAATGGAGCAGCACGAGCGACCCGGGGGACATCTCCTTGCCGGTGCCCAGCATGATCTCGTCGATCGCGTCTGGGCCGATGTGGTCCTGAACGCGCATGATCTGCTCGAGGCCGTAGACCGCCGAGTAGAAGGCGGCCATCTTCTCGAGGTCGGCGACGACCAGCTTGGTGAAGGAGAAGGTGGGTTGGGACGTCATGGGCAGCCTCCGGGTCATGGCTCGCTCGTCGAGCAACGCTTTGTGGTTCTCCGGCGGTGCCCGCCTCGGAGCTCGCCCCGAGCCGCGTCACCGGCCACTGGCGCCCTCAGTGGGGCACCATGCCGCCGTCGGCGAAGAGGACGTGGCCGGTGATGAAGCTGCCCGCGTCCGAAGTGAGCAGCAGCGCCGGGCCGACCATCTCGTCCGGCTCCGCCATGCGACGCATGAGCTGGATCTTGGTCATCTCGGCCTGCGCCTCGGGCGCATTCTTTCGCACCATGTCGGTGTTCACGGTTCCGGGCGAGAGCGCGTTCACGCGAATGCCGTGGTGCACGAGCTCGGCGGCCATCGAGCGTGTCGCCGCGACGAGGCCCGCCTTGCCGATGGCGTAGAGCGAGACCGTGGAGGAGAAGAGGAAGGCGGCGCCCGAGACCACGTTGAGCACGGCGGCGTGCTTGCTCCGCTCGAGGTACGGGAGGGCTTCCTGGACGAGGAAGAGGGGCCCGCGCAGGTTCACGTCGAGCGACTTGGCCCACGCCTCGGGGGTGTACTGGCCGTGGGGCAGGGCGAGCGCGTTGGCGGCATTGTTCACCACCACGTCGACGCCGCCGAAGGTGCCGACGGTCGTTCGCACCAGCGCCGCGAGCGCGTCCAGGTCGCCCATGTGCGTGGGCACGCCGAGCGCCTCGCCGCCGAGGCCGCGCAGGTGCCGCTCCGCTTCCTCGCAGGCCTCGGCCTTGCGGCTCGCAACCACGACCCTCGCCCCGGCCGCCACATAGCCCTCGGCGAGCGCGCGCCCGATGCCGCGCGTTCCGCCGGTCACGAGGACCACCCGGCCGGTCATGTCGAAGAGCCGGCGGAGCTTCTCTCGATCCATCACGGTCTCCCTGGTTTGTAAAGTACGCTCACAATATCAAGAGCGCCTCGCCCGCGCCGCCTCAGTATTGCCGGTAGCGGCGCTGCACGTGCTCCTGGCGGATGCGGATCTGCTCGCGGCGCTCGGCCGGCGACACGCTGGGTGTCGCGGCGGGCAGGTGTGCGCGGATGTCGGCGAAGGCGACCTTGGTGGCCCGGATGGTCGGGAGCCGATCGGGCTTGGTCGGGTAGGTCCAGCGCGGCGACACGAAGCCCTCGGGCAGACCCGTCGTGTCGAGCCAGTTCGGCACGCCCGGGTCGCGATGGGCGATCACGTAGCGCACCGCGCCATCCGCGTCGGGCCGCGCTTGGAAGGCGTTCAGGCTGCTCGGGTGGTTGGCGAAGTCGAGCGACTCGCCCCACAGGTTCGAGAGGTGGATGTTGTGGAAGGCGGGTGCGATGGGCGTGTGGATCTCGACGATCAGCGCCTCGTCTTGGCCGAGCTCGAAGACGCCTCCGGCGTAGAGGTTGGTGCTCTGGCCGCCGCCGGTCGCCAGCGTGGCGAAGTTCGGGGCATTCAGATCGTTGCGCGGCATGAAGCGCTTGCCATCGCCGTTCACGTCCTCGTAGGTCTCCAGGATGATCGCGTAGAACTCGTTCCAGAAGCGCATTTGGTGGTCGACGATCTCGCCGATGCGCCGCATCTGCCCGGCCGCCTTGGCCGCGTCGAGCGGCTCCGGTTGGGCGCCTTCGCCGCCCAACCGGGCGATGTGGATGTCGAGCAGGTCCTCGCGCTCCCAGTCGTGGAACAGCTCGCGCAGCACGAGGTAGCGCGCCGCGTAAGGCACCTGGATCTGGCTGCCGTCGGCCGCGGTGCCCGGCCGGACGCTGCGCGTGGCGATGAAGTTGCCGACGTGTCCCGGCGGGCGCTCGGGCGCGAGCAGGATCTCGAAGCTGCCGTCGGCCTCCACCCGGAGCTTGGGCGAGTCGAGCGTTCCGGTGTTCACGCGCGCCCCGGGGGCGAGCTCCGCCAGCGTCCCTGTGTCTCCGGCGTAGACGTTGACCGCCTCGAAGATCACGTACTGGGGTGCCTTGCGCCCGGAGGTGGTCGCAGGCGCGCCTCGCCAATGGCGGTGATCCTGTGCCTTGCCGCGAATGCGGTAGGTCGCGTCGGCGTCGATCTCGGCGCACAGGTAGATCGCATCCGCGTTGTCGATGGTCGCCTTGTCGACCGGCTGGATCGCGCGGCGAAACTGCGGAAAGCCCGGCTCGGAGAGCGCGCGATCGATCGCCCCGTAGAGGAAGCCGAGCAGGTAGCGGTAGCCCTCGGCGAGATTGCGCTCGCTCGGCGGCGGCGGATAGAGGCTCGGATCGTCGATCGCCTCCCGCGCCCGAGCGAGCTGCGCGAGCATCTCGTCCCAGGCGGCGCGCAGCTGCTCGCGCACGTCGCCCCCGCGTGGAGCTCCCTCCCGGACGTCAGTCGATGGAGCCGCCATGCTGTCCTCCTCCTGCTGCCGTTGTCTTCGGCGCCGCTGGCGCCCCGATGGTCTCGTCCCAGTGGAATCGCTCGAAGAGGTCGGCGAGCGACTTGTGGATCGCGTCGCCCTCGAGGCCGAACTGCTCGAGGCTGTAGGCGTGCGTCGTCTCGTGCTCGCGCGCCCGGCTCTGCTCCGCGAGCAGCGTGGCGCGCAGCTCGTTCGAGACGGGAAAGCCGAGCTCGGCGTAGACCTGCTCCACGATCCGCTTGGGCTCGGCGACGAGATCCCTGTAGTCGACCACCGCGCTTCGGGTCTCGGGGTGGCGCGCCAGAACCTCGAGTGGGTGGCGATAGGTGTGAAAGGATTGATCGGCGAGGATGCGCATCGAGGGGCGCATGCGCGCGTCGTCCCAGCCGCGGACCTTCCAGGAGATGCGCATCAGGCTGAGCAGGCTGGGGATCGTCTCCAGGGGGTTGCGCATCAGCACGACGATTCGCGCGTCGGGGAACTCCTCGATCAGGCTCTCGACCCGACCCGAGAAGGTCGGGTTCTTGCTCAGGTGGATCTTGTCCGTACCGTTCAAGTAGAGCTGGCGCTTGACGCACTCGCGATAGAAGCGCATCAGACGGCGCCGGCTCCTCGGGGGGCGCTCGTCGACGTAGTAGAAGTCGAGGTCGCCCATGTAGGGGGCGAGCACGATCCAGAAGCCCGAGGCGCAGGAGAAGGTGCCCGCGAAGTCGTCCTCCTCGGGTGCGGTCAGGCCGGTCGAGTGGACCTCGCGCGTGCGGTCGAAGTTCTTCTTGTCCCAGGCCATGACCCGCGCCTCGATCCGCCCGCCCAGGAGCCGGCGGTCGCACGCGGCGAGCCACCGGACCACCTTCTTTTGCAGCAGGGAGGGCAGGAACATCTCGTAGAGCATGAAGTAGCTGAAGCGCTCGCCGTCCTTGGTCATCAGGCGGTGGAAGAGCGTCGTGCCGCTGCGCGCGTGGCCGACGATGAACACCGGGGTGCGGACCTCGACCTTGCGCAGGCCCGGGAAGAGGAGTCCGTCGAGGAAGAAGCAGACGGCGTGGAACGTCGACACCACGGGCACGATTGCGAGCAGCATGAAGAGCAGCCGGCGGCGGCTCTCGGCGCTCTCCTCGTGCCAGGCGAGGCGCAGCATCCGGAAGTAGGTGCGGAAGTCGAAGTACATGATCATGCGTGCCGAGCCTCCCTCCGGGCCTCCGGGTCGTCGCTGCGCGATGCGGCGCCCGCGGCCGCACGCTCCGCTCCCGGCGGTCGGCTGTCCATGCGCTTGCGTCTATGAGGCACGACGGGCCGGTTGCCAAGTCGCGTTTGCGCAGCCGCCCGGCCGGCTGGAAGGGCGCGCTGGTCGCCGTCTGGCAAGGGGTTGCGCCCGGGCGGAGGCCAGGCGGGCAGCGGCAGTCGCGTTCGCCTCGGCAAAGGGCGCCCCCTGCGAGCTGTGTCGGCTGCCCGGGACCATGTGGGTGACCCGGACGCACCTCGCGAAACGCGACCGGCCGCGCCGGTCCATCCGCACGGCGCGAGAAGCCCGTTCGCGGCAGCCACTTTCGCCGCCTCCACGAGGTGGCGCGATCGGCGAAAACGCGACTTGCCGGCCCGATGCGCCTGGTGCATGGCTTCGCCTCGACAAGCGGTCCTGCCGTGCCCGGTGGCGGCGCCGAGCCGGAACGACGAGCGCGCGCTCGGCTCGCGGCCCTAGGCCCATCGGAGGAGCGGGGGCGGGAGCGCAGCTCTCGCCGAGCAGAGCGCGGGGGCGGAATTGGAGGAGAGCTCGATGACGACGTCCAGAAGCCGGGAGTGCGAGGGAAGGGTTGCGCTGGTGACCGGTGCGAGCCGCGGAATCGGCGCGGCCATCGCCCAGCGGCTGGCGGCGGAGGGAGCCGCCGTGGCTGCCGTCGCGCGCAGCCTCGACAGCCATCCGCCCGACCTCCCCGGGACGCTGCGCGAGACCGTGGCGACGATCGAGGCCCAGGGCGGCCGGGCCCTCGCCATCCAGGGCGACGTCCTCGATTGGCGATCGCGCGCCGAGTTCGTCGAGCGTTGCCAGGCCGAGCTCGGCCCGATCGACATCCTGGTCAACAACGCCGCGGTCGGCCCCTACAAGTCGTTCGAGAGCTTCACCGCGCACGACTTCCAGGCGACCTACGAGGGGAACGTGCGGGCGCCCTTCGAGCTCTGCCAGCTCGTGCTGCCCGCGATGCGGGCCAAGAAGCGCGGCTGGATGCTCAACATCTCCTCCGCCACGGCGGAGCACCCGGTGGGCCCGCCCTTCATCCCTTGGGAGCAGATGGGCGGGCACATGCTCTATGCCAGCAGCAAGGCCGCGCTCAACCGATTCAGCACCGGCCTGGCCGCCGAGCTTCACGGCTCGGGCATAGCGGTGAACGCGCTGGCGCCGGTCGCCGCGGTGATCACTCCGGGAGTCGAGGCCTTGGGGATCGCGAATTGGATCGAGCCCTCGATGATCGAGCCGGTCGAGGCCATGGCGGAGGCCGCGCTGGTCCTCTGCTGCTGCGACCCGGCGACGCTGACCGGGCGCGTGGCTTACAGCGTCAAGCTGCTCGAGGAGCTGGGCAGGCCCGTCCGCACCCTGGACGGCCGCGCCCCGTACGTCGCGCAGGGCTAGCCTGCTTCTCTTGCCACCTCGATGCTGCGGTGCTCTGCTTCTCGCTGGTCGGGCAGGGTTGGGTACGATGACGGGCGAAAGACCTCCCGCGCCAAGGCGCCACCCCAAGCAGCAGCGCTCGCAAGAGCTCGTCCGGGCGATCCAGCAAGCGTGCCTCGAGATCCTCGAGACGCAGGGCGCCGAGAAGCTGACTACGCACCGTATCGCCGAGGTCGCCGGCGTGCACGTCGGGTCGCTCTATCAATACTTCCCGAACAAGGACGCCGTGGTCGCCGGCGTCTACAACGCCATGCTCGCGGCCGAGGCCGAGACGATGGTGGCCATCAGCCGCGAGGTGGCGGAGGTCGCCGAGCGCTCCATCGAGGAGACGCTGCGTCGCATCATCCGGCTCGAGTGCGACCTCCACCTGCGCTGCCTGCGCCTCGACGCGCCGTTCTACCGCAAGTACCATCGCGCGATCGATGCCCCGGCGCTGATCGACGCGAAGCTCGTCGCCCACCAGCAGCCGTCGTGGGCCGAGTGGTTCCCCCGCCTGCTCGGCCGCCACCGCAGCAAGCTGCGCCTCGCCGACCTGGACACCGCGTCGTTCCTCGCCACGGCCGCCCTCGAGGGCGTGCTCCAGGCCGCCGTCGACCGGCGTCCCGAGCTGCTCGAGAGCGAGGCCTTCCGCGAGGATCTCCTGGCCCTCCTGCTGCGCTTCCTGCTCGGAGACGACGGCGCCGGCGGCTCGAGCGCTGCATCCTGACCCCGCGAGCGTCGTCGGCGCAAGGGCTCTCGGCCGGCACGGAGCGGCCTGGGGCGTACGCGAGGCGTCGCGCCGTTGCTTCACGCCGAGCTCGGGGTGCCGGGCGATCTGCGGCCGCCCAGGATGGCGGCGGGCTAGGTCGACGACGGCTCCCTGCCCAGGTCGACCGCGAGGTCGATGCCCACCGGGCAGTGGTCGGAGCCACGGACGTGGTCGGAGACGAACGCGCGGCGCACCCGGGGCAGAAGCCCGCGCGACACCAGGACGTGGTCGATGCGCCAGCCGATGTTCTTCGCCCGCACGCCCAGGCGCTGGCTCCACCAGGTGTACTGCGCGCGACCCGGGTGCAGGGCGCGGTAGGTGTCGGCCCAGAGGTGCCCCGTGCAGCGGGCGAGCAGCTCGCGCTCCTCGGGTAGGAAGCCGCTCGTTCGCAGGTTCTCGCGCGGCCGTGCCAGGTCGATCGGCTCGGGGGCGATGTTCAGGTCACCCATGAGGACGACGGGCTTGCCCGTATCGCGGCGCTCGCGCTCGAGGTGGGCGAAGACCTGCTCGGTGAAGGCGAGCTTGAAGGGCACGCGGCTGTTGTCGCGATGGTTGCCGCTCCCCTTGGGGAAGTACACGCTCGCGACCAGCAGCGCGGGCAGCTCGGCGACCAGGAAGCGTCCCTCGCGGTCGTACTCCTCGCGGCCGAGCGAGGTGGACACGCGCAGCGGTGCCACGCGCGAGAGCAGCGCCACGCCGCTGTAGCCGCGCCGCGAGCGCGCGGCGCTCCAGGATGCGTGTGGGAAGCGGCGCAACCTGGCGACCTCGGCCGGGAGGTCGCCGAGCTCGGCGCGCGTCTCCTGCAGGGCGACGACGTCGGCTCGCGCCTGGCGCAGCCAGCCGAGGAACCCCTTGCGCGCGCACGAGCGAATGCCGTTCACGTTCCACGAGACCAGGCGTGCGACCACCCGCGTGACTTACGGGCTCGTGCCGGCGGAGTAAACCGAGGCGATGTGCGGTCGCGCCTGCGCGGTCTCTCAGGCGCCGCGGCGGGCGGGGTGGCTCGAGGTGCCGTGCGGCGTCGTGCGGTGCTCTGCGGCGTGCTCGGTGCAGCCTTGGTCGTGCGGGCGGCCGGCCACGGCGCTCTCGCCGGAGAACGACTCGGCGATCGGCTCCATCCAGGCGCGCAGCCCCGTACGCCACAGACCTCGCGCGACGAGCAGGGCGAGGACGACGAGCGCTGCCCATGCGAAGGTCGAGCCCTCGGCGTGCGCATCGGCGAAGGAGGCGGTGCGCGGCACGAGGGGAGAGGCGTCGAGCGCCACGGCGAGCAGCCAGGCCGCTCCGACCAGGGCTGCGATCCCGGTGGCAGCGGCGCGTGTCCCAGCCCAGCGGCGCAGCAGCGTCGCGGTCGCCAGGTTGGTTGCGGGGCCGAGGAGCAGCCCAGCCAGCACCGCGCCCGGTGAGAGGCCCTTGTCGATCAGGACCGCGGCGAGCGGCGTCGCGGCCACCGCGCAGACGTAGCTGGGCAGCGCGGCGAGCGACACGGCGATCAGGTCGAGCCCGTGCTCCGCGAGCGGCGCCAGGG
>CAZGUU010000041.1:0-24644 GCA_964529315.1 uncultured Enterobacteriaceae bacterium
TGAGAAAGGCGCTGGCGCGGCCCGACTCGCCTCGTGCCCGCCATCTCTGGCCAGATCCCTGGCACCCCCCGGAGGGTGGGACGGTCGACATGTTGACCGGAGCGACCCGGCGTCGTCCGGGGTCTCGCGGCAGGGGAAGAGAGCCAGGCCGCGCCGACGGACGACCGCGGCCGGCCATGGCCGAGCTACCCGGCGTCGGGACGAACGGTGGCTTGCCCACCCGATCGCCGTCCACTAGAGGTCCGGGCATGGCTTCGGAGAGACGCAAGGAGATCAAGCGCCGGCGGCAGCGCCGCGAGAAGGCACTCAAGGGGCGCAAGGCAGAAGCGATCAAGGCCGCCGCCGCGGCGAGGAAGAAGCGCTAGCTTCGAGCGGCAGGATCCCTCGCTCCATGCAGCGTCGCCGGCTCGCCGTCCTGCTCGCGGCCCTCGTCTCGGGCGCACTGGGGTGCGGCGACGGTCCGGGACCGGGAGCCAGCGCCATCGCCGAGGAGGTGCGGCCCCTGGTGGACGCCGCGCGCGCGACTCCGCCCAACGGCTCGTATGCCGGCTCGCCCGAGCGACGTCTCGAGACACGGCTCTGGTGGGCCGAGCGCGCGCCGCGCGGGCGGCCCGCCTGTGGGCCTGGGGGGTGCGGGCTGGTTCTGCTCGCGCACGGCTTCGGCGGCAGCACGGCACGGCTCGACGCCTTCGCGCGGGCGCTCGCCACGGCGGGCTACGTCGTCGCAGCACCCTCCTTCCCGCTGACCAACGACCACGCCCCGGGTGGGCACATGACGGCGCTGGCCGATCTCACTCAGCAGCCGGCCGACCTCTCCTTCGTCGCCGACCGGTTGCTCGGCGGGCCGAGCGAGCCGGGCGACCCCCTGGCCGGACGCATCGACCCGGGGAGCCTGGGGGTGGTCGGCCACTCGCTCGGCGGCGCAACCGCGATCGCCGCCACACGGCTGTCGTGCTGCACCGACCCGCGCATCGGCGCCGTGATCGCCGTGGCACCGGCCCAGATGGTCCTCGAGCCGCTGTTCGACGAGGCGCCGAGCCCCACGGGGCCGCCGACCCTGGTGATCAACGGCAGCGACGACCCGGTCATCCGCACCTCGGCCTCGCGAGCCTTCTTCGACACGCTCGACCCGCCGCGCGTCTTCCTCGAGATCGCCGGTGCAGACCACGTCGATCTGATCGAGAACGTCGGGCCGGCCAGCGACCTCGCCCTGCCCACCGAGCGCGCGACGATCGCCTTCCTCGACGCGCATCTCGGCGGCGACCCGAGCGCGCTCGACGAAGCGCTCGACGAGCTGCGCGCCTCGGGCCACGCCGTCGTCGACCACCGCTGAGATACGAGGCGGGCGTGTCTCAGATCGGGCGCGCGAGCAGGCGGCGTCCGGCGATCCCCGCGGCGACCATGAGCGCCAGCAGGAGTGCCCCGGGGAGGAGATGCGCGACGGTGAGCAGGTCGCGGTAGGAGTCGGCCTGCGCGATCGAGCCCCCGAGGTACACCGTCAAGGCGATGCCCGGGACGACACCGAGCGCCGTCCCGGCGACGTAGTCGCGCAGGCGGACGCTGGTGGCGCCCATCGCCCAGTTGAGCGGCGGGGCGAGGAAGAGCACCAGCCGCAGCAGCAGCACGAGCTGGAAGCCGTGCGTCTGGAACCGCGAATCGACGTCGCGCAGCCGCCCGAGGCGTCCGCGCAACGAGCTCTGCACCGTCTCGCGCGCCAGGTGGCGTGCGACCAGGAAGGTGAGCGTCGACCCGGCGACCGCGGCCACCCAGCCGTAGGCGAAGCCGTGCAGCGGCCCGAAGAGCATCGCGCCGATGGCGATCAGCACCGCCTCTGGAAGGTGAAGCAGCAGGGCTACGACGCACACCCCGATGAACAGGAGCGGGCCGGCCTGCCCGTAGCGGCCGACGAGCTCGCGCATCGCCTCGACGTCGAGCAGCCGGTCGAGCTCCAGCAGGTGCGCCCCGAAGAGCACGGTCAGGAGCGTCACACCGATCGCCGCCAAACGCAGCCAGCGCCTCACCGCACACCTCCCACCCGCCGGCCCAGGGCGGCGACCAGCGCGTCGTAGACGCCGCGAGCCGCATCGCCGCCGGGCGGGTCCAGCGCGCGCAGGCCCGGCTCGACCTCCCGCGCCAGGTACTCGAGCGCGCCACGCCGATCGCGCCGCGCCAGGAGCACGTCGCAGTTCCACACGCGATGGGCCAGCACTCGTGCCCACCGGCCTCCCTCGCCCACGGCCGGCAGGTGCACGAGCGTCTCGCGCAGCACGTAGACCAAATCGTGCGGCCGCCACCAGAGCTTGGAGCGCTCGTGAAAGCCGAAGCCCGAGACCGGTCGCCCGGCCATCTGGCCGATCAGGCGCACCGGCCCGTTCCAGTACTCGATCGGCATGAGGTGCGCCGGCGCCGGCACGAGAGGCTCGGCGGTGACCGAGAGCGCCCAGTCGCGCACCGTCAGGTGGAAGCGATCGGTGAGAAACGCGCCGCCGCGTGCCAGGGGCTTGGTCGGGACGATGTGGCCCGGGTCGCGCACGAAGGACAAGCGCTCGACGTGGAAGTCGCTGGTCGAGCGCACCTCGCCGTCGGGCCCCTGCGCCGACACCCCGCTGAACGGGATCAGCCGGTCGCCGCGGCGCGAGTCGAACTGCTGCCAAACGCTCATGTCCCACCCATTGTCCAGGTGGAGCACGCGCCACTCGTGGCGATGCCGCGAGTTGCGCCGGTCGGTGTAGGTGCCGAACTGCTCGGGTGCGAACTGCCGGTCGATCCAGCCGACGTCGCCCGTCACCTCGTCGTCGAAATCGCCCCAGCGAAGCCGGCCCCGAGCGGTGAGCGCCGTCTGGAAATAGGAGAACGTGCCGAGCTGGGCGCAGCACGTCTTGACGCCGCGCGGGTCGTCGCAGCCGACCGGTGCCGGGGGCTTGCCGGTCTCGAGGTCCAGCTCGATCTCCATTCGTTGCCCGTGCTGGTCCCGCCCGCACAGCTCGAGCAGGTAGCGGAACGGCACCGGGGCGCCGGCCGCGTCGCGCCGCACCGCCCAGCGAGCCCGGCCCTCGGAGGTCTCGAAGCTCACGTCGAGCAGGCCACGCGCAACGTCCAGCTTGTGCCGGCGACGCACCCGCCCGGGCCGTGGCAGGTCGAACTCCGTGGTCGTCCCGTAGGCCCCAGTGGTCAGGTCGAACAGCGCCAGGATGTAGAAGTCGGCGCGCACCGGCCAGAGCAGCCGCAGCGGTACGGTGATTGCCGTGAAGATCGTCATCATGGCGAGCTCCCGGCCGCTGCGCACGCCGCGCAGCCGGGTCTCGACGAAGTAGGTGTTCGCGCCGCACCCCTGGTCGCCCTCGGCCGCCGGGAAGGTGAACCACCGGGCGTCGGTGTCCGGGATGACGTAGGGGTAGCGCCTCCACGCGGCGTCCCGGGAGGCGGCCGGGGACGGGGGAGTCGGGCTAGTCATGGGCTCTCGGGCTCTGCTCGGGCGCCATGCGCGGGGGGTCTTTGACCCACGCCACGCCCGCGCAGTATGAACGAAATCGGAGCGCCATGCGAGCCGCGATTCTGAGCCAGGGCCGGTTCTCGGTGGAGACGCTACCCGACCCCACGCCGGTCGCGGGCAGCGTCGTCCTCGCGGTGGCCGCGTGCGGGATCTGCGGCACCGACCACGGCATCTACAAGAGCCGACTTCTGCCCGACGGCGTGATCCTCGGCCACGAGTTCGCCGGCACGGTCGCTGAAGTCGGGCGTGGCGTCACCGAGTGGCAGCCGGGCGACCGCGCGGCCGTGCTGCCCATCCCCTACTGCGACGAGTGCGAGCTCTGCTCGAACGCCAAGCAGAACCTCTGCCGGCACGGCCTGCAGCACACCATCGGATGCGGTGGCGGACCGGGTGGGCTCGCCGAGTACGCCGCCGCGCCAGCCAGGTCCCTGCGCCGCCTGCCCGGGTCGATGGACGAGCGCCTGGCGGCCCTGGTCGACCCGTTGGCCGTCGCCCTGCACGCGGTCGACCTGGGCCAGGTGCGGCCGGGGACCCGGGTGGGAATCATCGGCTTGGGCCCGCTCGGCCTGTTCTCCGGATTGATCGCGCGACAGTACGGGGGCCTCGCCTTCGGGCTCGACAGCCGCGCCTCGCGCGTCGCCTGCGCGCATTCGTTCGGCCTGGGGGCCTTCGAGGCCGACGACCGGGCCGACGAGCGGATCCGCGATCTGACCAGCGGCGGGCCCGACGTGGTCATCGAGGCGAGCGGCCATCCCGAGGCGATCGAGCGCGCCGCGTCCTTGAGCCGCGTCGGCGGGCGGGTGGTCCTGGTCTCGTCGTACCACGCACCGGCCGAGATCAAGCCGGGCTGCTGGCTGACACGCGGCATCTCGCTACTCCCCTCGATCGCTTACACCAGCGAGGAGTTCGACATGGCCCTCGACCTGATCGCCACCAAGCGCATCGATGCGCGCCAGCTGGTCACCGCCGTGCACGGCCTGGAGGACACGCAGTCGGTGTTCGAGCGCTTCGAGACGCAGAGCGACGCGATCAAGATCCTGATCGAGCCCCGATGATCCCCTGCGGCCCTGCCCTCCCGCCATGCCCGACCCCATGACGACCGACGACGACTGGATCTGGCAGCCCGACGAGCGGCGCGCCGCGAGCAGCCGCCTGGGGCGCTTCCTGCGAGCCTGGGGCCTGCCCGCCACGGCCGCTGGCTACGCCTCCCTGCACCGCATCTCGATCTGCGAGCCGGAGCGCTTCTGGCCCGCGGCGCTGCGCGAGCTGGGCATCGAGTGGCTCGAGCCCTACTCGCGGGTCGTCGACCTCGAGCGCGGCGCACCCTGGGCACGCTGGTTTCCCGGCGGCCGGATCAACGCCGCGTACGGCTGCCTGGACCGCTGGCTGCCCGCCCGGCGCGACGCCGTCGCCGTGATCTGGGAGGGCGACGACGGCGCGCGTCGCAGCTTGACGCTGGGCGAGCTCGCCGCCGAGGTCGAGCGCGCCGCCACGGCGCTCGCCTCGCTGGGGATCTCCGCGGGCGATCGCGTGGCCCTGCTGCTCCCCATGGTCCCCGAAACGGTAGCGGCGCTGCTCGCCGTGCTGCGCCTGGGGGCGATCGCGGTGCCCTGCTTCTCCGGCTACGGCGCCGAGGCCGTCGCCACGCGCCTGGCCGACTGCGAGGCCAAGGCGCTGGTGACGGCCGACGGCTTCCTGCGCCGCGGCGTGGTCGTCGAGACCAAGGCGGTGGCAGACCGAGCCATCGAGATGGGCGGGCAGAGCGTCGCGCACGTGCTGGTGGTGCCGCGCCTGCGCGACGGCGGCGTGGGACGCTCCGCGACGGCTGCCGGCCCGGGTGGGCACGCCACGCCGTGGCGCCCGGGGCGCGATCACTGGTGGCCGAGCTCCGAGGCGCCGGTGACGCCCCTCGCTCGAACCTCCGCCGAGGACGCCGCCCTGATCATGTACACCTCGGGCACGACCGGACGCCCGAAGGGCGTGGTCGCGACCCACGGTGGCTTCCCGCTCAAGATCGCCACCGACATGGCCTGGTGCTTCGACGTCGAGGCGGGCGACCGCATGCTCTGGGTGACCGACATCGGCTGGGTCATGGGGCCGTGGGAGATCCTCGGCACCCTGACCCTGGGCGCGAGCATGGTGCTCTTCGAGGGCGTCCCCGATCACCCCACGCCCGACCGGCTCTGGGAGATCGTCGCGCGCCACGGCGTCACCCACCTGGGCGTCGCGCCGACCGTGGTTCGCGCCCTGCGCGAGCACGGCGAGGACTGGGTCCGCCGCCACGACCTCGCAAGCCTGCGCGTCCTGGGGTCGAGCGGCGAGGCGTGGAACCCCGGCCCCTACGCATGGTTCGCCCGCGAGGTCGGCCGCGGGGCCTGCCCGATCGTCAACTATAGCGGCGGCACCGAGATCGGCGGCGGCATCCTGGGCTGCACCATGCTCCACGCACTCAAGCCGTGCGGGTTCTCCGTGCCGATCCTCGGCATGGACGTCGACGTGCTCGACGAGCAGGGGGCGCCCGTTCGCGGCGCGGTCGGCGAGCTGGTCGTCAAGGCACCCTGGCCGGGAATGACCCAGGGGTTCTGGCGCGACGCGCAGCGCTACGAGGAGACCTACTGGTCGCGCTGGCCGGGCATCTGGGTGCACGGCGACTGGGCGCGCATCGATGCCGACGGGCAGTGGACCATCGAGGGCCGCTCGGACGATACGATCAAGGTCGCGGGCAAGCGCCTGGGGCCGGCGGAGGTGGAGTCGCTGCTCGTCGCGCACCCGGACGTCGTCGAAGCCGCGGCGATCGAGGTACCCCACCCCGTGAAGGGCGGCGCCCTGGTCTGCTTCGTCGTCCTGCAGGGCGGCGTCGAGCCCAGCGAGGAGCTGCGCCGCGCGCTCGAGCGCCGCGTGGTCGACGGCCTGGGCAAGGCGCTCAAGCCCGACGCCGTCCGCTTCGCCCGCGAGCTGCCCAAGACGCGCAACGCCAAGATCATGCGCCGGCTGATCCGTGCGGTCCACCTGGGGATGGCCGCGAGCGCGGGCCAGCCACCCGCGACAATGGCATCCGGGGCGGCCCCACCCGGCTCGACGGCACCCGACTCGGCAGCACCCGCCGGCGCCGCCGCGGGAGCCGACGTCTCGGCGCTCGACAACCCGAGCGCCCTCGATGCCATCCGCGAGGCGCGCTGAGCGCGCCCGGGAGGTGACGACGATGGCCAGCTCGCTCGTCCTGCAGCACGTCGCCTGCGAGGGTCCGGCACGGATCGCACACGCGCTGGCCGAGCGGGGCGTAGCCCGGCAGGTCGTGCGCATCGACCTGGGAGAGGCCGTGCCGCCGACGCTCGACGGCCACGATGCCCTGGTCGTCATGGGTGGGCCGATGGGGGTCTACGAGGCCGACCGCTTCCCGCACCTGCGCGACGAGCTGCGCCTGATCGAGCGCGCCATCGCCGCCGGCAAGCCGGTGCTCGGCATCTGCCTGGGAAGCCAGCTGATCGCCGCGGCGCTCGGCGCGCGCGTCGCCCCGGGCCCGAGCAAGGAGATCGGCTGGTACGAGGTGACGCTCTCCGCGGCCGCGACCGGCGACCGTCTGCTCGGCCGCGCCCCGCACGGCTTCGTCGCCCTGCACTGGCACGGCGACCAATTCGAGCTGCCCGCGGGGGCAGTCCCGCTCGCCTCGTCCGCCGTGACGCCGCACCAGGCGTTCCGGCACGGCGAGACCACCTGGGGCATCCTGTTCCACCTGGAGGTCGACCTCGCCCAGGTCGAGGCGATGACGCGTGCCTTCCCCGACGAGCTGGCGGCGGCCGGCATGGCCCCGCAGTCGCTGCTGCGCGAGGCGCCCGACCACCTGCGGCGCTTGACGCCGATCGGCGACTCGGCGCTCGGGCCGTTCGCCGATCTGGTCGCCGGCCGCGCCGCAGGCTGAGCGCCGCAGGCCGAGCGCCACAGCTGGGTCCGTAGCGAGGCGATCGAGATGCCAGGCGAGGCGCCGCCTTGCAGGCCCGAGGGCCCGAGTCGCACCTGCAGGGTACGACGCAGGGCCCGCAGGGCCGAAAGGCAAGCCGCAGCCGGCAGATCGGCCGCCGCAGTAGGACCCAGCTGTGGCGTTCGGGCTCAGACGCCGCGCTTGGGCATCAGCTCCCAGTAGTCCATGTCGAGCAGCACGCGGGAATCGTAGCGCGTCCCGCCCTTGGCGTCGGACACGCGCGGCTGGAAGTCCGGCTCCTCGGCCGGGTCTCCGTCGCGCACGGCGAGCAGGCGCAGGCGAAGCGCCCCGGCCGGAGCGTCGCCCAGCGGGTGGGTCTCGAGAACCTCGCTGTACGAGTAGATCGTCGCGCCGGCGTAACAGGGGTTGGCGTGCGCGCCGGAGTTCATGGCGACGATGCCCGAGCGGTTCTCCAGGCCGTTGAACGCCTGGGCATAGGCGACGGCGAGCGGAAGCCCGCCGTAGACCAGCGGCTTGCCCCCGGTGCGCAGGGCATCGAAGTGCACCTTGGCCGTGTTCTGGAAGAGACGGGTGTACGAGGCATGGTCGGACTGGTTCACGGTCATGCCGTCGTCGTGGAAGATCCGCTCGCCCGCGGCGTAGTCCTCGAAGCGAAACCTGCCGCCGGTCTCGGCGGTATCGGGCATCCGCCCGGGAAAAGCCGGCAGCTCCTCGGCGCCGACTTGCGCGGGAAGCGCCGGGACCACCGGCACCTCGAGGTACGACGTGGCACGCGCGGCGTCGCGCTTGCGCACCATCACCCAGCGCGTGAACTCGAGCACCGCCTCGCCACGCTGGTTGCGCCCGGTCGTGGCGATGTAGACGTTGCCGGTCTCCTTGTTCGAGTTCTCCTTGAGCCCGACCACGCGGATCGAGGTCGTGATCTCGTCGCCGTGGAAGACCGGCGTGCGCCAGATCATGCCGGCGTAGCCGAGATTGGCCCGGGCGTTGAGCGACACCTGGCGGACGGTCTGCGCGATCACCAGGTGGAACACGATCAGCGGATGGACGCGGCCCTCGGCACTGCAGAAGCGCGGCGTGCGGTCGTTGGTGGTCGCGATGTGCCAGGCCGTCTCCGCCGCGCCGAGCACCCGCGGCGTCGGACAGACCATCTCCTGTCCGACCTCGAAGTCCTCGAAGAAATTCCCCTGGCTGCCCTTGCCCCGCTGGCCCATCTCTTCGCCTCCCTCGATTCGCGCTCTGCCCCGATCCCGCCGCGCAGCCATCGACCTCGCTAGCCGCGCGGCAGCCCGAGCAGACGCTGCGCGACGATGTTGCGCTGGATCTCGCTCGTCCCGCCGGCGATCGTCGCAGCGCGCGAGAACAGCAGGCGCTGCGCGAAGCGCCCCCCGGCGACCGCGTGCGGCGAGCCGCGCAGGAGCTGTCCGTGCTCCCCGAGCACGGCCACCCCGAGATCGCCGATCGCCTGCGAGAGATCGGCCCAGAAGGTCTTGACGATCGAGGTCTCGGCCCCCGGCGTCTCGCCACGGCCCAGCCGGGTGAGCATGCCGAGGTTCATCAGGCGCATGATCTCGGTCTCCACGTAGAGCCGGGCGACCCGCTGGCGCAGCAGCGGGTCGGCGTCGCGCCCGCGCGCTCGCATCTGGTCGAGGATCTCGTCGACGTCGATTCGCGCCAGCACCTGCTCCTTGATCGCGAAGCTGGTGCCGCGCTCGTGAGCCAGGGTCACCTGGCTGATCTGCCAGCCCGCGTTCGGCTGGCCGATCAGGTGGTCCTGGGGCACGCGCACCTCGTCGAGGAAGACCTCGTTGAACTCGCAGGCGCCGTTGATCTGGCGCAGCGGCCGGATCTCGATGCCCGGGGCACCCATGTCGACGATCATGTAGGAGATACCGCGGTGCGGGCGTGCCTGCGGATCCGTGCGGGCGAGCAGGATCGCCCAGCGGGCGTGCTGCGCGTAGCTCGTCCACACCTTCTGCCCGCTGACCACCCAGCCGTCGCCGTCGCGGACGGCGCGGGTGCGCAGGGCGGCCAGATCCGAGCCGGCACCGGGCTCCGAGTAGAGCTGGCACCAGATCTCCTCGGCCGAGAGGATGCCGGGGAGGAAGCGGCGGCGCTGCTCCTCGGTGCCGAAGTGCATCAGCGTGGGGCCGACGTTGTTGATGCCGACCCGGTTGACCAGCTGCGGCGCTCGGGCGCGTGCCATCTCCTCGGCGAAGATCGCCTGCTGCATGGGCGTCGCATCGCGACCGCCGTAAGCCCGCGGCCAGTGGATCCCCACCCAGCCCCCGGCGTGCATGCGCCGCTGGAAAGCGCGTAGCCACTCGAACTCGGCGTCGAGGTCGTCGGGAGGCTCTCCCGAGGGCACGCTGGACCGCAAGAACGCTCGCAGCTCGGCGCGCAACCGCTCCTCGTCCCCCGTGTAGGCCAGGTCCATCGGGGCTCGAGTTACCAGCCACCACCGGGCTTCGCCACGGCGCGCCGCGGCGGTTCGGCGATGCCGAGCGCGCGTGCCGGGTCGCGTTGACTCGCCGTCGAAGGCTGCTCTAATCGCGGAGCAGGCACCGCTCGACGGCGCATGCGAGTCGGGAACGACGAGGGCCGCCGAAGCGCGCGAGCGCAGGTCCGTGCGCAGAGGCGGAGCGAGGAGGACCGATGCAGCCTCGAGCCTTCGAGAACGTCATCCGCGGGGGCCCGCAGCCCGAGCCGCTGCCCGTCGAGCAATACCTCGGCGAGCTCGACGCCTTCATCGCGGCGCACGACCCCTACCGGATCAATCGCGTCGTACCCGCGATCGGCGCCGGCACGGCAACGCTGGAGGTCGTGCGTCGCTATGCCCTGGAGCTCTACTACCTCGGCCGCTGGATGACGCCCGACTTCGCGATGCTGATCGCCAACGCACCGGACAGCGACGTCCTGATCGTCGATCGATCCGAGCACTACGCCCACTGGATGCAGAACTTCGCCGACGAGGCCGGCTACCTGCGCGACCCCAATCACGTCCTCATGAAGGTCGAGTACTGCCACCAGCTGGGCATCGACGACGCCGAGATCGAGGCCTACGAGCCGATGCCCGAGACGGTCGGCTCGGTGTTCACCCTGCTCTACTACCTGCGGCGCAGCTACGAGGAGGGCCTGGCCGCGCTGGGCTACGCTCGGGAGCGGATCGCCGGCCTCTCGGGCTACGCCGCGATTCTCTATCGAGGCATGAAGGAGCACTACGGGGTCGACGTGCGCAACCTGCAGGTCCACGCCTACGCGGAGCCACAGCACGGCGACCAGGCGCGTACCCTGCTGGCGCGTGCGGCGACCACACGCTCGGTGCAGCAGCGCTGCCGGCGCGCGGTGCAGCACACCATCCTGACCAACGAGATGCGGACCCGAGCGCTGAACCGCTGGCTCGACTCGTGAGCAGCGGTGCGCTCCGGCCGGCCGCCGTCCCCTGCGAGCGCCCTGCGACGCATGGGCTCGGACGGCTTCCCTACCCGCCCGGCCGCCCGGGTGGGCTGCTAGCCCGCCAGGCGGATCGCCCCCGGCCCGCGGCTCAGGCGACGCGACAGATCGGCCGCGCTGCGCTGGAGGATGGGCCCGATCCGCTCGAGATCGGGCGGGCCGAGCCGCGTCGAGGGACCGCACACGGAGAGCGCGGCGACCACCCGGTTGCGCCGGTCGAGGACCGGCGCCGCTATGCTCGAGCAGCCGGCGAACAGCTCGTCGTGCTCGGACGCCAGGCCTCGCTCGCGCACCTCCGCCAGCTCCTTGCGCCAGGGGGCGGGCTCGCCCGGCTCCGCACTGGAGCGCGCCGCGGCCGGCCCGTCGTCGGCCGCGGCATCGAGGTCGGAGAGCAGCACCTTGCCGGCCGCGCAGCAGATCGCCGGATAGCGGCGGCCCAGCACCAGCGGTGTGCCGAACGCGGCATCCGCCTTGCCGAGAAACACCACGTCCCGATCGGCGAGCACGGCGATCGCTGCGGTCTCGCCGCTCTTCTCGGCGAGCTGCTCGAGCAGCCGCTCGGCGTTCGAGAACACCGGGCGATGGCGGACCGCGAGCATCCCGAGCTCGAAGACGCGCAGGGCCAGGCGGTACTTCTTGCCGTCGTCGACCCGCTCGAGGAGGCCGAGCTGGTGCAGCGTGGCGACGAACCGGCTGACGGTGCTCTTGTTCAGGCCCACCCGCCGAGCCAGGTCCATCACCCCCAGCTCGGGCGCCGACTCACTGAAGGCGAGCAGCAGTCGGTTCGCCTTGGCCAGCGAGGCATTGAGGTTGGCTGTGGGCTCGCTCTTCATCGGCGGAGAAACTGGGGTCGAGGGTGCTTCGCGTCGTGATCCTGCTACAATGGCGGCGAAGTTACGGGAGGCGCGCGAGCGCAGTCAACGAGGCATTTCCGAGCTCCGGAGCGAGAGCTCGAGAAGGTCGTACGCGGACCATCGGCTGGCCGTGAGGAGAGGAAGGGAGCCGGAAGGAGTGGGCCGGATCGGAACGCGAAGCGCCGTCGCAGCCTTGATCGCTGCGATGGTGTCATGCGCCCCGGCATGGGGTGCCGGCTGCCCGGAGGCGACGCAGCAACGCGCCGGCGCCGCCGAGTTCGACTGCGACGCCGCCGCGACCGCACCGCCGGCGCCGACCGGTGACACGGCCGGCACCACCGGTGGCGCGGCGAAGCCGACCGCAGAAGCCGTGCAGAGCGCTCGGGTCAGCGAGCCCGAGCTGCGGCGAAGCCTCGGCGAAGAGGGCGACCCGGCGCTCGTCTCGCCCGACGCCCAGGGCGCGCGCGAGCTCGCCCTGGCGCAGCGCCTGCTCGACGAGGGCGAGCAGGCCACCGACGACGCGGCCCGACGCGAGAAGTACAAGGCCGCGAGCGTGCACGCGGATCGCGCCATCGCCCTGCTGCCGAGCAGCGCCGACGCGCACTTCGTCCGGTTCGGAGCGGTCGGGCGGCTCGCCCAGCTCGACGGGCTCGCCGTCGCGGCATTCAAGCTCTCCACGGTCAACGCAGACCTCGACGAGGTCTTGCGCCTCGACCCGAATCACGCCGACGCTCTCGCGGCGCGGGGCGGAATGCTGGTCAAGCTCCCGAGGCTCTTGGGCGGCGACACGGCCAGAGGCATCGAGTACCTCGAGCGCGCCGTTGCGCTCGACGAGACCGCCGTGGGCAAGCGGCTGGAGCTGGCCGAGGCCTATCACATCGTCGGACGCGACGACGACGCGCGGCGCACGGCCGAGCGAGCCCTGGCGGTGGCGCGCGAGCGCGACGACCCGGCGCGCATCGCGACCTGCGAGCGGTTCATCGCGGAGCTCCACACCGCGTGCGCGGGCTGCGCCATGGCGTCGATCGGACGGTGACGGACAGCGCCGCGGGCAACGGGGCCCGCGCGACGGTGCGCTAGGGCAACCAGAAAGACGAGGGAAGGATCCGCATGGTCGAGAAGATCATCGAGCTCTCGGGCACCTCGGCGAACTCGATCGAGGAAGCAGCTGCACTGGCCGTCTCGCGGGCGGCCGTGACGATCTCGGGAATCCGCGAGGCCGCGATCACCTCGACGACGGCGCTCGTCGACGGAGGGCGGATCACCGGCTGGAAGGTGGGCTTGCGCGTCACCTTCGAGATCAAGGACAAGATCCACGAATGAGCGCTTCGCCCCCCGACGAAGGGCGTGGCGCGAAACCGGGCAGCGGTGGGAACGCGCGACCCTCCGCGTCCGCAGACGCGGCGGACAGAGCGGCGCCGACCGAAGCTGGCCCGGCGGCCGCGAAGAGCCGCGAGGTCGCGCCAGGCGTCCACGAGATCTTCCTCCCCCTGCCCGCTCGGCCCTCGATCATCAACGTCTACCTGCTCGACTGCGGCGGCGGGCACTGGGCGTTGATCGACACCGGAGTCTCGCTCGAGCCGAGCCGTGAGGCGCTGCGCGGCGCGCTGCGCGACCTGGGCGTCGACCCGCGCTCGGTCACGCACCTCGTCGCCACGCACCACCATCCCGACCACTTCGGAGCGTCGGCCTTCCTGCGCTCGGAGACCGGCAGCCGCATCCACTTCCACCGGCTCGAGCTCGAGATCATCCGGGCTGCCGAAGCCCACGGCTCGGAGCAGATCCTCGCCCACTGCCGGCGCCACGGGATGCCCATCCCCGCCGAGATCACCCGCATCCCCACCGCTTGGGAGGTGTGGGCGGGAACCTTTCAGCCAGCCCTGGAAGTCGACCACTTCATCGAGGACGGCGAGGTTCTCGAGCTCGGGTGCCGCCGCCTGCGCGTGGTCTGGACGCCGGGCCACGCGCCCGGCCACTGCTGCTTGCTCGATCTGGACGAGCAGGTGCTCTTCGCCGGGGATCACCTGCTGCCCAAGATCACGCCGCACGTCGGCGTCTACGGAGCCGGCCCACCGAATCCGCTCGGCGACTTCCTCGCCTCGCAGCAGAAGGTGGCCGCGCTCGACGTCCGCTTGGTCTGCCCTGCGCACGGGCCGGTGTTCCAGGACCACCGCCATCGCGTCCGGCAGATCCTGGCGCACCACGACTACCGCCTGATGGAGATCCGCGACGTGATCCGGGCCGCTCCGGCCACCGGCTTCGCGGTGGCGCAGAAGGCCTTCCACTGGGTCTTCAGCGAGGGGGGCGAGCGCTCCCACATCGGCGCGGCGACGATGGAAACGCTCGCGCACCTGGAGCTGCTGCGCGCCCGCGGCCAGGCGACCGTCGAGGAGTGCGACGGCGTGGTCTTCTACCGCAGCACTTGACGGCCGGGTCGGGTGCCGAGAGACGCCGCGGGCTCCCACCCGGCGCAAAGGGCGTCGGCGGGTGGCCGGCAGGGGAGAGGAGGAACCCCACCGGGCGCACCCGCCGACTCGAGCGGCCCCGTCGCAACGAAGGCCAGGCATGGGAACAACGGCTGGAGGGGGTGGCGTTCGCCCTTCCGGAACCGACTACCCCACACCTGGCTCAATGGACGTACCGCCCACGGACAATATTCGCCTTCCGCAGGGTTTACTCAACCACGCCCGTGGCGCGGATCTGCAGAGCGTGCCCCGAGTCGTCGAGCTCCATCTCGGCGGGCATGCCGCGCCGCAGGGATGCGACGGAGGCCGCCCCCCCTTCGCCGCGGATGTCCGTCGACTCGTCGATCATGCCGCGAAACCCGTTGATCTCGATCGCGCTCTCGGACACCCAGGAGATCGTCCCGGAGATCAGCATCGGGTCGCCCGCCCAGGCCCGGTCCACCCTGGCGAATCCGTCCAGGGCCAGCGCCACGACCAGGGGCCACAGCCAGCGCCATCGCATCTCGAACCTCCTCGTGCGCCTCACGCAGCGCGTCACCAGGCTTGCTTCCAGCTCATCGGAACCACGTTGCTCGTCATCTGAGGCAGGCTGAGGGGTTGCAGCGCGATTCCACCACCCTTGGTGACCCCGAAGTATGCTTTGGTTTCGTCATCGCCGAAGGTGACCTTGAGCGAGGTCGGGATGCTCTGGCCGACGACCACCCAGCGGTCGCCGGCGGTCAGCGTGCCCCCCTCGCCACTGCCGGCGCCCCCGCCCCCGCCCAGGCTTCCGCCGCTCGTACCGGCCAGGTCGAGCGTCGGGCCGCCGAGCAGCGGGTCCACGACGTAGATCTTCGCCGTGCCACCGGCCTCGCAGACCGCCGTCGACGGCGTGAACGTCGAGAAGGCGACGTTGAAGAACACCGTCGGCGGCGCGAGGACCTTCTCGCCCGACCCGCCGAGCGAGAGCATCCACCCGTGGGCTGCTTGGATGTCCTCCGCCAGCTGGTCGGCTGCCTCGCTGCCCGCCTGGGTCACCCGGCTGGTCACGTCCACCAGGCTCGCTTCCGTCAGGTTGCCCGCCCCGTCGTCGCGCACGCCGTAGAAGCGGTTGGAGACGTCGTCCTCCATCGGGTTGGAGCGGTCCCCCGTGCCGAAGTACACCATGACCGACCCGGCGTTGAGCACGGCGTCGGGCGGGTAGAAGATCCGCCGGCCGGTGGGTGCGCTGAACAGCCGGCTCGCAGCGAACGAGTCGCTCAGGCGCCACATGTTGCCGCCCAGGTCGCCGATGTAGCCGCGGTCGAAGATGCCGTCGCCGTTCACGTCGAAGAGCAGCGGGTCGCTGGGGATCGCATGGGTCATCCCGCCCGCCGAAGCCTGAGCGATCTTGGCGCCGGTCTGCAGGTTCACCATGAAGACCGTCCGGCCGTAGCCCGACGGGTTGGCCGTATCGTTGTCCGGGTCGTCGAAGTACGGATCGTAGCCGCCGCCGAAGACGGCGACGTCGAGCGGCGAGCCGCCGTTGGCGTACCGGGAGAGCGCCGGGGCCGACATGCTCATGCCGAGCTCGGAGAATCCGCTCGTCGTATCGTTGATCCGCCAGAGCAGCCTGGGAGTCGTCTTGTCCGTGACGTCGAGGGCGTAGTAGGCGCGGCCGCCACGGCCCAGACCGAAGACCACCACCTTGGTACCGTTGCCGAGCACCTTCGCCTTGGGCGAGGCATCGACGAAGAAGGGGTGGGTCGCCGACTGGCCGGGACGCAACTGGTTCAAGCCGCCCAGCACGTCGGGCGGGACGAAGGCCCAGAGCTCGTCGCCGGTCGCATCGTCGAAGGCGTGCAGCATGCCGTCGTTGGCCCCGACCAAGATCGCCGCATTGGTCCCCGTACCGTCGTAGGTCACGATCAGCGGAACCGAGTGGATGATGTCGCCGAGCAGCCAGCTGCGCTTCTCGGTCAGGCTCCCGTTGTTGTTCGCGTCGTAGGAGTCGTAGCCGTAGACGTAGTCGATGAGCTCGTCGCGTTTGGCCGTGGTGGCATCCGAGCCCGTGAGGCCGAGCATCGCCGGGGTGATGGTCGCGTTGGTCTTGGCGAAGGCCTGCGCACCAGCGGTGAGATCCACGCCCCCCAGGTTGCCAGTCCCGCTGCCGGTGTACGTGTAGATCTTGCGCTGCGCGATGTCGCTCGCCTTGAGCCTTGCGCCCACCCCACCGGCGGTGACGGAGCTGCCCGATGGGCCGCCGGTCGACGCATCCCAGAACGACTCCCCGGTGCCGACGATCGTCCCGTCGGCGGTGGTCGCCGAGCCGCCCCCCTGCGTGCACGTCGGGGTCGCAGCGTTGCAGATCGTGCCGTGGTTGCGGTCCAGGGCGTACTTCTTGATGTTTCCCGGCCACTCCTGGCTGCCCTCGCGCGGGCTGAACAGCGCCACGTAGAGCCGGTCGCCGGACTCCGTGCGGTTGGTCTGGCTCACCGGCACCACCGGTGCGACGAACGACTGGGCGTCGTTCTTGATCAGGTTGAGCGCTTCGCGCAGCGCCTCGTCGAGCTCGTCGGGCTCGGTCGCCGAGAGGCACTGGCCACCGCCGTACTTCTCCGCGGCCCGCCAGAGCAACGAGCCGGCGCCGGCGTAGGTGTCGCCCGCGGCCGGCTCCTGGCAGTAGTCGAAGCCGAAGGACACCGCATAGAGGTTGACTGGCTGATTCTGCGTGTCGCCCAGCGGGAAGAGGCCGTGGATCTTGTACATCGCGTCGTCGAGGTAGTCCGAGCCACAGTTGTAGGCCTCGCCGGTGGCTGCGATCCAGTTGGGGCTCGAGGGATCCTCCTTGCCGTCCGAGTTCAGGTCGCCGGGATTGCCGACGAACGCTTGCAGGCGATTGAAGGTGCAGGCGCTCTGCGGCGAGGTGTTGCGATCGGCCTCCACCTCGGGGATCCCGTCGGTGACCATCAGGATGTAGTTGCGCTGGCAGCTGTACTGCACGGGCGAGGTGGTGAACCCGCCGGCCGTCGCTTGGCCGTTGAAGTACTTCCAAGCGTCGATCAGCCGGTGCGTGGTCGGGGTGGCGCCGTTCGCCGTCAGGCCGCTGATCACGCTCGTAAGGCTGGCACGGCTCGACGCCGTCATGTCTTGCAGCGCGAACTTGTAGACGTTGTTGTTCACCTGCCAGCTCGTGACCCAGCTCGTGCTGCCGTAGCTCGCGCTGCCGTAGTCGATCCCCGTGGGATCGAAGATGATCAGGCCGAAGCGCACGTTGTCGTTGGCCGGATCGTTGATCAGCGAGGTGACCACGCTCTTGGCCACGGCGAGCTTGTTCTGCGCCAGGCACCCGTTGCCCGTCCCCGTGCAATCTGCATTCGAGGTACACGAGTCGAAGGGCCAGAGCTTGCAGTTCTTCGGTGCGCTGGTCTCGAAGTTGCGCCGGTTGCCGCGCTTGCGCCGCGACTCGCGGTCGTCGGTGTCGTCACCGGAAGGCGGCGGGATCAGGTCGACGAAGCTCGCCGCGCACGCGCTCTGGTCGACGACCCAGCTGCTCTGGGTGCCGCGACACGTGCAGCTCGCAGTGACGTAGCCGCCGGCGACGCCACCGCTGTTCGCGCACCGCGTGTAGATGGTCCCGGCGTCGTAGCTGCCCGTGTAGATCGTCCCCGGGTAGGTGTTGTAGGCCTGCGAGCCCATGCTGCCCGAGTTGTCGAAGACGATCAGCACGTTGGGCTTGACCTGGTTGCCCGTGAAGATGTCGATGTCGAGTGCCCACGAGGGCGGGCACCACGCCGCTGCAACCACCAGGGCGGCCGCGGCGAGCGCGACGACCCTACCCCCCATCCGACTTGGGCCCCACATCTGCCCTCCCCGGCCGGCCCCCCGCCGGCCCCGCCCCCTCAGTTGCCGCAGTCGGCGCACGGACCGGGCTTGGCCGCCTTCATCGACACGCTCGCCGACGAGTCGATCCCCACGGTCGCGGTGTTCTTCCTCGAATCGAGCCGGAAGATGTACATCTTTCCCAGGCCCTCGGCCTGGCCGAACTGCGCGGGTCGCACGGCCCCGTCGACGGTGCGGATGAGCAGGTTGCCGGGCAGGGTGCGATAGGCCTCGTAGTTGGCCGTCACCGTGCTCGCGAGGTCGACGTCACCGCCTGCGAGATTGGTCGAGCGTGGCGCCATGAACGGGACGAAGTTCGCCTGCTCGGAGAGCCCGAAGTACGCGGCGCCGTCGGCCGCGTAGAAGGCGTTGGTCGCCTGGGAGGCGAGCGCTCCCGTGAGAGACGACATCTGCCCGCTGGTCGCCACGGCCAGAGTGAGACCGGCCAGCGCGGCCACGATCCCCAGGGCGACCACCATCACGATGCCTCGTTCGTCGCGCAGCGTTCTCATGGGCGTCAGCTCAGCGAAAAGCGGAACGCGAGGTTCCGCAGGTTGGCCTCCGTAGACAGCGAGGAGGAGGCAGTCGGGTTGTCGGGCAGCTTGCTCGGCTGCGCCGCGACGAGGTCGACCAGGACCGAGCGCACCTCGTCGCCGGGCGTCGGTGTCACGACGCCGTTCTGATCGACGAATTGGAGCTGAAAGGTGGTCGCGTTGTCCGCCAGGACCTGCCCGTTGCGGCGCAAGATCGTCCCGTTCCAGGTGTAGGTGACGACCTCGATCTGCGTCACCTCGGGCCCGACCGGGTAGGCATGGTCGAGCGCGTCGTCGAGCCCGATCTGCACGTTGCCGCTCGACGAGCCAACGCTGGCGATCGTCTTGACCTCCGAGGAGAGACCGCTGTCGACCAGGACCAGGTTCCCCACCTGGAAGGACTTGCCGCTGGCGGGCGGGGTGATCGTCAGGCTGGAGGCACCCGCTGGCGCGGCCACGGCCAGGTTGGCCCACACGTCGGAGTAGTTGCCGCGCAGCGTGAGCGTGGTCACACCACCCGTCTGGGCGATGGTGAGCGGCGGCACGCCCGCCGTCGGCGAGACGCCGAGCATACCGTAGCCGGCCATGCGCAGGTCCTGGACGAGAAGGTCACCCATGCCCCGGCTGGTCGCCTGGACGTCGGCCACGCCCGACTGCATTGCGGCGCTGCGCCCCTGCACGCGTACCGCCGCGAAGACGACACCCAGCACGAACAGCGCGATCGAGGCGGCGACGATCAGCTCGGCGATCGTGTAGCCCGCCTGGTCGGCGAGAATCGACCCCCGCAGGGACACGCGGCCACGTGCCCAGATCCTTCTGCGCTGCCGGCTCACGGGTTGGTCACCTGGCTCACCACGGTCGCGAGCCTCACCGAGCGTGTCCCGAAGCGATCGTTCCAGGACGCGACCACCTCGACACGCTTGTTCGAGCCGACGGTCGACACGGTGCGCGTCACCGCGAAGCTCACGCCCTGCTGGACGACGCTGGTCGTCGCGCTGGTCACGGCAGCAAAGCTGCTGCGGCGCATGAGCTCGAGCTGCTGGTCGGCGATGTAGGTCGCCAACCCCTGGTGCTCGCCGAGCGTCTGCGCCCGGCTCGAGACGGCGTGCACGCTGGTCATCCCGAGGAAGGCGATGGCGAGGATGAGGCTTGCGAACATCGTCTCGACGATCGAGAAGCCCGCCTGGCCGGCGCAGCTCGCATGGCCGAGCCTCGCACTCATCGCCAGGCCCCGTTGCTGCGCGACCACAGGCGCACCCGTCCCGCGCCGGTCACGGACACCGCGTGCGAGGTTGCGCCGTCGGACGACGCGATGAAGAAGGTCGCCGCGGAGCTCGGCAGGCCGCGCGCGTCGAAGACGACCGCTCCGGTCGGCGTCGGGGTCGTGGCGGCCCCTCCGTAAGGGTCGGCCGATGCTCCGGCCAAGTCGAAGCTGACGCCCGGCAAGCGCGATCCGAGCTGCGCGCGGCGCACCACGGGATCGGTTCCGGGCGCGACCGCGGGCGGCGCGGCTTCCCGCTGGATGGCGTAGTCGACACCCGAGCCGGGGCCCACCTGGATGTAGTGCGGCACCCCGGTGCGCATCGCCATCTGGCGAGCAAAGCTCAGGTCGGCGAGCAGCTGGCTGCTGGCGGCACCGGTGCGCATCTGCCGGGCCACCCCGGAGTACTGCGGCACCGCGATGGCCGCGAGAATGGCGAACATGCTGCAGGAGACCAGGAGCTCCATGAGCGTCCAGCCTCCTTGGCCAGCCATCGCGACGCGGGCGTACCGCCGGCGCGACGCGACGCCACGGCGCCCGCCCCGGCGCGGCCCACGTCGCAGCCGCCACGGCATCCCCCCCGTCGGCCACCCGATCGAGCAGCGTTCCACGCGGTCCCTCCCCCCTCCCGCAAGAGCAAGGCGCGTTCCCCCTCCCACTCTCCTCCGGGCAAAGAAAAGAGCTTGTTCTGGCTAACGATTTCGCTAGGCTCGGGCGCGGCGAGACCCGATGAGCGGCAGATTCTCGACGCCCAGCGCACATCCTCGTCACCCAGGCACCGCGCCCGAGGTCGAGGCTCCCACGCACCCGCCCACCCGGATGCCCACCCACTCGCCGGGGCTGCTCGCCAAGCTCGGGATGGTCGCCGCAGGCGTCGCCCTGGGCGTGGCCTGCGCCGAGATCGCGGGTCGGCTGGCCGGCTTCGAGTTCCGGCCCCACATGCGCAACCGCGTTTACTTCGCCGAGCCCGACGCGCTGCTCGGCTGGCGCAACCGCGCCGCCTTGGCTGGGCCCTACGGCGGAGAGGAGTTCCTCACCCAGGTCACGCTGAACGCCGACCGCCAGCGCGGGCGTCGCCATCCACGCGAGCGCACGCCCGGCACGACCCGCATCGCGGTCCTCGGCGACTCGCAGGCCTGGGGCGACGGGGTGAACGACGAGGAGACCTTCTCGGCGCTCCTCGAGCGCGGCGGCACCCAGGTGCTCAACTTCGCCTGCCTCGGCTACGGCACCGACCAGGAGCTGCTCACCCTGGGCCACGTCGCTTCGCGCTGGGCGCCCGACGTGGTCGTGGTCGCGGCCTTCGTCGGCAACGACCTGCAGGACAACCTGAGCCCGGGCACCTGGCAGTATCCCAAGCCGCACTTCGCCGCGGGCCCGGACGGGGCGCTCGATCTACGTGGCGTCCCCGTGCGCCCGCCCCAGGCCCTGCATCTCGCGGTCGAAGCGTACCGCGCGGCGATGCGTCATTCGGTCCTGCTGAACGCATTCGCCGAGGCGACCACCGATCGGTCACCCCCGCGGCCCACAGCCGCCGGCACCCGATCGCCGACACCGATCTACCGCAGCCTCTACACCGCGATGCCGAGCGATGCGGATCGCCGCGGGCTCGCCCTCACCGGACGGCTCCTGCTCGAGATCGCCCGCCGCGCCTGGGCGATGGGCGCACGGCCGGTCGTGCTCCTCCTACCCGAGCTCTGGCAGGTCGACGTGGCACGCAACCCCGAGTGGCGGGCGGACTTGCGCCGGCTCGGAGCTCGCTGGCGACGGCCGCAGCAGGAGCTGCGCCGGGGGCTCGAGCCGGCGGGGGTCGAGGTGATCGACGCATTGCCCGTCCTGGCGCGATTCGAACGCACAGCGACGGCGAGCGAGGCCACCACCTACTACCGGCGCTGGCGCCACTTGAACGCGCGCGGCCACCGGGCCGTGGCTCGGCAGCTCGCCGCTCGCCTCGGCCTGCCCGGGGGCGGCGCATCTGCGCGCTTGCGCCCGGGGACGCAGGAGGCCGCGGCGAGCGCGACCGGGCCCGACCAGGTCGTCTCGCGACGCACCGATCCGTCGAGCGATGCGCTGCAGGTGTCACCGGGCGCCGCCGAGTCGAACGAGCTTGCCACGGGGAGCTCTGGGCCCGCTGGGCCAGGCCTGGCCCCTCGGGCTGGCGAGGTGACCCGGACGGGATCCTGAACCGGATCCTGTCCGAGCCACGGGCGCCTGGCGCGACGCACGACGCGCCGTCGTCGGGCCGGGGCTCTACTCGTCGACCAGCGAGAGCAGCACCGCCCGGCGAGGCAGCCGCAGGGCACCGTCCGCCGCGGTGACGGCGGGACGGTCGTGGCGGATCGTGCAATCGCCGGCCACCGCGACCCGTCGTGCCCAGACCATTCCGGCGACGCTGCACGGCACGCCCGAGAGGCGCAGCGCGCCGGAGACCAGCAGCACGCCGCGGAAGTCGATCGGCCCGCGGATCTCGAGGTCGCCGAGTGCCGCGACGAGCCCGTCGCCGACCAGACCGGCGACGCTCTCGTTGGCGAGCAGGAGCGCCCCGGGAGAGGCCGCGTCACTCGGCGTCGCCGCTGCCCCGACGTCCAGGCGGGTGGCGGTCACGCCGGCTGCCGCGAGGAACGCCTGGATGTCGATCGGGATCACCTCGAGGCTGCGCGGCACGCCGTGCAGCTCGGCGCCGCTGCGCTCGAGGGCAATCGCACCTTCCGCCGAGGCTGCGCCGAGCGCCGCCTGCCCTCCTTCCGGGGGCTGGCTTGCGTCGATCACCAGCGAAGGCACAACCCCAGGCGTGGCCTCGCCCGGCTCGATGGCCAGCGCGCCCGATGCCGCGACCAGCGCCGCCGGGGCGTAGGGCTCGGCCTCGCGGCCGATGGTGCCCAGCACCGCACGGCTGGCACCACGCACCGAGGTGCCCCAGGAGCGCAGGCGCAGCCGCTCGCCGGCACGGGTGCTGGACCCCGCACCGGAGAAGCCCGGATCATCGGCCACGCCGACGCCGTAGCCGAACGGCGGACCCGGGAACACCACCCAGCCACCACCGGCCACCGGCAGAGGACCGGGCTCGTCGGGCCAGGCCAAGCCGCCGGTGCCGGCACGCAGCGCTGCGAAGTCGGTCCCCGGAGCGAGCAGCGCGAGGGCGTGATGGACACCCGCCTCGGCGCTGTAGCGCGCCTGGCGCAGAGCCCGTGCGCTGCCCGCGGCCCACAGCTCGCTGTGCGTCCACCACAGAGTCGTCGCGCCGACGGCTGCGATCAGGGCGAGCAGGACGATCGCACCCACCAGGACCACGCCCTGCTCGCCGGAGGGATCCCGCTCGTGCGTTGCGCGGCGACCGCACTCGATGCAGCTTCGAGCGCTGCTCATGGCCGGCCCGCCCGAGCGCGCAGCGCGGCGCGCGTCGTCAGGGTGATGCTCTCCGCCGCGTCGCCGACCGGCTCGCGCACCGTGAGGTCCAGCGACACCTGCCGCACGCTCGCGCAGGCCGCCGCATCGAGCTCGGCCATGGGCGAGGCCGCGAGGTCGACGCCGCGCGCATCGAGGTAACGCAGGCGCAGGCCCGCCGCGGGGACGGGCGAGGCGATGCTCATCGACTGGTTGCCGAGCCGGCGCAGCAGCCGGCCACCCGAGGCGGAGCTCCAGGAGAGCCGGATGCGCTCGGCCGAGCTCGCATCGAGCACCCCGTCGCCATCGTGGTCCGAGGCGAGATCGACCCGGTCGTGGCCCGCGGCGACGATCGCGGCCACGCCGATGCCCTGCGGGTCGGCCCCCGCCAGCTCGAGATCGCGCGCGGCGATCTCCAGCGCCCAGCCCGCGGCTCCCAGCGCGGCGAGCTTCGCCTGCAGGCGGCGCGCCACCGCGGCCTGAGCGCGCAGCAGGGCGAGGCCGGAGCCCAGGATCAGCGAGGCGAGCAGCGCTGCGACCAGCAGCTCGACCACGGCGCTGCCGCGCGCGGAGCACCACCCACGCGGGCGCGAGGGCCTGCGTCGCCTCCGGCACCTGGTCCTCACGGCGCCACCGCCGCCATGGTGAGCAGGGTGAGCGCGGGATGCGACCAGCGCGCCGTCACCTCGAGGCGAGAGATCCCGCGCGCAGGATCGTCGCCGCGCAGGCGCCAGACGCGTGCCACCGCCACGCCACCCACCTCGATCTCGTCGTTGCCCGGCGCTCGCGCCGCCGGCTCGGTGGCGATCAGCTCCTCGAGCTTGGCCGTGGCGGCGAGCAGCCCGGCGGCCTCGGCGTGGGCCGCCGCGCTCGAGGCGAGCGCCACCTGGGCCGCGCCGCTGGCGACCACTCCCGCCGCACCGATCAGGCAGAGTGCCACCAGCACCTCGACCAGCGTGAATCCTCTACTCAAGGGTGATCCTCCCGCGTTGATTGACCACCACGCGCCGCTCCCGCCCGCCCAGCGCCAGCGTGAACGTCGCGTTCTCGGCCGTACCGCTCGGCTGGAGGCGCACCGTGCCCTGCGAGGTCGCGGCGGCGAACACCGCGCCACCGGGCAAGCGCTCCTCGCTCGATGGACCATCGATCGGGCCCACGGCGTAGGCCGTCGTGCCGAGGACGCGCAGCTCCCAGGGACGCCCCTCGGCGCGTGCGCCGGCCCGACCGCGCGTGACCGCGGCAGCCAGGCCGACGGCCGCGGCGCGCAGCTCGACCTCGGCCAGCGACGAGCGGACGCTCGGCGCGACGGCGCCGATCAGAACGGCGACGATGGCGAGCCCGACCAGGAGCTCGACCATCCCCGCGCCACGCGCCACCGGCCGGACCGGACCCGCCCTGCACGTCCTCCCCGCGCCGGGCGC
>CAZGUU010000042.1:0-16325 GCA_964529315.1 uncultured Enterobacteriaceae bacterium
GCGGGCCAACGTACGCGCCGCGCAGGCGGCCCGACGTGACGCGGGCCTCGCGCTGGAGCAGGCCGCACGCACCGCGCACCGCCGCGCCGTCGAGGCCCTCGAGCGGATCGCGATCGCCGATCGCGCCGTGGCCGCGGGGCAGAGCGCGCTCGCGATCGTCACCGAGCGCTACGACGCAGGCATGGCACGAGTCGTCGAGCTCCTGGAGACCGAGCGCGACGTGACCCAGGCGCGCGTCCGCGCGCTCGACGCACGCACCGCCGCGTGGACCGCCGTCGCCGCCGTCGAGCGGGTCGCCGGCTCGGAGGCGACCCCATGACGCAACCTGCGAGCCGCACGCGCCGTCGGGTCGAGATCGGCGTCGCCGTCGGCCTGCTCGCCCTCGTGCTGGCGTGGAGCGAAGGCCTGCTCCGCCGCCGGGTCGGCCCGGACCAGGCGGAATCCGAGCGGGGAGCAGCCGCTGCCGGCGCGACGGTGGCCGTGGAAGCACGCGAGATCCCGATCACCGTCGAGGGTGTCGGGACGGTGCGCGCGATCGAGGAGGCGGTGATCTCGCCGCGCGTCCCGGGAACGATCCTCGAGCTCGAGGTCGGCGCTGGCGATCGCGTGAGACGAGGGCAGGTCCTGCTCCGCTTGGCCGCCCCCGAGCTCGCCGCACAGCAGGAGGCGAGCTCGGGCGCGGTGCGTGCCGCGGAGTCCGCACTCGCCCAGGCGGAGCGCGACTTTCGCCGCGTCGCCACCCTGCGCGAGCGCGAGGCTGCGACCCGCGTCGAGTGGGAGCGTGCCGAGACCGCGCTGTCCCAGGCGCGGGCCGAGCTCGCTCGAGCTCGCGGCACCGCCGACGCAGCGGCTTCGATGGCCGGGTACGCCGACGTCCGGGCGCCGTTCGACGGCGTGATTCTCGAGCGGCTACGCGATCCCGGGGATCTGGTCGGGCCGGGGACACCGCTCGTGCGTCTGGCAAACGACTCGCGATTCCGGCTCGAGGCGTCGCTCGCCGACCGCGACGCGGCATCCCTCGTGCCCGGGCAGCCGCTCGCCGTGACGATCGATTCCCTCGGCGTCACGGGCGACGGACGCGTCGCGGAGCTCGTCCCCGCGGCCGACCCGGCATCGCGAACCTCCACCGTCAAGATCGATCTGCCGTCGCTCGAGGGCTTGCGCTCGGGGCTCTTCGGCCGAGCCGCGGTGACCACGGGATCCCGCCGAGCCCTGGTCGTTCCGGCGCGTGCCGTCCGGCGCACGGGCGGCCTCGACACGGTGCAGCGCGTCGGAGGCGACGAGCGCCGCGAGACCCGCTACGTGCGCATCGGGGAGCGCCTACCCGACGGCTCGGTCGAGATCCTGGCCGGGGTCGACGCGGGCGATCGCGTGGCGGTGCCGTGAGCGGCGGCCCCGACGAGCGCGGGCCGCAGAGCGGACCCCGGGAGGGCGGACCCGCGCAGGGCGGGGCGCCGGAGACCGGGGCGAGCGCTTCGCCGGAGGGCGCCCCCTCGGACGCGGCGACGGGCGGCGCGGCAGGCGCAGGACCGCCGCTGGCCGGCGGAGCGGCCAGCGGCGAGGCACCGCCCGAGCTCGGCTGGTCGGCCGGTCTGGTCCGCGTGTTCCTCGAGTCGCAGCTCTCGATCCTCTTCCTGCTCGCCTCGCTGATCGTCGGGGCAGTGGCGCTCATCGCCACGCCGCGCGAAGAGGATCCGCAGATCGTCGTTCCAGTGATCGACGTCGCGGTCGAGATGCCCGGAGCGAGCGCCGAGGAGGTCGAGCGCCTCGCCGCCTCCCCGCTCGAGTCGATCCTCGCCGAGATCCCCGGCGTGGAGAACGTCTACTCGATGTCCTCGCCCGGCGGCGCGCTCGTGACCGCCCGCTTCTACGTCGGCGAGGACCGCGAACGGTCGCTCACCAAGGTGTTCACGGCGCTCGAGTCGAACCGCCACCGCGTACCGCCCGGCGTCCCCGGCTGGCAGGTGCGTCCGGTCGACATCGACGACGTTCCGATCGTGACCGCCGCGCTCTTCTCGCGCCAGCTCGACGAGACGGCCCTGCGCGAGGTCGCCAACGAGGTGCTGCGCGACCTGCAGAGGGTGCCCGAGGTCGGCAAGTCCTGGGTCGTCGGCGGCCGGCGGCGAGAGGTGCGGGTGGCCATCGACCCGGCGCGCCTGGCCGGCCTCGGCCTGACGTCGCTCGACGTGGTTCGCGCGCTCCAGCGGGCGAACGCGAACCTCCCGGCGGGCGAGATCCTCTCGGCCGGCCTCGAGGTCCCGGTGCGCGCCGGGCCGTTCCTCCGCTCGGCGGACGAGGTCGCCGAGGTGGTCGTCGGCGTCGCGCGTGGGCCGTCGGACGAGCCGCGCCCCGTCCGGGCGCGCGACGTGGGCGAGGTCGTCGAGCGGCCCGAGGAGCCGGCGACGTACACTCGCTTCGCCTTCGGATCGGGGGCCCGTCACTCGGGCGAGATTCCCCCCGGCTACGCCGCCGGCGAGGAGGTCCCCTCGGTCACGATCGCGCTCGCCAAGCGCCGTGGCGCGAACGCGGTCGCCGTCGCGCGGGCCGTCGAGCAGCGTCTCGAGGAGCTGCGTGGTCGCTTGATCCCCGATGGCGTCGAGGTGCGGGTGACGCGCGACTACGGCGAGACCGCGAACCACAAGGTGAACGAGCTCGTCAAGCACCTCGTGATCGCCGTGGTGACGATCGTCGTCCTGCTCGGGCTCTCGCTCGGCTGGCGCGAGGCCGCGGTGGTCGCGCTCGCGGTGCCGACGACGCTCGCCGTGACGCTCGCCGCCGACCTGCTCTTCGGCTACTCGATCAACCGCGTCACCCTCTTCGCGCTCATCCTCTCGCTCGGCCTGCTGGTCGACGACCCGATCGTCGACGTCGAGAACATCTACCGCCACTTCAAGCTGCGCCGCCACCCGCCGCTCCTGGCGACGCTCGTCGCGGTCGACGAGATCCGCCCTCCGACGATCCTCGCCACCCTGACCGTGATCGTCGCCTTCCTGCCGATGTTCTTCATCACCGGCATGATGGGCCCGTACATGGGACCGATGGCCTTCAACGTGCCAGTGGCGATGCTCACGAGCCTGATCGTCGCGTTCACCGTGACGCCGTGGGCCGCCTATCATGCGTTGCGCCGCGAGTACGACCGCCCGGCGGAGCCGTTCGACCTGCACGCCACGACGACCTACCGCCTCTACTCGCGCGTCGTCCAGCCGCTGCTCCGCGACCGCCGCCTCGCCCGCCGCTTCCTCACGGGGATCGCGATCGCCTTCGTCGCCGCCGTGGCGCTCGTCCCGGCCGGCCTGGTGCCGGTCAAGATGCTCCCCTTCGACAACAAGAACGAGCTCCTCTTGGTGGTCGACATGCCAGAGGGCACGCCGCTCGAGCGGACCGACGGCGTGCTCACGGCGCTCGGCGCCGTGCTCGCGCGGGAGCCCGAGGTGCGCGACTGGCAGACGGTCGCGGGCGCCGCCACGCCGATCGACTTCAACGGCCTGGTGCGCCACACCTTCCTTCGCCGCGGCGGCCACCTGGGGGACGTGCGGGTCAACCTCCTGCCCAAAGACGACCGCGCTTGGCAGTCGCACGCGATCGCGCTTCGCCTGCGACCCGAGCTCGAGCGGGTCGCGCGCGAGCATGGGGCCGATCTGAAGATCGTCGAGACGCCGCCCGGCCCGCCGGTCATCGCGACGCTGGTCGCCGAGGTGCGCGGTCCGATCGGCGCGTCCCCGGAGGAGATCACCACCGTCGCCGAGGGCGTCCGGGAGGCGTTCCGGGCCACGCCCGGCGTCTCCGACGTCGATTGGATGATGGAAGCGCCGCGCGAGCGATACGACGTCGAGATCGACGCGGCCAAGGCCGCGTTACACGGCATCGACGTCGCCTCCGCCGCTGCGACGGTTCGCGCCGCGCTCGCGGGCGGGGACGCGGGCGCGCTTCGCGAGGCCTTCCTGCGCGAGCCGATTCCCATCCGCGTCCGGCTGCCCGAGGCGCTGCGCGCCGACCCCTCCTCCCTGCTCGCGCTCCGGGTGCGCGGTGCGGACGGCGCCCTCGTCCCCCTCGGGGAGCTCGCTCGGGTGGCTCGCCGCCCCGAGGACCGCACGATCTACCACAAGGACTCGCGGCCGCTGGTCTACGTCACCGGCGAGCCGGTCGGGATCTCGCCGGTGGACGCGCTCTGGTCGGCCGATGCACGTGCCCGCCACGCGCTGCCCGCGGGCTGGGAGATCTCGTGGCGCGGCGAAGGCGAGTGGAAGATCACGACCGAGGTCTTCCGCGACTTGGGCCTCGCCTTCGGCGCGGCGCTGGTCGGGATCTACGTCCTCCTGGTCGCGCAGACCGGCTCGCTCTCGATTCCGCTGGTCATCATGCTCGCCATCCCGCTCACGTTGATCGGCGTCTTCCCCGGCTTCTTCCTGCTCAACCTGGTCTTCGGCTCGGAGATCGCCGGTGCACCCAACCCGATCTTCTTCACCGCACCCGGGATGATCGGCCTGATCGCGCTCGCCGGCATCGTCGTGCGCAATTCGATCATCCTGATCGACTTCGCAGCCGTGCTCCGGGCCGGCGGCATGGATCTCGAGCGAGCGGTGATCGAGGCGGGGGCGACGCGGCTGCGCCCCATCCTGCTCACCGCGAGCGCGGCGCTGCTCGGGGCCTGGGTGATCGTCCTCGACCCGATCTTCAGCGGCCTGGCCTGGGCGTTCATCTTCGGCATCTTCGCCTCGACCGCCTTCACCCTGGTCGTCGTGCCGACCGTCTACTTCATGGTGAACGCTCGGTCCGCCGGGCGAGACACCCGCTGACCGCCACGGCCCGCATCCGGCGCCCGGAACCGGCTACCCGAGCGCCTGCCACTTCTTCCAGGCCGGCATCGGCCCGGCATCCGGGCTGGTCTGCTTCTGTCGGAGGATGGCTTCGGCGATGCGCGGCCTGGCTCGAGAGCGACCGGAGCGCGACGTCGAGCACCTCGCCTCGATCAATGCGATGCAGCGCCAGGCGCCCGGGGGGGTGGGCGCAGCGCAACCAGGCGCTCGAGCAACGTATCGACCGCCTCCTGATCCGCCAGATAGTACTCGGCACGGGAGCGGCAGCTGCGCCCGACCCGGATCGCGATCAGATGCCCCGAGCTGGCGAGCGAGAAAGCGTCCTCGTCGGTCCGGTCGTCGCCGACGAACACGGCGAGCTCGCACCGCAGCCGACGCCGCAGCTGCTCGACGGCGTCTCCCTTGTGCGGCGCGCCTTCGGCGACGACATTGAGCACGCACTTGCCAACGACGAGCCGAGCACCCGCGAGGCGTCCCGCCAGCGCCCGCAGGCGCGACGCCGCCGCACGCCGGTCGGGCGCGGTCCGGTAGTGCAGAGACAGAGAGAGGCCCTTGTCCTCGATCTCGACCCCCGAGAGATCGCCCACCTCGCGCTCCAGCCGGCGGCGCCAGTCGCGTACTCGGGCGGCGGCGTGACGCGCCCGTCGCCCCACGCCCGGCCACTCGAGCCCGTGGTTGCCGACAATCGCGCGCAGCGGCACCCCGGAGAGCCACCCGGCGACATCGCTCCGCGCGCGGCCCGAAACGACGGCGGTCGGGAAGCGCGAGGCTGCTGCAGTGAGCAGCCGGGACGTCCGTGCGCGCATCTGCGCCCGGCCGCGATCTGCGACGATCGGCGCCAGGGTGCCGTCGTAGTCGAAGACGAGAAGCGTGCGTCCGCGGGCGATGCGCTCGAGCGCCGGCCCACCACGGCGTGAGAGAATGCTCGTCAAGGCAAGGGACCCGAGGGATCGCCGAGCGCCGCCAGCCGGTCGAAGAGCCGGTCGCGCTGGCGCAGCCGGGCGGCATCGGCCAGCATCTTCCCCGCCCAGCGATACACGTTGAACTCGGCGAGCAGGCGCCGCATGGAACGCATCCGCTCCGCCTGCTCCTCGTCGGGCATGAGCAGCGCCGCGTCGAGCGCCGCACTCGCCTGGTCGATGTCGTACGGGTTCACGATCAGCGCCTCGGTGAGCTCCCGAGCGGCACCTGTGAAGTGGCTGAGCACGAGGACGCCGCGCTCGTCGTCGCGCGCGGCGACGAACTCCTTCGCGACGAGGTTCATGCCGTCGTGCAGGCTGCTCACGTAGCACACGTCAGCCGCACGGAAATAGCGAAACACGGTCGGCGGCTCGTGGTGTGCGTGGCGCAAGACGATGGGCCGATAGCCATCCCGGCCGAAGCGCTGGTTGATGCGCGCCGCGATCTCCTCGACGCTGCGGTTGAGCTGGCGATAGCGCTCGATGGCGGTTCGGCTGGGTGCTGCGAGCTGGGCGAAGGTGAATCGGCCGCGCCAACGCTCGGAGCGCTCGAGAAGCCGCTCGACGGCGAGTAGGCGCTCCTCGATCCCCTTGGTGTAGTCGAGCCGGTCGATCCCGACGCCGAGGCGTGCATCCGGGGCCAGCCCGAGCTCGGCAAACACGCTGGCCCGACACTCGGCCACCGGTGGGGCCGTCTCGAGCCAGTGGTTCGGCCACTCGATGGAGATCGGGTAGGGGCGGACGAGCGTCGAGTGGCCGCGGAAGATCACCGCGTTCTGCTCGCGATCGATCCGCGCCTCGAGGACGCGATCGACGCTGTCCAGAAAGTTGTTGCAGTGGAACTGGGTGTGGAACCCGAGCACGCTCGCACCGAGCATCCCCTCGAGGAGCTCGGCGCGCCACGGGCAGATTCCCAGCTGCTCGGAGTTCGGCCACGGAATGTGCCAGAAGGACAAGATGGTCGCCCGGGGCAAATGAGCTCGAATCATGCGCGGCGCGAGCGCGAAGTGATAGTCCTGGACCAGGACGATCGGGTCCTCGGAGTCGGCCTCGTCGCACACCGCGTCCGAGAATCTTTGATTCACAACCTGATAAGCGGCCCAGTCCTCGCTGCGGAAGATCGGGCGCGCGTGTGCGAGATGGCAGAGCGGCCACAGTCCCTCGTTGGCGAACCCGTAATAGTAGCCCGCCTCCTCCTCCGGCGTGAGCCAGACGCGCCGCAGCACATAGGACTCCTCACCCGGCGGGACCCGCAGGCGCCCACGGCGGTCCGTGACGTCTCGATCGGCGGAGCCGCTGCCGTGCGCCACCCAGACCCCCGAGCAGGCGCGCATGACCGGCTCGAGCGCCGTGACGAGGCCGCTCGCGGGATGGACTACGCGAACCTCCCCGCTCTCTCCTCGCTCGTGGATGTAGGGCTCGCGGTTCGCCAAGATGACGACGCATTCGCCGTGAAGGTGGCGGCGCATGACCTGTCGCAACCCCTCCGCGTTCCATACCCCGCCAAGCTCTCCGATTTCGCTCTCGGCGGTGATGCGCCAGATCAGATCGCGCACATCCCGCAGGATCGGCTGGAACTCATTCCTCTCGCCGTCGCCGCGAAGCGAGCGCCGCACCTCGTCTACCCAGCGCCGAGCGGTCAGGCGGGCGACGAGCACGGTGACGACGGATGCGCCGATGGCGAGGGCGAAGAACGCGGCGACGTGGAAGGTCCAAGTCGCCGCGTCGCGCCGGTCGACGAAGCTCATGTCGTGAACCAGTACGACGAAGCCCAAGTCGGCGTGCTCGTCCCGTACCGGCATCGCCGCGACGTGGATTCGCCCTCCGCGGTCCGGCCGGGTTCGCACCTCGCTCCAGCTCGCCAGATCTTCGGGTGTCCGCGCTCTTGCTCGGTCGAGCTCCGCACCGACGATGGCGCACGACAGGACGGCAGGGTACTCGGGCGTGCTCGCGACGAGCTCGAGGCTCGCCGAGCAGACCCCCGCAGCCATTACACGCTCGTCGCGCGTCATCTCGGCGAGAACCCGGCCGACACCAGTGCGGTCGCCGCGCTCGAGGTGCCGAACGAGGGTCTCCCGGGCGGAGCCGACCGCCAGGCGACCGCGCAGCTCGAGGTCGTGCTGGAACCACCGCTGGCTGCTGCTCGAAACGAACGACCACAAGCCCCAGGTCAGGAGAGCGAGCAACGCGACGAGCGGCAGGACGAAGCGCATCGCCTGTCGCACACCGGTCTCCTAGCATCAGCTCGGTTGGATCGAAAGCCGCCTCCTGATAAGGTGCCGCGCTCGGTGCATCTCGAGAACCTTGGCCTGATCGGCAACTGCCAGATCTCCGCGATCGTCGCGCGCGACGGCAGGGTCGTGTGGTGCTGCCTGCCGCGATTCGACTCAGAGCCCGTCTTCGCCTCGCTGCTCGACGAAGCGAATGGCGGCTCGTTTCACGTGGCACCAGCCGGCGGAGAGCTGGGCCAGCAGGCGTACCTGCCGAACACCAACGTGCTCGAGACGACCTTCGCGACGGCGGAAGGCAGCTTTCGCGTGATCGACTTCGCGCCGCGATTCTTCCAGCACCACCGCTCCTTCCGCCCGACACAGATCATGCGCATTCTCGAGCCCGTCTCCGGCACGCCGCTCGTCCGGGTGACCTGCGAGCCACGCATCGGCTGGTCGCGGGGCGTCCCCTCGAGGATCGAGGGCTCGCACCACGTACAGTTCGAGGGCTTCGAGCGACCGCTTCGCCTGACCACCGACATCCCCCTCTCGTACTTGGGGGGACAGCCATTCGCGCTGACCGGCCGCCGGCACCTCGTGCTGGCCTGGGGCGAGCCGGTCGAGGAGGCGCTGGCGCCGCTCTGCGACCGCTTTCTCGCCCAAACGCTCCGCTACTGGCAGGCGTGGGTCAAGCACTGCGACGTTCCGCCGCTGTTCCAGGACGAGGTCATCCGCTCGGCGCTGGTGCTCAAGCTGCACTGCTTCGAAGACACGGGGGCCATCGTCGCGGCGATGACCACGTCGCTGCCGGAGGCGCCGGGTAGCGGGCGCACGTGGGACTACCGCTATTGCTGGCTGCGCGACGCGTTCTACGTGCTGGCAGCGTTCCGTTTGCTCGGCCACTTCGAGGAGCGGGAGCAGTTCGTGAGCTACCTGGTGAGCGTCGCGGCTGCTCACCCCGACCTCGATCTGCACCCGCTCTACCGCGTCGACGGCTCTTCCGATCTCGAGGAGCGGATCGTCGAAGGCTGGGCCGGGTACGAAGGCGAAGGACCGGTGCGAGTCGGCAACGCCGCGGCGATGCATCGCCAGAACGACATCTTCGGCGAGATGGTGCTCGCCTTGACGCCGATCTTTCTCGACGATCGCTTCCGGGGGGAGCGTTCGCCGGAAACGCTGCGGCTCCTGGAGCGCCTGACGCGCAAGGCAATCTCCGTCGCCGGCACGCCGGACGCCGGCATCTGGGAGTATCGCACGGAGTGGCAGCCTCAGACCTTTTCGAGCCTGATGTGCTGGGCGGCCGCGGATCGGATGGCGACGGTCGCCGCGCGGCACCGGCCCTTCGATGCGGCGGAGTTCCGCGCCGCCGCCGAGCGAATCCGCCTCGAGATCGTCGAGCGAGCCTGGCACCCGACGCGCGGCATCTTCGCGTCGACCTACGGCGGGGCAGATGCCGACGCGGCGCTCCTGCAGATGGCGCCGCTGCGCTTCCTGCCACGCGACGACCCGCGCCTCGGAAGCTCCGTCGATGCGACGCGCACGGCGCTCGCGCAGGATGGCTGGCTGTTGCGCTACCGCACCGACGACGGCTTCGGCGTACCCAAGGTCGCCTTCGTCCTGTGCACGTTCTGGCTCGTCGAGGCGCTGGCCGCCCTCGAGCGCAAGCAAGAAGCTCGCGCGGTTCTCGAGCGAGCGTGCGGCGCGCTCTCACCGCTCGGGCTGCTCTCCGAGGATTATGCTACCGGCGACCTACGGATGTGGGGCAACTTCCCGCAGGCGTACTCGCACGTCGGCCTGATCCACGCAGCGTTCGCCGCCTCGCCGAGCTGGTCCGAAATCCTGTAGACGCGAGCCGCCGGCGCGCACCCGGCGCGACGGCTGGGTCAAGGCCCGGCGGTGCCGAGCGCCGCGCGGCTTTCTGCTCACGCCCTGAGGCTCCTTTGTGGGTGCGCGACCCCGACGGGCACGTGATCGAGCTCATCGCTGCGGCGGCCGCGACGGGCCGCAGATGTCCTCGGGCAACACCACGCCGGCGGCGGCCGTCAGCCCCGGCGCTGTAGGCCACGGCTCTTGGTCGGCCGAAGTTGGTCATATGGCGTGACCACATGACCCGGAGGGTACCGACCCAGGTCAACGTCGCAGAGGCGAAGGCGCGTTTCTCCGAGCTCGTGCGGCGGGCGCTGGCTGGCGGAGAGGTCGTCATCGCCAAGGACAACCGTCCGATCCTGCGGCTCGTTCCTCTGGAGCGGCGCGAGCCGCGTACGCCCGGCTCGGCGAAGGGCAGGATCCGCATGGCAGCGGATTTCGACGCAACACCCGAGGATTTCGAGGACTACGTGCGGTGAGGCTTCTCCTCGACACGCACGCTTTGCTCTGGTGGGTGAACGATGCACCGGCTCTCTCGCGTCGCGCGCGGGCCGCCGTTGCGGATCCGGAGAACGAGTGCCTCTTCAGCCTCGCGAGCCTCTGGGAGATGGCGATCAAGCTGAGCCTGGGGAAGCTCGAGCTGCCGGCGACGATCGAGGCGTTCGTCGAGCGCCATCTCGTGGGCGGTGGTTTCCGCGTGCTCGAGATCGACGTCGGTCACGTTGCGCGCGATGCCGTCTTCAAGAGCTACGGGGTGAAGCGGCTCTGGTAGCGCGAAGCGTGCCGGCGGCGAACCGGTGCGGCCCTCTCCCCATCCGGTGATTCATTCTCGTCTTCGCGGCCATCCCGACGATGCCAGATCCGGTCAGGCTACGGCGTGCGACGAACCGGGCTCCCGCCCCGCGTCTCGTGGCGCACTGCGCCCTCGAGGCATTCTCGGTGCTGAGGCGCCTCCCGGCGCCGCATCGCGTTCCCGCCGAGCTGGTCGTCGCGTTTCTCGAGGACCGCTTCCCCGATCCGCCGCTCGCGCTCGACGCAGCGCGGCTGCATCGGCTGGTACGGACGCTCCACGAGCAGGGGATCGTCGCAGGGGCGGTGTACGACGGGCTCGTCGCTGCGAGCGCGGTCGCCCATGGTGCGACCCTCCTCACCCTCGACCGCCGGGCGGCGCCGACCTATCGGCGTTGTGGCGCCCGCCATCGTCTGCTCGACGCGCGGAGCTAGGAACGGAAGAAGCCGTGGACGCCGAGCGTCGAGCGCTCGCTCAACCTCGCATTTGGGGAGCAGCGCTCCATGATTGCAAGGATGATCGCCCGCCGGCTCCTTCCCGCCGTCGCGTCCGCCCTCGACGAAGCACCGGCTGTTGCCCTGCTGGGGCCTCGGCAGGTCGGCAAGACGACCCTGGCGCTCGAGCTCGCGAGCCGCCGGCCGGCGGTCTATCTCGACCTCGAATCCGCGCCCGACCTCGCCAAGCTCGCCGACCCCGAGCTGCACCTCTCGCAGCACGAAGGCACGCTCGTCATCCTCGACGAAGTCCAGCGCGCGCCGGTGCTGTTTCGCAGTCTGCGCGGCCTCATCGATGCCGGCCGGCGCCGCGGGCGACGGACGGGACGGTTTCTCGTGCTCGGCTCGGCGTCCATCGACCTCCTGCGGCAGTCGAGCGAGTCGCTGGCGGGGCGCATTCGATACCTGGAGCTCGGACCGCTCGACGCGGGCGAGGTGGGGCGCGAGCGGCTCGATGCCCTCTGGCTCCGAGGCGGGTTTCCGGACAGCCTGCTTGCCGCGTCGGATGCCGCGAGCTTCCGCTGGCGGAGCGACTTCATCCGCACCTATCTCGAGCGCGACGTCCCGCAGCTCGGCCCGCGCATTCCGGCCGAGACGCTGCGACGGTTCTGGACGATGCTCGCGCACGCCCAGGGCTCGCTGCTCAACGCGGCGGCCTTCGCGCGTGCGCTGGCCGTGGACGGCAAGACCGTCGCGGCGTACATCGACTTGCTCGTGGATCTCCTGCTGGTGCACCGCCTGGCGCCATGGCACGGCAACATCCGCAAGCGGCTCGCGAAGTCACCCAAGGTGTACGTGCGAGACAGCGGCCTGGTGCACGCGCTGGTGGGCGTGGGCGACCGTGAGGCCCTGCTGTCGCATCCGGTGGCTGGAGGGAGCTGGGAGGGCCTCGCCGTGGGATCGATCCTGTCGGCGTCGCCCCCGGGGACCGAAGCGCACTTCTTTCGCACGGCGGCGGGGGCGGAGATCGACCTGCTGCTGACGCTGCCCGGTCGGCGGGCGCCGTGGGCGATCGAGATCAAGCGGGGGCTCGCGCCGAAGCTCGAGCGGGGATTTCGCGTCGCGTGCGATGACGTGCGGCCCGAGCTGCGCTTCGTCGTGTATGGCGGGTCGGAGCGGTTCCCCATGTCGGAGGGCGTGGAGGCTGTCGCGCTCCCCGATCTGTGCGTGGAGGTCGCCGCAGCCTGACCCGCCAGCGCGTGCTCGGCGCGACAGGCACTCGCGCCCGCCCACCTGCCGCGCGCGTGCCGCGGCCACGCGTTCCCGGACCGCCACCGTCGATCGCCGCGACCCGCCGCCGGGCGCCGCCTCGATCCCCGAGAGCGCCGGCGCGCCGCCCCGGCTCGTCAGTTGTCGGCGCTGGGATCGTAGCGCCGCGCCAGCTCGGGCAGCATACGGCGGTAGCGCGCTGGATCGTAGGTCGCGAGCGGGATGCCCAGTCCGGCCAGGCAGGCGTTGCACCACCCGACACCGCGGTCGAGGATGCATTCCTGCGCGTCTCCTGGCGGCATCGTCTGTCCGGCCGGCTGGCCGGCGGGGTCCTGCCCGCGGAAGTGGTGCCAGGTGCCCGACGACAGGTAGTGGCCCATCTCGTGCACCAGTACCGGGTCGCCCGTGACGTAGATCGTCGGCACGCCCTGCACGGGCGTGAACTCCCTCCGGTTGGGGTGGTTCGCCTTGACGACCACGTCGGCCTGCGCCGGATCGCCATTGAAGACGAACCAGAAGGTCCACGTCGGGAAGGCTTCCTGCAGGAAGCGCTTGAGGAAGAGCATGTGGAGCAGCTCCTGGAGCGCGTCCCACTGCGCGGGCGGGACGTCGGCGGGGTCGACCGCCACCGGCCACGGCTCGAGGACGGGATAGGGGCGATTCTGGTAGTACGAATACGCGACGGTGACCACCTTGCCGTGGCCCGGCGTGCTCTCGAGCTGGTGCTTCTGAAAGGAGATGCGATAGCGTGCGCGCGCGCTGAACCCCTGCCTGTCGGGTCCACTCTTCATCCAGTCGGCCCAGCCGGGCCAGTCCGCGCTGTCGTCGAGCCCGTTGTCGATCGCGTACTGGTCGATGTACGCGTCGTACGCCTCGTCGAGCCGATCGCGCGGCTGGGCTGCGTTCGCGTTCACCGGATAGACCATCGGGCCGAGAATCTCCACGCCGTCTCGCCGCACGATGCGCAGCCGCCCTGCGGGCCCGTTCCAGCGCGGCGTGACCCGGATCCGTCGCGGCCCCCAGTTCGCCGCGGGCGCCAGCATCTCGTCGCCGATCCACACGTCGCCGCGGTCCGCGCCGAGCCTGCGGCCGAGGATCTCGAACCAGAAGCCGTTCTGCACGTAGAAGTCGCTCTGGGATCGGATGGCGGTGACCTCCTCGGGCTCGTGGCAGGCGGAGAGTGGCAGCGCGAGGAGCGCTAGCAGCACGAAAGCACGCGATGGCGTGGGCATGGGCATTCCGCGCTCCTCGCGTTCTCTACTCGACGAGATCGCCCGCCGCCTTGAGCGCCAAGGGCTCACACCCACCTGCCACGACCTGATTACGGAAACTTGGTCACTTGCCGGGTTGCTTCCGATACGCTCCGCCATAGGGGGCCGCATGCCCGTGGCGGAGGGCCGGACGTCGCAGCCGCACGCCGATGGGCTCGCGCCGCGCTCTCGAGCGGCCTCGCCTACGCCCTCGCGGCATCGCGCCCGACGTGCGCGTGGCGCGTTTCCTCCGTCCACTCGAAGCCGGCCTGCTCGATCGATCGGAGCAGCTCCGGGCACGACTCCCGGAAGCTCTGCCGGCGCGAGCGGTCGAGGTCGTTCGTGAACACCATGAACTCGTGCAACAGATCGCGATCGAAGTCCTCGCCCGCCCCGCGCAGCTCGTCGATGATGCACTCCACGGCGGCGCGGTTCTGCGGCCGGCAGTCCCTCCGGGCGTAGTCCTCTAGGCGCGCCGCTGCGAGCCGGCGCGCCGCGGGCGGCATCGTGGTCACGCGCAGGTGCGCGACGTCCTGCACCGTGCGCGCGCGCCAGTCGGCGATGCCGGCCTGGTCGAGGTAGCGGAAGGCGTCGGCGATCTCGAGGACGTTGTAGCTCTGCACGGTCACGTTGGCGTCCAGGTCGACGTGCCGCATGGTGCGGAAGGCGCGCAGGTTGGCGTCGAGCTCGGCCCACTTCGCGGGAAAGCGGATGTACTCGAAGATCCCGCCGACGCCGTCGATGCTGAGCGTCAAGTGAAGCTCCTGGAAGAGCTCGGTGAGCTGCATCCAGCGCGGCGCGGTGCGTGTGCCGTTGGTGTTCATCGACAGCACGATCCGGTGCGCCACGCCGCGATCGATCAGCATTTGCAGGCTGCGCTCGATCTCGTTGATCACGAACGGCTCACCGCCCATGAAGTGGATGCGCCGGATGTGATCGGCGTCGCGGAACAAGCGCTCCTCCATGAGCTCGAGCACCGACTCCTCCTCGACCGGCACGATCTCGCGGTAGTTCCACGCGCTGTGCACGCGGTCCTTGGCGATCAGGGAGCTCGACGAGCTGCGGCACATGCGGCACTTGAGATTGCAGCGGTTGCCGACCACGACCTCGACCACTTCCGGCAGGGGCGCGATTCGGAAGTCGCTCGCCACCGACTGCTCGATGAAGCGCGCGATGCGCTCCTCGCCGACGATCGCGTTGCAGGTCTGGCGCATGCTCTGGGCGCCGACGTCCTCGCGCACGTAGCAGGCTTCGCAGCCGGCCACCCTCTTGCCCTCGACCATCTCGCGGCGCATGCGCTGCATCGGCTCGGAACTCCAGATGTCGACCAGCGCGTCCTGGCGGAGGCTCATGGCGTGGTCGTCCTGCCAGACCGGGAAGCCGAACTCGCAGCACGGCTGCACCTGCCCGAAGGTGTTCACGAAGGCGTAGGTCCAGGCGTGCGCGCAGAAGGTCGGGCTCGCCGGAGCGGCTGCGGGCTCGACGACCGAGCTCTTCTCGCCGACGCGGTCGGCCTCCGGCCGCGAGACCGGAGGCGCCGAGGTCCACCCGGACACGAGCGAGCGAATCCGATCGAACATCCCTGCTCCTCGCCAGCGTCGCCCAGCCACACCCCCGGACCCGACCGAGCCCTACGCACAATCACGGCGGCTTCCCGGAGTCCAGCCACCTCTCGCCGGCGTAGACACCGCGGCGTCACGCGGCCGTCGAAGAGCTGCCCGGTATCCGCCGCCCCGCCCTGCGCGCCCCCCCCGGGAGCTTCGGATCGCCATGGCCGGCCGTGGCGAATCTCCGTGGAAACTGCTCATAGAGTGCGAGCCAGGTCGCCGAAGAGGTGCAAGATGACCCAGCCGCTCCTCATTGCGAAGTCCGGCGAACACCAGATCGTCCTGCTGCCGCAGATGGCCAACCGCCACGGGCTGATCACCGGCGCCACGGGCACCGGCAAGACCGTCACCCTGCAGGTGCTGGCCGAGCGCTTCTCCGCCATCGGCGTGCCCTGCTTCCTGTCGGACGTGAAGGGGGACCTCTCCGGCATCTCGCAGCCCGGCGGCGGCAACGCCAAGGTGGCCGAGCGGGTCGCCATGCTCGAGCTCGACGGCTTCGTCCACCAGGGCTTCCCGGTCCTCTTCTGGGACCCGTTCGGCGACGCCGGCCACCCGGTACGCGCCACCGTCTCCGACATGGGACCGCTGCTCCTGGGTCGCATGCTCGACCTGAACGAGACGCAGAGCGGCGTTCTCCAGCTGGTCTTCAAGGTCGCCGACGACGACGGCCTGCTGCTGCTCGACACCAAGGACTTGCGCGCGATGCTCGCCTTCGTCGGCGAGAACGCCCGGCAGCTCACCACCGAGTACGGCAACGTCTCCGCCGCCTCGATCGGCGCCATCCAGCGCGGGCTGCTGGCACTGGAGTCGCAAGGTGGCGACCGGCTCTTCGGCGAGCCGATGCTCGACATCGCCGACCTGATGCGGACCGAGCGCGGGCGCGGCGTCGTCAGCATCCTGTCGGCCGACCGCCTGATGCAGTCGCCCAAGGCGTACGCAGCGCTGCTGCTGTGGCTGCTCGCCGAGCTGTTCGAGAACCTACCCGAGGCGGGTGATCTCGACTCGCCGAAGCTGGTGTTCTTCTTCGACGAGGCTCACCTGCTGTTCGACGACGCGCCGGCCGCGCTGATCGACAAGATCGAGCAGGTGGTGCGGCTGATCCGCTCCAAGGGCGTCGGCGTCT
>CAZGUU010000042.1:16353-24423 GCA_964529315.1 uncultured Enterobacteriaceae bacterium
CGCGCGACCAGAAGGCGGTCAAGGCGGCCGCCGAGACCATGCGCGACAACCCGAAGCTGGACGAGGCCGCGGCGATCACCGAGCTCGGGGTGGGCGAGGCGCTGGTCTCCTGCCTCGACGAGAAGGGCCGTCCCGGCGTGGTCGAGCGCGTTTTCGTCGTGCCGCCGCAGGGGCAGATCGGCCCGATCACCGAGGCGCAGCGCCGCCGGCTGATGCAGGCCTCGCTGGTTTCCGGGCTCTACGACGAGACGGTGGACCGCGAGTCCGCCTACGAAGTGCTCAAGGCGCGTGCGCGGCGCGGCGCGCCCGCCGCCGAGCCGACGCGCCGGCGGTCGCAGCCGCAGACCAGCGACGGAGGCGTCCTGGGTGGCCTCGGCGACCTGCTCGGCGCTCGCCGGGGGCGCCGCCAGTCGGTCGCCGAGGTCGCGATGAAGAGCGCCGCCCGCGCGATCGGCACGGAGCTCGGACGCCAGGTGATGCGCGGCGTGCTCGGATCCATCCTCGGCGGGACGCGGCGCTGAGCCCGGGCGGACCAGGGCGAGGGATGCCGGGCCGAGCGGCAGCCACCCCGGACCACCCCCGGCGCGCCGCAGCCCGTGGTGGACTTGGCGCCGGCAACGGCCAAATCACCTCTTGCCAACCATGCCGCACTGCGCCATGGTTGCCCTCGGAGCATCGCGATGTCGAGCAAGGAGGAGGGGCCCCTGGACGCACGGCGAGAGCCGCGCCGTGCCAGCTCGCGGACCAGGGGCTCGACGATGCGCCGAAAGCGGGGCGTGGCGATCCCCTTCCCCCTGGTGCTGACGATGGCTGCGGTTGCATCTCTCGCCGCGGCTGCCCAGGCTCGGGCGGAATTCCCGTGCCGCTTGGGGCCACCGGGCCTGGCTGCCGAGGCCATGTGCTCCTGGTGGCTCAAGGACCACCAACCCGAGGTGGTCGACAACTCGATGTGCTGTCGGCCGCTCATCCAGCGTGCGACGCGGAAGGAGGACGAGGCGCTCGAGCACCAGCGGAAGGCGCTCGATCCGAAGCTCTCTTCGGAGGAGAGACGCCGCGAGATCGCGTTGAAGCACGAGGCCTTCAACAAGCGCCAGGAGCTGCTCGCCGAGTTCAAGGGCTGCGTCAACGCAGTGATCTCTGCGCTGAACGCCCAGGCGAGCACCGGGGCGAGCCCCGCAGCCAAGATCGGAGCGGCGTGCGGGTGTATGGCACAGGAGATCGGCAACGTCGGCTGGCGCTGCTGCGAGGACCTGAGCCGCTCGAAATACCAGGTCGATCTCAACATCCGAACCGACAACACCTCGCCCGACCACGACTTCCCGTTCAACTGCCACTACTATACGAAGAACTACATCTCGACGGTCGCCCCAGGTGCGCCCTATCCCGAGCGCAACCTGCTGTCGGACAGCGACTGCCTGCGCTTGCGTGATCGCCACGGCTTCAAGCAGGTCGCGGGCCCCGCGCACGTCGGCGACATCGTGCTGACCAAGCAGCCGAACGCGATCCCCGGCTGCGACTGGGCCCACAGCGGCATCATCACCGCGGTCGGCAAGGATGGCGTGCCGAAGCGGGTCCGTCAGAAGGATGGGCCGAGCTCCTGCGTCGTCGATCTCAGCTGGGACGAGTTCAAACGCGCCTGGGTGGATGCGAGCGGCACTTCGGCGACGATCCTCACGCTGCCCGGTCACGCGGGATCCATTCCCTAGACCTCCTCGCTCGCCAGCCTTCTGTCGCGGCGGTGGACGGACGCGGGACGAAACCCGGTGACGGCGGCGGGCCGGGATCGGGAGGCGCCGCGCGTCAAGACGACGCCGCGTGCCCGCAGCCCACTGCGCCCGAAGCCGGTGAGCGCGCAGCGCACGGTGCGGGGGTTCACCGGCCCGAGCGCGGCGTAGTCGAGCCCGAGCCGTGCCGGCAGGTCGCCGCGCAAATTGTCGCAGACGACGTCCATCCGCTCGACCAGCCGATGAGCTTCCGGGGCGCGCAGGTCGAGCGTCGGGCTGCGCGAGCCGCGGTTGAGAGCCTGGGAGTAGCGCCCGTCGTTGGCGGCGGGGTCGGCGAAGGGCGGACCGTGGCGCGCCTCGATCAGGCGTGGCCGACCAGGGTGAGCCACCCGGCCACGCAGGCGGGCTTCGCGGCCTCCTCGATCTCGATCGCCTTCTCCGCGTCGGTCGCCATGGGCCTCCCTCGCTCCTAGCGCGCCTCGCCGGAATCCGGATCGACGATCTGCGATGCCGTGTCGACCACCTCGAAGTCCGTGCCGCGCAAGGTCGCGAGCTGGTGTAGGTCGTCGTCGTCCCAGCGTTCGTCCGGGGTTCCCGAGATGAACCACGGTGCGCCGTTGTCCGCGAGCAGCATGCCGTAGCGCTCGAGCGCGGTGAGGATGATCCGGTTCGTCGGCGAGAAGCGGGTCAGATCGACGCTCGCCTTGAGCCGCAGGCGAATGCCCATCGGCGGCAGGGCCGGGTCGGTCGAGGCGCTCGCGAAGTGCCGTGCCGGCCAGACGTAGGCGCGCTGCGTGCGCGGGGCGGTGACCCGGATCGCGTGGCGAATCTCGCCCGCGGCGACCTCGTCGTAGCGCACCAGGCCGGGAAGGATGGGAAGGCCGGCCGCGTCGGCCGAGGTCCAGCCGTCGGACCGAAGCGCGTTCGACGTCAAGCTCCACACGGCACCCGACCCGGCTGCCCAGGCGGCGCCTCTGGCGAGCCGCTGCGCGTCGTAGACCTCGTAGAGCGTGCAGCTCTCCCGCTCGACGACGAGAACGTGGCGGTCGCCTCTGCCGATGCCCGGCGTCGCTCCGCCCTCGACGGGTGCGTGGGGCGGGATCGGGTACGGCCCCGAGTCGCTCTCGTCATCGTAGTAGAAGGAGATCGGCACGAGCGGCTGCATCGCCGGAACGACCGTGTAGGGGATGCCGATCGGTGCGCCGTCCCAGAGGCCGGCGCCGAAGTCGGGGTGAAGCGACGCGCCGCCGCCGATGCTGGCGACCCAGGTGGCCGACATCGGATGGACGGGCAGCGACGACACGTCGGCGTTCCAGACGTTGCTCGAGGGGAAGACCGCACAGGGCAGCGGCGGTGGAGCCGCGGGCCGGCAGCCACGGATCAGCGCGGGGCACCGGCTGCCCGCACCGTCGGCGACGAACACGACGCAGCCCGCCGGGGGCGTGCTCCGCTCGGGCGTGCCCACCGGACCGAGGGTGCACCGCGCCAGCTGCCCGGCCGGCGAGACGCAGGTCGCGAGGTTGTCGAACGCGCGGCGCTCTTCGCCCAGGCTCGAGCCCCACACGGGTGTGCCGACCGCCCCGCGCGCAAAGACCCGGATCGATCCGTCGACTCGATTCGTCCGCGCTCTGCACGCGTCGATCGCGTCGGCCGTCGTACACGCGACGGCGATCGCGAGTGCTCCGAAGAGCGCGGCTGCCGCGGCGCGCCGGGCTGCTCTCACAGCCGTGGTCGGCTCTGGACGCTCTCCTCTGCGGCGGCCTCGATCCTTCGATCGCATGGTCGGCATCGCCATCCCCCCTTGTGCACGAGCGTATCGTCGCAGTCCATCGCAAGCGATCCCCCACCCGAGACCTTCATCGGCCGGCGCGCGCCGAGGCTGGAGCCGAGATGGCGCAGGCGTCCCGCTGGGCCGCGTCGCGCACGGCTTGCATCGCGGCGGCTGCCATCCGTAAGGGCATCGATGCTTCGACGCCAAACGCCGCGCCATGCGCTCACCATCTGCCGCGCCTGCGGCGCCACCTGCCCGCTGCGGGTCGAGCTCGAGGACGGCCGCCCCGTCGCCGTGCACGGCGACGGCCAGGACCCGATGTACGCCGGCTACTCCTGCATCAAGGGCCGCAGCGTCCTCGACTACCACCGCTCCGAGAGCCGCCTCCTGCATTCCCTGAAGCGGGGCGCGGACGGCGAGCACAGCGCCATCGGCGTCGCGCAGGCGAGCGCGGAGATCGCCGAGCGCCTGCGCGCGATCGTCGACCGGCACGGGCCGCGCGCCGTGGCGACTTACACCGGGACCTTCGGCTACATCCACCTCCCGACCCGCGCCTTCGTCCAGGCGTTCATGCGCGCGCTGGGCAGCCCGATGGCCTTCGAGACCGCCTGCATCGATCAGCCGGGCAAGGGCACCGGAGAGTTCCTGCACGGGCCATGGCTCGCGGGGCTGCCCACGCACGAGGAGTGGGGCGCGCTGCTCTTGGTCGGCAACAACCCGCTCGTCTCGATCAACGGCGGTCTCGGCGTGAACCCGGCGCGCAACCTGCGCCGGGCCAGGCAGCGCGGCATGAAGCTCGTGGTGGTCGATCCGCGGCGCGGCGAGACCGCCGAGCAGGCCGACGTCTTCTTGCAGTGCAGGCCGGGCGAGGACCCGGCGATCCTCGCGGGGCTGATCCGCATCCTGCTCGAAGAGGGCGCCTACGACGCCGATCTCGTCGCCGCCGAGGCGGATCACCTCGAGGAGCTGCGCCGGGCGGTGGCGCCCTTCACGCCGGAGCTGGTCGAGCGGCGCGCTGGCATCGCACCCGAGCAGCTCGTCGCCGCAGCGCGGCTGCTCGGTACAGCCGGCCGCGGTGTCGCGCACGCAGGCACCGGCAGCAACATGTCGGGCTGGCCCACGCTGGTCGAGTACCTGGTGCGCGTGCTCACCACCCTGCGCGGCGGCTGGCTGCGCGCCGGCGAGGTGCAGCGCAGCCCGGGCGTGCTGGTCAACCGCGCGCCGGCGATCGCCGCCTCGGTGGGGCCACTTCCCGCGGCGGGCTTCGGCGAGAAGCTGCGCGTGCGCGGCCTCGGGGAGTGCGCAGCGGGGCTGCCGACGGCGGCCTTGGTCGACGAGATCCTCACGCCCGGCGAGGGCCAGGTGCGCGCCCTGCTGGTCTTCGGCGGCAACCCGATGATGGCCTGGCCCGACCAGCTCGAGACGCACCGAGCCCTCGCGTCGCTCGATCTGCTGGTGTGCGTCGATCCGCGGCTCTCCGAGACGGCGCGCCTCGCCCACTACGTGATCGCGCCCAGGCTCTCGCTCGAGACCCACGGCACCTCGGCGATGGTCGAGATGTTCGGCCACACCGCGGGCCCGGGCTGGGGCTTCACCCGGCCCTACGCCCTGGTGGCGCGGCCGGTCGTCGAGCCGCCCGCGGGCTCGGATCTGCTCGACGACTGGGAGCTCGTCTACGAGCTCGCCCGCGCCATGGGCCTGCGCCTGCGGCTCGCCTCGTACAGCCACCTCGAGCCCAACCAGGCGCTGGCGGAGGGAAGCGACATCGACATGGAGCATCGACCCGATCCCGAGGCGATGCTCGCGATGCTCTTCAAGGGCTCGCCCGTGCCCTTCGCCGAGGTCCTCGCCGGTGCGAGTGCGGGCCGGATCTTCGCGCGCCCCGAGGTGCGGGTCGCCGAGAAGCCCCAGGGCTGGGTGCAGAAGCTCGACATCGGCAACCCGGAGATGCTCGCCCAGCTCGGGCGGATCGCCGCAGGCTTCACCTTCGAGCTCGACGACGATGCCCGCTACCCGATGCGCCTGATCAGCCGCCGCATGCACGACATGCACAACTCGAGCTGGCACGAGACGAAAGCGCTGCAGCGCCGCTGGGCCTACAACCCGGCATTCCTGAATCCCGCGGACATGGCGGAGCTCGGCGTGCGCGACGGCGACGTGGTGGAGATCGGCTCGGCGCGAGCGACGGTCCGCGCCATCGCGCACGGGGAGCCGAGGATGCGGCGCGGCTGCGTGTCGATGGCCTACGGCTTCGGCCGCAACCCGGACGAGCCCGAGGATCCGGCGATCCACGGCGCGAGCGCTGCGCGCCTGATCGTCCGCGACCGCGACTTCGATCCGCTCTCGGGAATTCCACGGATGAGCGGCGTCCCCGTCCGCGTCGCGGCCGCGGGGCGATGAATCGCCGGGCGGCGCGCCTCGATCGCCAGCCCGCATCTCTCACCGGCTCTCCGCTGCGGCGGCGGATCGGCTCGTAGCTGCTGCGTTGCGCTGGGTCGGCCTCCTCGACGTACTGCTCGAGTACGCCTGCGGCGGCCCCCCGTCGCGCGCGCTTTGCATCCACGGCCTCTCCACCGCCTCGCGACGAAATCTGGCGGGACATGCGAACTAGTGCACCGCCGCCCAGATCGCGTCAAATCGGATGGTCCCACGGTCCTGCGAAAAGCCGCACAAGACCAACGAGCAGGCTGTCATCGGCTTGATGCCAACTCGACGGCGGTGCACGAGTGGGCATTGCCGCGGCGTCGCCCGGGTGCGAGCAGCAGGGCGCCGAGCAGCGCCACGCAGGCCCAGCCGAACGCGTCGCCGAAGCGAGTGTACACGGTCCGCTCCCGCAAGGATGCCACGCTCACGACCAGCACCGCTGCCTGGTCCTGTGGCGCGCGCGCGACGACCACGCCCCGCGGGTCGATCGCGGCGGTGATGCCCGAGGTGGTGGCACGTAGCACGGGGCGCCGGCCCTCGACCGCGCGCAGCAGCACGGCGGCGAGGTGCTGCCGGCGCGCCGGCTGGTCGCCGAACCAGCCGTCGTTCGCGAGGTTGATCAGCAGCTCGGCGCCGTCTCGCACCAAGCGCCGGGCGAGCGACGCGTGGATTGCCTCGGAGCAGATCAGCACGCCGACGCGGCGGCCGGCGACGTCGAGCAGCACGGGCTCGCGCGCTGCGGTGTAGGCAGCGGGCCAAGGTATGAGGCGGCGCCAAGCGGCGCCGATCGGCCAGGGGGGTGCCTCGGCCCAGGGGGTGAGGAGGACCTTGTCGTAGGCGGACACGACGCGCCCCGCAGCATCGAGCACCTGCGCGGAGTTGTGCACCACGGCACGCCCGGGGTCCGTTGCGACCGCGCGAGGAGCGCCCAGCAGCAGGGCGGATCCGGCGGGCAGCGAGCGTGCGAGCGGCGCAAAGGCGCTGGGATTCGCCGCGACCGAGACGCTGACCGCGTTCTCCGGCCAGACGACGAGGTCGGGCGAGGCGGACGCGACCTGCGCGGTGAGCTCGCGCATCCGCGCTACGCCTTCGGGAAGGTGGGCTAGCGAGTAGCGCCAGGCGTCGGGCAGGTCGCCCTGGATCAGCGCCACGCGCAGCGCGGCCGGCCCGTCGCCCGCCGGCCCGCCAAGAGCGGTGAGCGCCGCGCCGCCGGAAGCTGCGAGCGATGCCGCGTCGGGCGTCGCGATCGACGCCACGCCGAGCGAGGATGCTCCCCAGCGCGCGAGGCTCGCGCGCCCGTAGAGGGCCGTCGCGCCGAGCAGCACGGCTGCCGTGACGAGCGAGGATACGGCGGCGCGAAGCAGCCCGGGGTGTGGCGCGCCCCTGGCGCAGCCGGCCTCGCGTGCGCCGCCAGCGTCGCGCGCCTCGAGCGCCGCGCCCAGGGCGATGGCGAGCGCGGCGTTGACGAGCGCGACGACGAACGACACGCCCGGCGCGCCGGTCAGGTCGGCGATCTGCAGGATCCAGGGCCGCGCGTGCTGGCTGTGCGCGAGCAGCACCCATGGCATGCCGTCGCCGATCCGCGTGCGAGCGAGCTCGCACGCGACCCACGCCGCCGCGATGCCGAGTGCCTGCAGTGCACCGCCGCGACATCGCGCCTCGACCTCGCGCGCGAGCAAGGCGAACGCACCGAAGTAGAAGGTGGCGTAGAGCTGCGGCGCCGCCGCGCCGGCGAGCAGCGCCAGGCCGGGTGAGAGCTCGAAGTAGCGCCGCGCCGCCACGTACACCGAGCCGCCGACCAGCGCCGTGCAGCCGACCGTCCCGGCGAGCCAGCCCAGCACGAAGGCGCGCGAGCGGCTGCACCCGCGCCCGGCCAGGAGCAGCGGCACCAGGCAGACGAAGGCAACCGCTCCACGGTCGAGCGGTGGGAACGCGGCGAAGTAGAGGGCGCCGCTCCCCGTCGCCAGCGCCCAGGGGGCGAGCCTGTGCATTGCCGGAGCCCGAGGGCCCGGGAGCCCCGTCGTCAGGCGACGCCTGGCCGCCCACGCGCGGCTCAAGCCGACTCCTCGAAGCCGCCCGCCGCCGCGGGTCCGAGGCGCAGGCCCTTCGTACGGCGCGCAGAGAGGCAGCCGTGCGCCCCCGCGCGCGGCT
>CAZGUU010000043.1:0-24045 GCA_964529315.1 uncultured Enterobacteriaceae bacterium
GACGCCCGGTCCGAGCCCGCTCGGCCGCGACGCGGAGATCGCTGCGGCACTGGCGCGGGTGCAGGCACGCCTGGCCACCCCGCCGGGTGCCTCGGGCCCGGCGGGCGGTGCAGCCGAGCAGGGGGCCTCGGGGGTGGCTCGCGGCACCGCGGGAGGGGGCGGCGTCGGGGGAAGCGACGCCCCGGACCCCAGGCGTGGTATCGGCCTGGGCCCGGGCGCGGGCGGCGCCGGCAAGATCCGCGGCGTCGAGTTCCTCCTCTACTACAACCAGATGATCTCCAAGATCCGCACCGCGTGGGCCTGGGCGGGTGGCAAGCCCGACCTGGTGGTGAAGGTTCGCTTCCGCATCCTCGAGGACGGCCAGGTGGCCGACGTTCAGATCGCGACGGGCTCGGGCGATGCCTCGTACGATGCCTCCGTGCTGCGCGCGGTGCGCGGCGTGAGCCCTCTGGCACCGCCCCCCGCGGCGTACCGGGCCGACTTCGCCGACGTGGAGCTGACCTTCCAGCCCAGTGACCTGCAGACCCCGGCTCGGTGAGCCGAGCGGGGCGAAGCGAGCAGGAGGACAGACGATGATCGCCGAGATTTGTCCCAGCAAGTCCAGCCGGCTGCGCAGCGGCCGCCGCTCGCATCGGATCCTGGTCGGTGTGCTGCTCGCCGGTGCGGCGAGCCTCGCCGCCGCGGTGACCCACGCCCAGGTACGCGGGACCATCGTCGGCCCTGGCGAGACGGCCTTCCCGATCGCCATCGCGCCGCTCGGGGGCTCGGGCGGTGAGCCCTGCGGCAAGCGCTTCGGCGATACGCTGTCGCGCGATCTCGACATCTCGGGCCTGTTCCGCGTGCTCGATCCCGGCGTGGCCGGTGGGGGTGGCGAAGCGGAGGTCGATTTCGCCTCCTGGGGCGCGAGCGGTGCCCGTCTGCTGGTCACGGGCCGCTGCGACGTGGTCGGCGACGACACGATCCTGGAGGCGCGACTGTTCGACATCGCCGAGCGCCGCCAGCTCGGCGGCAAGCGCTACCAGGGCGGACGCCGCGAGGTGCGCCGCATGGCGCACCGCTTCGGCGACGAGGTGATGCGGCTGCTCACCGGCGAGCGCGGACCGTTCGACACGCGCATCGCCTTCGTCTCGACCCGCGCGGGGCGGGCCAAGGAGCTCTACGTGACGGGCTTCGACGGCGAGGAGGTCCGCCAGCTGACGAGCAACGGAACGATCAACCTCTCGCCGAGCTGGTCCCCCGACGGCCGCGAGCTGCTCCTCACCTCTTACAAGGACGGCCGTCCCAAGCTCTACGAGCTCGATCTCTCCTCGGGGAGGTTTTCCCTGCTGCTCTCGGGGCCCGGCCTGACCAACGGGGGGCGGTTCTCGCCCGACGGCGGTCGCATCGCCGCATCCCGCGAGGAGTCCAAGGGGAACTCGGAGATCGTGGTCCTCGATCGCGATGGCGAGGTCCGCCGGGTCGTCGCGGCGCACGACGGGATCGACGTGAGCCCGAGCTGGTCGCCCGACGGTCGGCAGATCGCCTTCTGCTCGGCACGCGGCGGGGCACCCCAGATCTACGTGGCGGATGCGGACGGCGGTTCGGCGCGGCGGGTGAGCTTCGGCGGCTCGTACAACACCTCGCCGGCCTGGTCGCCACGCGGCGCCCGGATCGCCTACACCGGGAGGGTCGGCGGCCGCTTCCAGATCTTCGTGAGCGATGCCGCGGGCGGCGAGGCGCGCCAGATCACGTCGAGCGACGGCGACAACGTCGACCCGAGCTGGTCGCCCGATGGCCGTTACCTGATTTTCAGCTCGACTCGCGGCGGTGGGCGCGGCCAGCTCTGGGTGGTGGACGAGCGGGGGCTGCGCCAGCGGCAATTGATTCGCGGTCCGGGCGGTGATAGCAGTCCCGCCTGGTCGTCGTGGCTCGAATGAGGCGTCTCTCGAAGCGCAGGAAGCCGTGCGCAGATGCCGCCGAGATCCGTCGAGCGACCGCTCGCCCCTGGCCGATCGTGACCGACCGCAGCGCACCTGAGATCGAGCAGAGAGTCGGGCAAGCGCCTCGCCCGAAGGGGTGTCGAGCGTCCGGGGAGCTGCTCCCCGAGGAGACGTCGACCATTGCGTGAGGAGGTGGAGATGGGGCTCGAGGCAGGAACGTGGAGTCGCGGGAATGCGGGCGTCGATCGAGCGGGTCGTAGCGCGGTGGCGCGTCGCCGGGGATCGCTCCTCCTGACCGGTCTGCTGGCCGGGATCCTGGTCCTTCCGGCGTGCGGCAAGAAGAAGGCCGAGGATGCCTACGACGCGGGTGCGGGCCAGGCGGGTATGCAGGAAGGCACGCTGTCGGGCTCGAGCCTGGACCAGTTCAAGCGCGGCACCCTGGGCGCGGGTGAGCAGGGGCCGCTCCAGGACGTGCACTTCGCCTACGACTCCCACGAGCTGAGCGACAACGCTCGCGAGCTCCTGCGCGTCAATGCCGACTGGCTCCGCGAGCACCCCAAGGCCAGGGTCGAGGTCGAAGGACACACCGACAGCCGCGGCACGGTCGAGTACAACCTGGCGCTGGGCGCCAAGCGCGCAACCGCGGCTCGCGACTACCTGGTCAGCCTGGGCATCCCCGGCGAGCGCCTGACGACGATCAGCTACGGCAAGGAGCTGCCGGTCTGCCCCGAGGAGAGCGAGAGCTGCTGGGCCGAGAACCGCCGCGCGCACTTCGTGGTCCTGCAGTAGCGAGCGACGCGACCAGAGCCATGGCACAGCGCTGCGGATTCCGACCCACACTGCTGCTGGTCTGCGCCGGCGTGATCGCCTTGGCCGGGTGCGCCTCGGAGGACGAGCTCTCGGCGTTGCGCCGGGAGCAGCGGGCACTCGCCCGGCGGATCGCCGATACGCGCGCCGACGTAGACGGCTTGCGCGTCACGGTGAGCCGGCTGCAAGGCAAGATCGAGGACACGAGCCTCGGCCGCCGCGGCTCGCACGCCACGGCAGCACCGATCGACGTCGACGAGCGCCTGCGCGCGCTCGAGGAGACCGTCGGGCAACCCCGGCCGGCGGGCTCCGAGGGAGCCTCGATTCCGGGTGGGCCGGCGGTGGCCGACGCGCCCGGGTCCGCCGGCGGGCTGCCGCCCGTCGATCCGCTCGTCGCAGCGCGGCCCGTCGAGCCTGCGCCCTTGCCCGTTCCCGCGCCCGCGGACGAGCTACCCCGCACCGTCGACATCAACCGCGACATCGGCCGGGGTGGACCGGAGCCCTACCGGGAGGGGCTGGCACAGTACCAGCGCGGCGACTACCCCAAGGCGATCCAGTCGCTGCGCGGCTTCGTCAACAAGGACCCCAAGAGCGACCTGGTGCCGGCGGCGCACTACTGGATCGCCGAGGCCTACTTCGCCCAGCGGCGCTACAACGAGGCGATCCTCGCCTACAACGAGATCCTCGTCGCATGGCCGAAGAGCGAGCGGGTTCCGGCGACGCTGCTCCGCCAGGCGGCCGCGTTCGCCGAGATCGGCGACCAGCAGGATGCGCGGCTGATCCTGCAGAAGCTGATCGCCGACCATCCGGGGACCGAGGAGGCGGCGAGCGCCAAACGCAAGCTGCTCGCGCTCGGGGCGTGACGCCGACCGGGGCGGCGCAGTCGATGCCGGCCCCCGCGCGGCAGGTGCGTGGCCGTGGCACCCCGGACGCGTGTCGTCGCGGCGCGTGGTAAGGGAACGGGTGGGCCTGCCGTGCTCTCTGCCCCAGACATGCGCGTCGTCCGGCACTTGAGGCCGGGCGAGCGCCCGTTTCGCTCGCCGGTCGTCGCTCTGGGCAACTTCGACGGGCTGCACCTCGGCCACCGGGCGATCGTGCGGCACACGGTCGAGGAGGCGCGTGCCCTGGGGGGTGACGCCGTGGTGTTCACCTTCTGGCCGCACCCCGTGGCGGTGCTGGCACCCCACCGCGCGCCTCCCATGCTCACCTCCCTGGGGCGACGCCTCGCCCTGCTCCGCGAGCTGGGTGTGGCGGGGGTGGTCGTTCAGCGCTTCACGCGCGCCTTCGCGGCGCTCACGCCCGAGGAGTTCGTGCGACGGCTCCTGGTCGAGGGCTTGGGCGCCGCGGTCGCGGTGGTGGGCTACAACATGACCTTCGGCCGCGATCGCGCCGGGACCTCCGACCGCCTGGTCGAGCTGGGTGGCGAGCACGGCTTCGTGGTCGACGTGGTGCGCTCGGTCTCGCTGCGTGGCGACCAGGTGAGCAGCAGCGCCGTGCGCCGGCTGATCGCGGCCGGAGATCTCGAGACGGCACGTCGCTTGCTCGGTAGGCCGCACACGCTCTTCGGGCGCGTTCGGCCAGGCGATCGGCGCGGGGCAGCCATCGGCTTTCCCACGGCCAATCTGCGCCCGCGGGGAGGCATGCTCCCGCCCGAAGGGGTCTACGCCGTGCGGGTGGGCATCGACGCAGAGCCGCCGCGACGTCCGGCGATCGCCAACCTGGGCTCGAATCCCACCTTCGGCCCCGTGCCACGTCGGCTCGAGACGCACATCTTCGACTTCCGTGGCGAGCTCTACGGGCGGCGTATCGCCGTGGCCTTCGAGAAGCGACTGCGCGGCGAGCAGCGGTTTCCCTCCGGTGAGGCGCTGGCGGCGCAGATTCACGCCGATGCCGAGCTGGCGCGCCGCATCCTCGACGGCACGCCGTGAGCACCGTCGACGAGCAGCGGCTGCGCTGCGAGGTCGGCGCCGAGGCCGCGGGACAGCGCCTCGACCGGGTCCTTGCCTCGCGCGGCTTCCTGCCCACGCGCTCTCGCGTAGCGGCTCTGGTGCGCGCCGGCCTGGTCACCGTCGATGGTGTGGTGCGCAAGGCGAGCTTCGTGGTCCCGGCCGGCTCGACGATCGAGGTCGTGCTCCCGCCACCCGAGCCCTCGAGCGTGGAGCCCGAAGCGATCGAGCTCGAGGTGCTGTACGAGGACGAGGCTCTCGTGGCGGTGAGCAAGCCCGCGGGCATGGCGAGCCACCCTGCGCCGGGTTGCCGGCGCGGCACGCTGGTCGCGGCGCTCCTGCACCGTTGGTCGCTGGGTGGCGACTGGCCCGATCCGCAGCGGCCCGGCATCGTCCACCGTCTCGACCGGGACACCACGGGGGTGATCGTCGTGGCCAAGACGCCCGCGGCGATGCACGCGCTCGCCCGCCAGTTCGCCCGGCGCACGGTGGAGAAGAGCTACCGGGCGCTGGTCTTCGGCTGTCCGACCGAGCCCTGCGGGGTGATCGACTTGCCGATCGGGCGCGATCCCGCAGCCCGCCACCGCATGCAGGCCCGCGTGGGGCAGCGACGCCCCGCGAGCACGCGCTGGCGCGTGCTCGAGCGCTTCGAGGAGCCTCGGGTGGCCTGGCTCGAGCTCGAGCCCGAGACCGGACGGACCCATCAGATCCGCGTGCACCTGGCGAGCATCGGGCACCCGGTGGTCGGCGACCCGCTCTATGCCGGCGACTCGCGCAGCGTGGTCGGGGCCGGCGCAGGCGCCCTGGCACGGCAGCTGGCTGCGTTTTCGCGTCAAGCGCTGCACGCCGCGCGGCTGCGGCTCCGCCATCCGCAGGACGGGCGGTGGCTCGAGCTCGAGGCGCCGCTGCCCGGTGACCTCGCTCGGCTGCTCGACCAGGTTCGCCTGGGCAGACAGCAAAGAAAAATCGGCCCGTCGAGCGACCGCGTGGGAGACGATGGGCCTTGACACGCCCCGGGGCGGTGCTCTATGAGCGCCGCAGCTTCGTGAAGTGGTGCGGGGAGGGGTTCCCGGCACCTTCGTCCTCCTCGGGGCTCGGCTTCGCTCACGGGCCGTGTCCTCGCAGTCGTCTCCCGGCTTCATCCGCAGGTCGTCGCGGCGCCCTGCGCGCATTCTCCAGCCACGAGCCTGATTGACGAATTCCGAGATTCCGGTGCGCATGGACGCATCGTCCCAACCGCAGGCCCCGCCGGACGAGGCGGTGTCCCGTCTGACGGATCGATCCCCATGAATTCGAGTCGCCCCACCTCCAGCCCGGTCAAGGCAAACAAGGAGAAGACCATGGCGAGGCCCCGTTCGCGGAGCGAGGCACCGACCGAGCTTCCCGAGGAGATCGTCGCCGGCATCGCCGAGGCGATCGCCGCCGACGCGGCCGTGCTGGACCTGGAGACGGCGCCCGAGCCGCTTGCCGCACCGGCCGTGCGCCGCTCGGGCGTGCCGTCGCAGGCAGCGCTCGGCGCGCGTCCTGCGACACTCGCCGTGCGTCGCGCAGGGCAGGCGGCCGCAGCCACGCCGCCAGCGGCGGCCTCCGGCGCGATCGACGCCAGTGCTTCCGGGGCAGGGGCTGGCGACGTGCATCGGGGTGCCGGCCTCGTCCCCGCGGGCCAGCTGCGGACGGGGCCCGGTGCCGAGGAGCAGGGGGACGGCTCGGGGCCCGATGAGCTCTCGAGCGGCGCGCCGGGGGCCGCATCTCCCCCGCCGCTCAATCTGAAGGAGCTCAAGCGCAAGCAGATCCACGAGCTGGCGCACATGGCCCGCGATCTGGCCGTCGAGGGCTCCTCGACGATGCGCCGCCAGGAGCTGATCTTCGGCATCCTGCAGGCGCAGACCGCTCAATCGGGGTCGATCTACGGAGAAGGCGTGCTCGAGGTCCTGCCCGACGGCTTCGGCTTCCTGCGTGCCCCCGACTACAACTACCTTCCGGGCCCCGACGACATCTACATCTCCCCGTCGCAGGTGCGCAGGTTCAGCCTGCGCACCGGGGACGTGGTCTCCGGCCAGATCCGTCCGCCCAAGGAGGGGGAGCGCTACTTTGCGCTGCTCAAGGTGGAGCAGATCAACTTCGAGGAGCCCGACCGGGCTCGCGAGAAGATCCTCTTCGACAACCTGACACCGCTCTATCCCAACGAGCACCTGCGGCTCGAGAGCCGCTCGGAGGAGTGCACCGCGCGGGTGCTCGACCTCATGACGCCGATCGGCAAGGGGCAGCGCGGCCTGATCGTCGCGCCGCCGCGCACCGGCAAGACGGTGATGCTGCAGAACATCGCGCACGGCATCACCGCGAACCACCCCGAGGTCGTGCTCATCGTCCTGCTGGTCGACGAGCGGCCCGAAGAGGTGACCGACATGCAGCGCTCGGTCAAGGGAGAGGTGGTGAGCTCGACCTTCGACGAGCCGCCGACCCGGCACGTCCAGGTGGCCGAGATGGTGATCGAGAAGGCCAAGCGCCTGGTGGAGCACGGCAAGGACGTCGTGATTCTGCTCGACTCGATCACCCGCCTGGCGCGCGCCTACAACACCGTCGTGCCGCCCTCGGGCAAGATCCTCTCCGGCGGCGTCGACTCCAACGCGCTGCACAAGCCCAAGAAGTTCTTCGGCGCGGCGCGCAACATCGAGGACGGCGGCTCGCTGACGATCATCGGAACGGCCCTGATCGACACCGGCAGCCGGATGGACGAGGTGATCTTCGAGGAGTTCAAGGGTACCGGCAACTCCGAGATCCATCTCGACCGCCGCCTGATCGACAAGCGGATCTTTCCGGCCATGGACATCAATCGTTCCGGGACGCGCAAGGAGGAGCTGCTGCTGCCCCGGGAGGTCTTGAACCGCGTGGTCATCCTGCGGCGCCTGCTCTCCCAGCTCAATCCGGTCGAGGCCATGGAGTTCCTGCTCGACAAGATGCAGCACGCGCGGAGCAACGCCGACTTCATCGCCTCGATGAACCAATGAGCCGGCCTGCGCCCGAGCGGCGAGCCCCGGGGGGCGCTCGAGGTCGCACGGTGGGTGGCGGAGCTGCCTGGCGAAGGCCCTTCGTTGCGCCGGACCACCCCCTTTGATACCGATCGTCGGTTATGCGGTGGGGCGTCCGGAGGGCCGGGCCGCCGCACTGCCGAGGGAGATGCCATGCCCGAGCCGACGATGAAACAGCTCCTGGAGGCCGGAGTCCATTTCGGTCACCAGACCAGCCGCTGGAACCCGAAGATGAAGCGCTACATCTTCGGGGCACGCAACGGCATCTACATCATCGATCTCCAGCAGACGGTGAAGATGTTCCGCGAGGTCTACGGGCAGGTGCGCGAGCTGGCGGCGTCGGGCGGAGTCATCCTGTTCGTCGGAACCAAGAAGCAGGCCCAGGACGCCATCCGCGAGGAGGCCGAGCGCTGTGGCATGTTCCACGTCAACAACCGCTGGCTGGGCGGCATGCTGACCAACTTCCAGACGATCAAGGCCTCGATCGACCGCCTGAAGAAGGTCGAGGACATCCTCGAGGATCCCGGCACGCCGGAGGTCTTCACCAAGAAGGAGATCCTCAACCTGTCGCGCGAGCGCGACAAGCTGCTCGCCTCGCTGGGTGGCATCAAGCAGATGCGCAAGCTGCCCGACGCGATCTTCGTCATCGACTCCAAGAAGGAAGAGATCGCCGTCAAGGAGGCCAACAAGCTCGGCATCCCGGTGATCGCCGTGGTCGACACGAACTGCGATCCGGAGCTGGTCGATTACAAGATCCCGGGCAACGACGACGCGATCCGCGCCATCCGCCTGTTCTGCTCGTCGATCGCCGACGCGATCCTCGAGGGAAAGTCGGAGCTCGAGGAGCGGATGCGCGGTGTCGGAGAAGAGGCAACGGGGGCGGGTGGGGCGGCCGGCCCCGGCGCGGCCGAGGAGTCCGCGCCGGCGGGCGCCTGAGGCACCTCGGGGCGCCGTGCCCCGTCGCCGACGAGAGTCCTAGACCAGTGGGGTAGGCGCGTCCGTTCGGCGCGACCTCCCGCGAGGCGGCTGAGCCGGCCCGGACGAGCCCGGTGCTCGCGGCCCAGCGAAGATCGAGAGCAAGGTGGAGATCACAGCGGCACAGGTGAAGGCCCTGCGCGAGAAGACGGGCGCAGGGATGATGGACTGCAAGGCGGCGCTCGCTGCCGCCGGCGGCGACATGGACGCGGCGATTCGCCACCTTCGCGAGAAGGGGTTGGCGACGGCCGCCAAGCGCGCCGGCAAGGTGGCGGCCGAGGGTGCGATTGTCGCCAAGCTCGCCGCGCCCTGCGAGGGCGTGATGCTCGAGCTGAACTGCGAGACGGACTTCGTCGCCAAGACGCAGCCGTTCCAGGATCTCGCTCGGGCGGTGCTCGAGACGGTAGGCGGTGACGAGCGCACGCTCGGCATCAAGGGGGCCGCGGAGGCGGGTCTGGACGATCGTACGCTGGCCGGTGGCAAGCGAGTCGCCGACGCGATCGCAGAGGGCATCGCGACGCTCGGCGAGAGCGTCGTGCCGCGGCGCGTGGCGCGCCTGGCGTGTGCGGCCGGGGCGGGCCTGGTGGGCTCCTACGTTCACGCGGGGGGCAAGATCGGCGTGCTGGTCGAGGCGCGCACACCGGCCAGCGGTGCGACGGCGGCCGAGGTCGAGAAGCTTCTGCGCGATCTGGCGATGCAGGTCGCGGCGACGAATCCGCGCTGGGTGCGCCGCGAGGACGTTTCGGCGGAGGAGGTCGAGCGCGAGCGCGAGATCTACCGCGCGCAGGCGGCCCAGACCGGCAAGCCGGCGCCGGTGATCGAGAAGATCGTCGACGGAAAGATCGAGAAGTTCTTCGACGAGTTCTGCCTGCTGGAGCAGGAGTTCATCCGCGATTCCCAGCTCACCGTGGGCAAGCTCGTCGCCGAGAAGGCCAAGGCGCTGGGTGTGCCGATCGAGATCGCCCGCTTCGTCCGGCTCCAGCTCGGCGAGTCCTCGGGCGAGGCCTGAGATCGGGTCGCCGTCGGTGCCTTCGGGTCTCGCCTACCGCCGCGTCCTGCTGAAGCTGAGCGGCGAGGCTCTGGCCGGGCCGAGCGGCTACGGCATCGACGACGCTCTGCTGCGCACCTTCGCCCAGGAGATCTGCGAGGTCCACGCCCTGGGCGCGGAGATGGCGCTGGTCATCGGCGGGGGCAACATCTTCCGCGGGATCTCCGGGGCGACGCACGGCATCGAGCGGGCGACGGCCGACTACATGGGCATGCTCGCCACGATGATGAACAGCCTGGCGCTGCAGGCGGCGATCGAGCGGCTGGGGGTCCAGACGCGCGTGCTCTCGGCCTTGGAGATGAAGGAGATCGCCGAGCCGTACATCCGGCGGCGCGCGACGCGCCATCTCGAGAAGCGGCGCATCGTGATCTTCGCCGCGGGAACCGGCAACCCCTTCTTCACCACCGACACCGCGGCGAGCCTGCGCGCGGTGGAGATCGGCGCAGACGTCTTGATCAAGGCGACGCGGGTCGACGGGGTCTTCGACGCCGACCCGCTGACCCATCCCGGGGCGGTTCGCTACGCGGAGTTGACCTACCTGGACGTCCTGAGCCAGAAGCTAAAGGTCATGGACTCGACGGCCATCTCCCTGTGCATGGAGAACCACCTGCCCGTCCTGGTCTTCAACCTGCTGGTGCCAGGCAACCTCCAGCGCGTCGTGCGGGGAGAGCCGATCGGGACGATGATCCGCGGGGGAGCGTCGTGATCGAAGACGTGCTCAAGGATCTCAAGAGGCAAGTCGAGGAGACCGCCGCCGCATTCAAGAAGGAGCTCGCGCGGCTGCGCACCGGGCGGGCGTCGACGGCCCTGCTCGACGGCATCCACGTCGACTACTACGGGGCGCGCACCGCTCTGATCCAGCTCGCCTCGGTCGCCGCGCCCGAGCCGCGGCTGCTCGTCGTCACGCCTTACGACAAGCAGGCGATCGGCGAGATCGAGAAGGCGATCCGCGGCTCGGACCTCGGGCTGAACCCGCAGAACGACGGCAAGATCATCCGCATCCCGATCCCCGAGCTCACCGAGGAGCGCCGTCGCGATCTGGTGCGCTACGTGCGCAAGATGGGCGAGGACTACCGCGTCTCGATGCGCAGCCATCGGCGCGATGCGAACGAGATGCTCAAGGAGCTGCTCAAGGAGAAGGAGATCGGCGAGGACGACTCGCGCCACGGCCACGAGAAGGTCCAGTCGCTGACCAACGAAGGGATCGAGCGCGTCGATCAGATCTTGAAGGCCAAGGAAGAAGAGATCATGACGGTCTGAGGTCGCGATGGCGATGACTGCAAATCCAGCAGCTCGGGACCTGGCCCAGCACGGCATCGACCCGGCGCGCCTGCCGCGTCACGTTGCGATCATCATGGACGGCAACGGCCGCTGGGCGCAGCGGCGGGGCTTCGACCGCCTCTACGGCCACCGTCGGGGCAAGTCCTCGGTCAAGGCCGTGGTCCAGATGGCCACCAGGCTCGGCATCCAATATCTTTCTCTTTACGCGTTCTCGGCCGAGAACTGGAGCCGCCCGGTCGCCGAGGTCAAGGGCTTGATGCGCCTGCTCAAGCGCTACCTGACCACGGAGATCGACCGCATGATGAAGGACCGCGTGCGGCTGCTGGTGATCGGCAACGTACGCCGCCTGCCGCGCGACGTGCAGCAGGAGCTGCGCCAGTGCGTCGAGGCGACGCGCCACAACGACGGGCTGACGGTGATCCTCGCCCTGTCGTACAGCGCCCGCGAGGAGATCGCGGCGGCGGTCCGATCGGTGGCCCGCCGCGTCCGCCGCGGCGATCTGGAGCCCGACGAGATCACCGAGGAGACCATCGCGCAGAGCCTGGGGACGGCGGGCATCCCCGATCCAGACCTGCTCATCCGCACCAGCGGAGAGGTTCGCTTGTCGAACTTCCTGCTCTGGCAGGTCGCCTATACGGAGATCTACATCACGGAGACGCTCTGGCCGGACTTCCGCGAGAGCGACTTCTTGGAGGCGCTGCGCGAGTTTCAGGCGCGCGAGCGCCGCTTCGGCGGAGTCTCGGAGATCCGCTCCGACCAGGCTCGGCTGCGTGCTGCGCGCTAGGCTGGCGACGGCCGCCGTCGCCATCCCGCTGCTGGTCTGGCTGATCTGCTGCGGTCCTGCCTGGGCCTTCGCCGGGGTCGTGGTGGCGGTGACGGCCTTGGGCCTGGGCGAGCTGACCGCCATGGCGCTCGCCGAGCGGCCGGCGGCGCAGGCTCTCGGGATCGTGGCCGGCCTGGGCTTCGCCGGGGTGGTCGTGCTGCATCGGGTCGATGCGCTCGGCCTGGTGCTGGTGGCGACGATCGTCGGCGGCCTGCTGGTCTCGTTGCTCGACCCGGACATGCCGGGCGCGGCGACCCGCCTGGGCAACGCGTTGGTCGCCTCGCTCTACGTCGGATTCCTGCTGCCGCACGTGGTGAGCCTGCGCCTGCTCGAGGGAGGGGAGCGCTGGACGTTCTTCGCGGTCGCCTGTGCGATGGCGGCCGATAGCGGCGGCTACTTCGCCGGTCGGGCCTGGGGTCGAACCCAGCTATTCGCTCGCGTGAGCCCGAAGAAGACGGTCGAGGGGGCCGGCGGCGCCCTGGTCGGGGCCATCGGTCTCGCCTTGCTCTGCTGGATGCTCTACCGACCGCCCGGCTTGGGGCTGCGAGCGGCGGCCGTGCTCGGGCTGGCGATCGGGGTGCTCGCCCAGGCGGGCGACCTCGTGGAGTCCATGCTCAAGCGCGCCTATGGAGCCAAGGACTCCGGCTGGGTGCTCCCGGGCCACGGCGGAGTCCTCGATCGCATCGACAGCCTCGTCTTGCCGTTCGTCTTCACGTATTATCTCCGCACGGGCTTCGACCTCGGCTGAGACCGGGGATCCGGCGGGAGACCAGCTTTCATGGTGACCAGCGTAGTCGCGGCGATCGTCGTTCTCGGGTTGCTCATCTTCGTCCACGAGCTGGGCCACTTCCTGGCCTGCAAGCGGGTCGGGGTCGGTGTGCTCAAGTTCTCGCTGGGCTTCGGCCCGGCGCTGCTCTCGCGCCGCCGGGGTGAGACCGAGTACTGCCTCTCGGCCATCCCGCTGGGGGGCTTCGTGAAGATGGTCGGGCAGGAGGACGACGGCAGCGAGCCGGACCCGACGACTGTCGGCCAGCCCAACTCCTTTGCCGCGAAGCCGCTGTGGGCACGCGCGCTGATCGTCGTCGCGGGACCGCTGGGCAACCTGGTCTTCGCGGCCCTCCTCTTCTCGGTCCTGTTCGCCACCGGAGTGCCGGTGATCACCTCCCGTGTCGGCGAGGTCAAGGCGGACATGCCGGCGGCACGCGCCGGGCTCGTGGCCGGGGACGAGATCGTCTCGGTGGACGGCCAGCCCGTGGCGCGATGGGACGAGCTGTCGGCCGCGGTGCGCGAGAGCGACGGCCGGAGCGTCTCGCTGGTGGTGCGTCGCGACGGTGCGGAGCGCACCGTGACCCTCACGCCCGAGCGGACCGAGGGGCGCTCGATCTTCGGCGAGCCGATACCGATCTACGTGATCGGTGTCGGCCCCTCCGATCAGCTGGTCACCGAGCGCAGCAACCCGATCGTGGCGCTCGGGCAGGGCGTGGCCAAGACGGCCGAGCTCTGCTGGCTGACCCTGGTCACCATCGTGAAGCTCTTCCAGGCCGTGGTGCCGGCTTCGAATCTGGGCGGCCCGCTGATGATCATGAAGATGGCGGGAGAGCAGGCGCACCAGGGCATGGCCTCGTTGATCTACTTCATGGCCATCCTGAGCATCAATCTCGGGGTCTTGAACCTCCTTCCGATCCCGATCCTCGATGGTGGGCACCTGCTGTTCATGGGCGTCGAAAAGATCCTCGGCCGGCCGCTCGAGATCCGCCAGCGCGAGATCGCGCAGCAGGTGGGCATGTTCCTGCTCATCTCGTTGATGGGCTTTGCGCTCTACAACGACCTGCACCGACTGGTGTCCGGCTGACCGGGGCCACGTTCGACCGCTTGTTGATCCTGGGCATCGAGACGGCGACGCGCATCGGGAGCGTCGCGGTGCTCTCTTGCCCCGCGGGCCCGAGGGCCCGCGTAGGGGAAGGGGCCGACGTGCGGGTGCTCGCAGAGGTGACGCGCGATGCGGGGCTGCGCCACGGCGCAGAGCTGCTCTCGCTGCTCGACGAGTGCCTCGAGCAGGCGGCTGTGGCGCTCGAGGAGGTGGGGCCGATCGCGGTGTCGATCGGCCCGGGATCCTTCACCGGCTTGCGCGTCGGCCTGGCCACGGCCAAGGGTCTGGCGCTGGCCGGCGGCAGCGCGTTGATCGGTGTGCCTACGCTCGAGGCCCTGGCCGCGACGCTCCGCGCCGGACGGCGCGAGGGCGCCGTCGAGGGCGGCATGCCTCTCGGCCCGGGCGACCTGATCTGTCCGTGCCTCGATGCGCGAAAAGGGGAAGTCTACGCGGCCCTCTTCGCAGCGGCTCCCGGGGAGACCGCGGCGCCGCCGCTTCGCTTGGAGCCCGACCGAGCGCTCTCCCCCGAGGCGCTGGCGGCCTCGCTCGAGGCGAGGCTCGGCGCGCCCGGGGCCGGAGATCGGCCCTGGCGGCGACTCGTGCTGCTGGGAGACGGTGCCGAGCGCCATCGCGAGATCCTCGGCGGGCGGCTGGGGGCCGGCGCGATCGTCCTGCCGATGGCCCGGCGGCCGCCGAGCGCCGGGGCGGTGGCTGAGCTCGGACTGGATGAGCTGTGGCGGCGGGGGGCCGACGATCTGGCCGGTCTCGTCCCAGCTTACGCCCGGGCCTCGCAGGCCGAGGTGTCTCGTAGCCTGGGCGCGGGTGGCTCCGAGGGGGCTCATCGTTGACAAGGGATTTTGGCGACGCGTACAACGACAAGCCGGGTCCTTCGCGAGCGCGGCGACGAGCCCGACGAAGTGCAGCGGGCGGCCGGCGGGGCGCGAGGGACCCGTGGAGGACCGTTCATGGAGAAGCGTGACGAGGAGCTGATCCTTTCGCTCATCGAGCAGGATCACGAGCTGAAGAAGCACTACGACGAGCACGTGCAGTTCGAGCGCGAGCTCGCCCGCTTCAACGGCAAGCAGCGGCTCACGACCGACGAAGAGGTGGAGCGCAAGCGCCTGCAGAAGCTCAAGCTCGCGGGCAAGGACCGCATCATGGAGATCCTCGGCCGGCACCGCTCCGCAGGCGTGTCGGCTTCGCAATGAGCCGAGCCCCCGGGGGCCGCTCGGCGCCCGGGGGGCCGTGGCCGATTCCACGGGCGCGGAGGCGAGCGCCCGGCCGAGAAATGGCAATCCGCCCGCGCAACGGCTAAACGGGGCGGATGCGGCACATCATCTCCGTGCTGGTGGAGAACGAGTTCGGCGTTCTCGCCAAGATCGCCGGCCTGTTCAGCGGCCGCGGATTCAACATCGAGAGCCTCTGCGTCGCCGAGACCACCGACTCGACGGTCTCGCGCATCACGCTGGTGACCAGCGGTGACGACAAGGTCCTCGAGCAGGTCACCAAGCACCTCAACAAGCTGGTCAACGTCATCCGGGTCTGCGACTTCAGCCAGGAGAGCCACGTCGAACGCGAGCTCGTCCTGGTGAAGGTGACCGCGGATGCGCGCACCCGCGGCGAGGTGCTGGGCGTCGTCAACATCTTCCGCGGCAAGGTGGTCGACGTCGCCGAGCGCTCCTACGTGGTCGAGGTCACCGGCTCGAGCGAGAAGATCGCCGCGTTCGTCGAGCTGCTCAGGCCGTTCGGCATCCTGGAGATCGTCCGCACGGGGATCGTGGCGATGTATCGCGGCGCGGCGGTGCTCTCCGCCGAGGCCGGCGAGGAGAAGCCAGCGGTCGCGGTGGACACGGCCCACGCCGGGCGAATCGCCCGGGAGGGCTCCGAGGCCGACTTCGTCTGATCGAGAGAGAGGAAGCGAATTCGATGGCGCTCAACGTCTACACCGACAAGGACGCGAACCCGGCGTTGCTCGCGGGCCGGAAGGTGGCCGTGATCGGCTACGGGAGCCAGGGCCACGCCCACGCGCAGAATCTGCGCGACAGCAAGGTCGACGTGTGCGTCGGCCTGCGGCGCTCGAGCCCGTCGTGGGCCAAGGCCGAGGGCGCCGGTCTGGCGGTGCGCGAGACGGCCGACGCCGCCGCCTGGGCCGACGTCGTCATGATGCTCGTGCCCGACGAGATGGGAGCCGAGACCTTCGAGCGCGAGGTGGCGGCGGGGCTGCGGCCGGGCAAGCACCTGGCCTTCGGCCATGGCTTCAACTTCCACTTCAAGAAGATCGTCCCGGATGCGGCGGTGGGCGTGTTCATGGTGGCACCCAAGGGCCCGGGGCACCTGGTGCGCAGCGAGTACGTGGCCGGGCGGGGCGTTCCCTGCCTGATCGCCGTCGGACAGGATCCGGGCGGCGACGCCAAGGGCATCGCGCTCGCCTACGCGAGCGCGATCGGCGGCGGCCGAGCGGCGATCATCGAGACCAGCTTCCGCGAGGAAACCGAGACGGACCTCTTCGGCGAGCAGGCCGTGCTCTGCGGTGGACTGACCGAGCTGATCCGCGCCGGCTACGAGACGCTGGTCGAGGCGGGGTACAGCCCGGAGATGGCCTACTTCGAGTGCCTCCACGAGGTGAAGCTGATCGTCGACCTGATCTACGAGGGCGGAATCGCCAACATGCGCTACTCGATCAGCAACACCGCCGAGTACGGCGACATGACTCGCGGCCGCCGGGTGATCGGCGCCGAGGCGCGCAAGGCGATGAAGGAGCTGCTCGGCGAGATCCAATCGGGCAAGTTCGCCGACGAGTGGATGACCGAGCACCGCTGTGGATCGCCGCACTTCCGCGAGCTGCGCAAGGAGGCCGAGGCGCACCCGATCGAAGCGGTGGGCGCGAGGCTGCGCGGCCTCATGCCGTGGATGTCCGAGAAGCGCTTGGTCGACAAGTCGAAGAACTGAGCCGCGGTGGAGACCGACCCGCGGATCCCGCTTGCACCCGACGGCTACCCGTTGATCGGCGGGTGCCTGGGAGCGGCGGCGGTGCTCTTTCTGGCCGCGGCCCTCGCCTCCGGTGCAGTGGCCACGGCGCTGCTCGTCCTGGCGACCGCGAGCCTGGTGGGCGCCGGCTTCTTCGTCAACTTCTTCCGCGACCCACACCGCGAGACGCCCTGCGGCGAGGCCTTGGTCGTCTCGCCGGCCGACGGGAAGGTGATCGCGGTCGAGCGCGACGGCGTCGAGCCGCGCTTCCTGCGCGGACCGGCAGCGAAGATCAGCGTCTTCATGTCGCCGCTCGACGTCCACGTGAACCGTGCCCCGGTCGACGGCGAGGTCGTCGCCGTGCACTACAACCCGGGCAAGTACTTCGCCGCGTTCTCCGAGAAGGCCTCGCTGGACAACGAGCAGAACGCGGTGGTGATGCGCGCGACGGACGGGAGGCTGCTGGTCTTCGTCCAGATCGCGGGCTTCATCGCGCGCCGCATCGTCTGTCGCGTCGCCGCCGGCGATCGCTGCCGGCGCGGCCAGCGCGTCGGCATGATCAAGCTGGGCTCGCGAGTTGACATCTATGTCCCGGGCCGGGTTACACTGCGGGTGGGGCCGGGGGATCGGGTGACGGCAGGGGTGACGGTCCTCGGGGAGCTGTCATGATGCATTCGCATCGCGGGCGGTGGCTTCGCCGGGTAGCGACGGAGCCGGGGGCCGAGCGCGCCGCGGCGCCGAGCGTCCGAGTGCTCCCCGGTGCCGGTGACGCGCCGCGCGTACCGCTGCACAAGGGCGTCTATGTCTTGCCCAACCTCTTCACCACCGCCGGCCTCTTCCTGGGCGTCTACTCGGTCATCGCCAGCAGCCGAGGCCAGTTCGCAACGGCCGCGCTGTGCATCGTCGTGGCCCACGTCTGCGATGGGCTCGACGGGCGCATCGCCCGCCTGACGAACACGACGAGCCAGTTCGGCGTCGAGTACGACTCGTTGACCGACCTGGTGGCCTTCGGCGTCGCTCCGGGGCTCATGGTGTACCGCTGGGGTCTGGAGCCGTGGGGGCCCTGGGGCTGGCTGGCGACCTCGCTGTTCGTCACCTGCGGCGCGCTGCGCCTGGCGCGCTTCAACGTCCAGGCGAGCCGCGCCGAGAAGCGCACCTTCGTCGGCCTGCCGATTCCCGCCGCGGCCGACATGCTCGCCGCGACCATCCTGGTCCACGACGCCTTCATCGGCGCCGGACCGATCGGGCGGCAGCTCGCGGTCCCGGCCCTGGTCTACGCGCTGGCGCTGCTGATGGTGAGCCACGTCCCGTACTACAGCTTCAAGGACGTCGACCTGCGCGCACAGCGGCCGTTCTACGTGCTGGTCGCGATGATCGTCGTGTTCAAGTTCGTGGTGCTCGAGCCCCAGCTGGCGCTCTTCGCGGCTATGCTGATCTACGTCGGATCGGGACCGGTGAGCTACGGCGCATCGCTGCTTCGCCGCCGACGGCGGAGGGCGGCCCGCCAGGCGGGCCGCGGCCCCTCCGAGCCCCTGCGCGGCTCCGGAAGCTGACGCCGCAGGGCGCCGGGCCGGCTCCGGCTCGCTGCCCGCTCGCGCGCGCCCAACCCAGCGACGGTCGGGGCACCCGGCCAGATGCTCTGCGCTTGCGGGAGCCGTACTCTCCGGGTTCGCGCCTGCCCGCCCGCAGCCGGGCGCCGCATCTTGACTCGCGCCGGAAACGTGGTTGAGCTTTGTCATGGTCCAGCGAATCGGGGCGCAGCCGTGATCGGCCAGGACTGGGGCTTCCACTGGGGGCTGCCGGAGGCGATTTCGTCATACGCGGGCGAGATCGACTTCCTGATCCGCCTGCTGCACTGGGTCATGGCTGGCCTGTTCCTCGGCGGGGTGGGCCTGTTCGCCTACTGCCTGGTGCGCTTTCGCTCTCGTGGGGGCCGGCGCGCAGCCTACGCCAGCCCGGGCGAGCGCTACGCCTTCGTCCCCGCGGCGATCATCTTCGTGTTCGAGATCTGGCTGATCGTCGCCTACGAGACGCGCATCTGGGGCGCGATCAAGGGCGAGACCCCGCCGCCGCAGGAGTCGGTGGTCGTCCACCTGGTCGCGCAGCAGTTCGCCTGGAACTTCCAGTACGCGGGGCCGGACGGACGGTTCGGCCGTCGGGCGGCCGACCTGGTGAGCGCGGCCAACCCGATCGGGCTCGACCCGGCGGACCCGGCCTCGCGGGACGACATCGTGACGATCAACAACCTCCACGTCCCGGTGGGCAAGCCCACGATCCTGCAGATGACGTCCAAGGACGTGATCCACGACTTCCAGGTGGTCGGGGTACGCAACAAGCAAGACATCGTTCCGGGAATGCGAACGACGCTCTGGTTCGAGCCGGTCAAGACGGGGAAGTTCGAGATCGGCTGCGCGCAGCTGTGCGGCCTGGGCCACACCCAGATGGTGGGCAACGTGCTGGTCGAGACGCCGCAGGAGTTCGCGGTATGGCAGAAGGCGGAGCTCGCAGAGAAGGGCATCGTCGCCGATGGAGGCGACGTGCTGCCGGGCGCGGGCGCGGCGTCCTGACGGGATCTCTCGCGGCCGACCATCGCTCCAGGAGGGAATCGGTGAGCAGCGCACACGGCGACGTCCACGGCGAGCCCCGGTCGTTCTTGGCCAAGTACGTCTTCTCGGTCGATCACAAGGTGATCGGCATCCAGTATCTCATCACCTCGCTGCTCTTCCTGCTCGGCGGGTTCACGATGATCCTGCTGATGCGCTACCAGCTCGCCTGGCCGTCACCCCCCGACGACTTCGACCCCGAGAAGATCTCGGCTCTCCGGAGCGCGCTCGCGTGGGCCTTCGGCGAGCGCATGGCCTACGGCTTCATGCGGCCGGACTTCTACAACCAGCTGGGCGCGATGCACGGGACGATCATGATCTTCTTGGGCGTCGTTCCGCTGGGGGTGGCGGCCTTCGGCAACTTCGTCTTGCCCCTGCAGATCGGCGCACCGGACATGGCCTTTCCGCGCCTCAACATGCTCTCCTACTGGACCTATCTGGTGGGCGGCATCGTCATGCTGGGTAGCTTCCTGGCACCGGATGGCTGGCCGCAGTCGGGGTGGACCTCCTACGCGCCGCTCTCCGTGGTCGCGCCGCCCGGGCAGACGATCTGGCTGATCGCGATGATCCTGATCATCACCTCGTCGTTGTTCGGCGCGATCAACTTCCTCGTGACGACGCTGAACATGCGCGCCAAGGGGATGGGCCTGATGCGCATGCCGGTGTTCTGCTGGGCGCAGCTCGTCACCGCCGTGCTGCTGCTGCTCGCGTTCCCCGTGCTCGAGGCCGGCGCGCTGCTGCAGCTTCTCGATCGCGTCGCGGGGACCAGCTTCTACATCCCCAAGGACATGATGTACGGCGCGACGGTCTTTCCGGCCGCCGGCGGAGGCAGCCCGCTCCTCTGGCAGCACCTCTTCTGGTTCCTGGCGCACCCGGAGGTCTACGTCCTGCTCCTCCCCGCGATCGGCGTCGTCGCCGAGGTCATCGCGACGAACACGCGCAAGCCGCTCTACGGCTATCGGGCGATCGTCGCCTCGTTCTGCACCATCGGCTTCTTGAGCTTCATCGTCTGGGCGCACCACATGTTCCTCTCGGGAATGCGCACCAGCCTGGCGAGCCTGTTCGTGACCACGACGCTGTCGATCTCGGTTCCGGCCGTGGCGATCCTGACGTGCTTGCTGATGAGCCTGTGGGGCGGCGCGATCCGCTTCAACACGCCGATGCTGTTCGCTCTGTCGTTCCTGCCGATGTTCGGCATCGGCGGCCTGACCGGGCTCCCGCTGGGCTTCGCGCCGACCGACATGTACCTGCACGACACCTACTACGTGATCGGCCACTTCCACTACGTCGTGGCGCCGGGGAGCCTCGCCGCCCTGATGGCCGGGACATACTACTGGTTCCCCAAGATGTTCGGCCGCAAGATGGACGAGCGGCTCGGCAAGATCCACTTCTGGCTGACCATCGTGCCGATGAACCTGATCTTCTTCCCCATGCTGATCCAGGGGATGTACGGCATGCAGAGGCGCCTGGCCGACCCGACGCTGCAGTCGCACAACCTGCCGGTCCAGGGCTGGAGCGTGATCATGCTGCTCGCGGCCGTGGTGCTGGCCCTCGGGCAGATCCCCTTCCTGCTCAACTTCTTCTGGAGCATCTGGCGGGGCGAGCTGGCGGACGAGAATCCCTGGGAGTCGACGACGCTCGAGTGGGCTTGCCCGTCGCCGCCGCCGCACGGGAACTTCGCCGAGCCGCCCGAGGTGTTTCGCGGGCCGTACGAGTACAGCGTGCCGGGGCGGAGCTTGGACTACTGGCCCCAGGACGAGGCTGCCTGATGACCCGCGCGAACGATGCGTGCGGCCTCGGGCTCGGAGTGCGAGCGTGACCCCTAGCGTCGCTGCGACCAACACCGGCATCTCGAACGCCAAGCTCGGGACATGGACGTTTCTCGCCTCGGAGATCATGCTCTTCGGTGGCCTGATCAGCGCCTATGTCATCCTGCGCAGCGGGAGCGCCTACATGGCGATTCCGCCCCGATCGATGATGGGCGTGCCGCTGGCCACCTTCAACACGTTCGCCCTGATCACCAGCTCGGTGACGATGGTCCTGGCGCTCGCGGCGATCGAGGAGGGCAACGTCCGCAAGTTCGCGCGCTACATCGCTGCGACGATCGGTGGCGGGTGCATCTTCCTCTCGGTGAAGGCGTACGAGTACCATCACAAGTGGGAGGAGGGGATCACCCTGTCGAGCAATCTGTTCGGCTCCTTCTACTACACGCTGACCGGGCTCCACGTGCTGCACGTCACGGGTGGGATCGTGCTGATGGTGTGGGTCCTGGTCACCGGTCTGCGCGGTGCGTACACGCCCGCGTCGCACGAGCGGGTCGAGGCCGCGGGCCTCTACTGGCACTTCGTCGATCTGGTGTGGGTGATCCTGTTCCCCATTCTCTATCTCCTCTGAAGCGAGAGGTGGCCGAGCATGAGCCGCAAGCAGGGAGAGCCGATGTCGCACCGTGTGGTGTCGCACGCGGCGCACCACGCGTCGTCGGACGTGCGGACGTATCTGATGGTGTTCGGCGCGCTGGCGGCCTTGACGCTCATGACGGTCGGGGTGTCGTCCATGCACCTGCCGCACGCTGCGGGGCTCGTGGTGGCGCTCCTGATCGCCGCCGCGAAGGTGTTCCTGATCGGCAGCTTCTTCATGCACCTGCGCAGCGAGGGCCGGCTGATCAACTGGTCGATCGCGGCCTGCGTGCTGCTGGTCCTGGTGCTGATCGTCTTCGTCCTGCCCGATCTCGGCGTGCACGAGCTCGAGGAGACGGCGCCGGGGCTCGCCGCCCCGGGAGGCCACGGTGCGGCGCACTGAGCGGGCGGCCTTGGGCCAGCCGCCATGGTCGCCCGCGAGCGGAGCCGGCGCCGCTTGGCTGCGCGCCGCGTCGCGAGTCTCGGCCACTGTGGCAGTCGTGGCGGTGCCGCGTCTCGCGGACGCCTGCGCGGTCTGCGTCGGGGGCAGCGAGTCGGATTGGCCGGCTGCCTTCCTCTTGGGAACGGTCCTGCTGCTCGGCCTTCCGCCGGCGATCGTCGTCGCTGCCGGGATCGCGATCCGTCGCGCCATGCGACGGCAGGAGCTTCACGAGGCGGCGCTCGGACCGCTCGCGACCGCGGGGCCCGAGGGCGGTGCGGCGCGGGCCGATGGGGTCGTGCACGCGGGGGCGCCATCGCTTATGTGACGCTCCCGCGTGATGGAGTGGCTGCATTTTCCGGGGCGGGGCGCGCTCGGCCGACCGATCCTGGCCGGGGCCTGCGTCGTCCTGGCGCTTTTCGTGGCCGGTGGTGGGATCGCCAGTACCGAGCCCGAACCCGCGAGCTCGCCGGCTGCGGCGCCGAATCGGCTGCCGAGTGGATCGCCAGCGGCGGTCCAGCCCACACCGCTGGCGGTGGCGACGCTCTCGCCGGCCGACGTCGAGCGCCTGGAGGCGCTGGGCTACCTCGACACCGTACCGGGCCCCGCGGATCCGGGGCCCTCGGGCGTCATCCGGCGCGATGCGAGCCGCTCGTGGCCGGGTTTCGACCTGTTCACCAACGCGCACGCCTGCTCGGCCGATCTCCTCGACGGGGGCGGGAGACGGGTGCACTCCTGGTCGTCGTCGCCCTGCTTTCGCTGGGGCAACTCGGTGCTCCTGCCCGACGGCGATCTGCTGGTCGTGGAGCAGGGCCGCTCGCCGGGCTCCAGGCGCCCGGCCGGGCGCGGGGGACGACGCGCGGCGCGAGAGCGCTCGCCCGACCCCACGCTGCGCGAGGGGGGCGAGTGGGAGTCGTACGTGGCCCGCCTCTCCTGGGACGGCACGGTGCGCTGGCGCAAGCCGCTGCGCGCGCACCACGACGCGCAGCCGGCGCCGCGTGGGGGGGTCGTCACCTTGACGGCGCGGCTCCGAGATTTGCCCGAGATCGACGCCGCGAGGCCGGTGCGCGACGACGTCGTCACGCTTCTCTCCTCGGCTGGTGAAGTCCAGGGAGAGCTGTCGCTGTACGACGTGCTGCGCCGCGCGCCGTCGCCGTTTCGCCTGCTGCCCGGGCGGCGCAAGCGGCAGGTGCGCGATCTGATCCACGCCAACTCGGTCGCGTGGATGCCGCCCGACCTCGCTGGCCGGGCGCCGCTCTATGCGGCTTCCAACCTGCTCGTATGCCTGCGCCACCAGAACGCGATCGCCGTGCTCGACTGGGAGGGCAAGCGCGTCGTCTGGACCTGGGGGCAGGATCAGCTCTCCGGCCCGCACGATGCGACGGTGCTGCCCAGCGGCAACTTCCTCGTGTTCGACAACGGCCTCGAGCGCAGCTGGTCGCGGGTCATCGAGCTCGATCCGCTCTCCGGCGAGATCGTCTGGGAGTACCGGGCGACGCCACCGGAGTCGTTCAAGACGCAGACCCGCGGATCGAGCCAGCGCCTGCCCAACGGCAACACGCTGATCGCCGAGTCGGACCGCGGGCGGGCCTTCGAGGTCACGGCCGGCGGCGAGCTGGTCTGGGAGCTCCTGAACCCCAACCTGGTCGATGGCCGGCGCAGCGCGATCGTGCGCATCCGGCGCCTGGCGCCATCCTGGGTCGAGCCGCTTCTCGCCGCGAAGGGCGTGGCGCCGGACGCTTCCCCGCAGCCACCCCTGGGGCGGGCGGAGCCGGCGGGCCGAGTGGTCGTCGAACGGCAGCGGTAGCCGTCGCCGAGCGCGCCGGGGCCGGCGAGCGTGCCAGGAGCCCGGCCGCTGGCCTTCCCGCGTGCTCAGCCCGAACGCCGCAGCTGGGTCCGTAGCGAGGCGGTCGAGATGCCAGGCGAGGCGCAGCCTTGCAGG
>CAZGUU010000044.1:0-23909 GCA_964529315.1 uncultured Enterobacteriaceae bacterium
CCGACCCCGGAACGTAATCGATCTTGCGCTCGGCGATCGTGGCCTCGATCGAGGCCCGCACGGCCGAGCGGAAGGCCTGGTGCGCGGCGGCGATGCGTTGCGCTTGGGCCGCCTCGCCCAGGACGGCCGCCATCGCGGCCGCATCGCGGTAGCCCGCAAGCGCCCAGAAGTCGTCCCAGTAGGAGTGCACGGGCTGTGCGAGGTAGCCCTCGTGGCTCACCGACTCGGGCAAGAGCCCACGGCGAGCGCGCAGCGCGGGCGCATCGTACTCCGGGCCGAGCCGGCGGGCGCGCAGCGTCTCCAGGTAGGCGACGGCCTTGCGGACGGCGGGCCACATCTCGGCGAGGAACGCGCGGTCCCGGGTGAAGCGAAAGCACTCCATCACCCCGAAGATCAGCTCGCCGTGGCTGTCGTGCTCGGGGAGCCAGTCCGGGCCGTTTCGGTCGACGACGCACGGCACGTTGCCGTCGGCGGCCTGATGGGCCGCGTACCAGCGCACGAACTCGCACGCCTCGGCGGCGCGCCCGACGCGCAGCAGCGCCGCTGCCATGATCGCGCCGTCGCGGATCCAGGAGCGCGTGTAGCGGCGCGGCCCCGGCTGCAGCGCCGGCCCATCGCGGTTCACCAGCACCTGTGCCGCGGCAGTCCGTGCCGCCGCGGCGGCGCCACCCGCGGCGGGCCCGAGGTCGAGGACCACGCCGCCCAGCCGCTCGCGCCACTCCCGAATCACGGCTTCGAACGCCGCGCCGCCGTCGGCGCCGACGGTCCGCTCGACGGCGTCCTGGCCGGCCACCCCGAAGGGGATCGCCAGCAGCACCTCTTTGACGACCCCGGGCGCAAGGTCGACGTCGAAGGCCAGGGCGCCCGAAGCGTAGCCGAACGCATCGCTGACGGCGGTCCGTCGCGGGAGGGCGCCCCGCGCGAGATGGGTCGTGATGGCACCCTGCTCGAACGGCGCGGCGCCAAAGCCGCTCGGCTCGGTCAGCGGCACGACGACGCGCTCGGCGTCGACGGCCACCGCCCGGCCGTCCCACGCCATGCGCTCGATGCGTCGCATGCCTCCGAGCTCGCCGAACGCCTGCCAGGGAGGGTTCACCTGGAAGGGGCGGATCGCGGCGCACAGCCGCAGGTGTCTTGCCTGCTCGGTGCTCTCGAGGCGGTAGCGCACGTAGAGCATCGCGCGGCCGCCGTGGCGCGCGGCAAAGGCCGTCGTCGTGAGCCTCACGTCCACGAAGCGCCAGACCGACGACGGAGCCGGAATCCACCCGTCTTCGAGCGTCTGCTCGATCTGCGCGTCGGCCCACGTGACCAGCCGACCGTCGGCATGGAGGAACGGCTCGATCGAGAACGTGCCTCGATCGACCTCGACCATGCCCTCCTCGTTCATGATCGCGCATGTGTCGCCGTCGGCCAGGCCGATGGGCGTCCAGTAGCTCTGCTCGCCGGCGAGCCAGCGCGGCGAGTAGCCGCGCGGCTCGCGCCGGGCCACCGCCTCGAAGAAGGCATGGACCGAGCGCGAGAACTCGAACGGCTGCACCTCGAGCTCGGCGACACCGCAGCCCGCCGAGCTCGCCGCATCCAGCGAGAGGCGCAGCCAGCGCGACGCCGCCCCGGGCAGCCAGACGTAGCTGCGATCGAGGTCGATGTCCTCGGCCGCGTACGCGGTCGTCCATCGCGCGCCGTCGCCCGAGGTCTCGATGCGCACGGCGCGCGGTCGGGCCTGCGGGAGCCAGCACACCACCAGGCCGCCGAATTCGCGCTCTTCGCAGAAATCGATCTCCAGCCGGTGCGGTCCGAGGGTGGGCTCGCTCCGCCAGCTGGTCAGGGGATCCCCGTCCAGCGCAGCCTGCGCCGGGTGCCCGGCCTGTGCGCTCGAGGCATGCACCCGCGGGGTCGCGCGGTAGGTGCGATCCTCGAGCACCAGATCGGAGATCCACACGGTGCCTGCACCGCCCGGCCCCGCCGCAATCGCGAGCTCGATGGCGCCGAGCTCTTGGAGCGTCCCGCCACCCGCCGGTCCCCAGGCGAACTCGATCTCGCTGCTCGGCACGCGGATCGCCTGCCAATCGAGCGGGAGCTCGAGCGCGTCCCAGTGTCGCCACCAGACGTTGCGCCCGCTGCGGTCGGCGAGCTTCAGCTCCAAGCGGTTGGGTGGCGCCTGGCCGCGGATCGCGAAGCCGAGCGCGTAGCTCTCGGGCATCGGCCTTGCGAGGAGCTTGCGCGCGACCACGAAGCCGCCGCCGCCCTTGAAGTCGAAGTCCAGGCGCATCGCCGCCCCCCGCGGCCCACGCTCGGACGTGATGGTGAGCTGCGCCAGGCCCGAGACGACCGGCATCCAGCCCGACAGGTCCTCGAGATCGTCCAACGGTTCGACGTGCATGCTTGCCTCGGCGGCCGCTGCGATGCCACGCACCGGCATCTCGTGCTAAGAGCGCGACCACCCAACCATGGTCGCAGATACCCCGACTTCGCAAGGAGGCGGCGGGGAGGTCGCCTCATGACCGCGATTGCGCCCGGAGCGCCACATCGAATCGAGAGCCCGGCGGGGCTCGTCGCACTACTGAACGCGAACGGCTCGCTTCGCCGCCTGGAGCACGGCGACGTGGTGCTGAACCTGTTTCCCGGCAGCGAGGTCGAGGGCGGGCCGACCAACCTCTACCTGCGCCGGCTCGGGCCACGGCCGGCGTGGACGCCGCTGCTCGGGCCGCATAGCCCACTGGCCTTTCACCTCGACGAGCGCGGCCTGCACGCCAGCGGCGAATGGGAGGACGTGCAGATCGTCGTCGCGCTGCGCCTGGCGCAGTCTGTACCGGCGTGGTTCTGGCACGTCGCGCTCGCCAGCCGAGCGGCCGCCGAGCTGACTCTCGATCTCGTCTACGCCCAGGACGTCGCCCTCGCGAATTACGGCACGATCCGAATGAACGAGTACTACGTGAGCCAGTACCTCGACCTCTCACCGCTCGCCCACCCGAGCCGTGGCAGCGTGGTCGCCGTCCGCCAGAACCTGCCAATGGACGGCAAGAACCCATGGGCGGCGATCGGCTCGCTGGCCCGGGGAGTGAGCTTCGCCACCGATGCGCTCCAGCTGCACGGCCTGGCGACCCGCGCCGGCCATGCGCCCGCCGGTCTCACGGGGCCAGGCCTGCCCGGCGTGCGGCGCCAGCACGAGCACGCCATGGCCGCCGTCCAGGATGCCCCGCTGCATCTCGCGCCCGGGGCCAGTGCCGATCGCGGCTTCTTCGGCTGGTTCGAGCCCGACCACCGAGATGCCACTTCGAGCGCAGACCTCGCGGCCGTCGATCGCGCGCTCGCCTTGCCCGAAGCGGCGGCGCCGTCGGGGCCGGCAGTCCTGCCCGAGACGCACCCCGCAGCGGCGCCGGGCACGCGCCCCGCCGAGACCTGCTTTTCGGCCTGCCCCATTCTGCTCTGTCGCGATCTGACCGAAGAGGAGATCGCCCGGCTCTGGGGCGGGCCCCTGCGTCACGTCGAGCGCGAGGATGGCCGACTGCTCTCCTTCTTCACCGACTCGGCGGTGCACGTCGCACTGCGCGACAAGGAGCTGCGCGTCCTGCGCCCGCACGGGCACCTGCTGCGCACTGGGAGCGCACTCACGCCCGACGAGGCATCGCTCACCACCACGGTCTGGATGGCCGGGGTCTTCAACTCGCTGCTCACGCAGGGACACGTGAGCATCAACCGCCTCCTCTCGACGACCCGCTCGTACCTCGGCCTGCACCGGGCGCACGGCCAGCGGGTGCTCGTCGAGCTCGGCGACGGCTGGCACCTGCTCGACGTGCCCTCCGCCTGGGAGGTCACGCCGGCAGCCTGTCGCTGGCTCTACGCTCACCATGGGGGAACGATCGAGGTTCGCGTCGTCGCAGCGATCGATCGCCACGCCATCGAGCTCGAGATCTCGGTGCTCGCCGGCCCCCCTGCCCGCTTCTTGGTCTCGAGCCACATCGCGATGAACGGCGACGACGGCGCAGAGCCCGTCCCGGCACGGACCGAGCGCGACGCCGACGCCATCGTGATTCGCCCGATCCCCGACTCCGACGTGGGCCGCCGCTTCCCGGAGGGCGCCTTCCGGCTCGATCCGCTGCCCGGCACGACCCTCGAGTGCGTCGGCGGAGACGAGCTGCTGTTCGCCGACGGGCGCTCCCGCAGCCAGCCGTACGTCGTGCTGGTGACCGCTCCCACGGCCGCGGCCGGCCTGCGGATCACGGGGGAACTCGTCCCCGCCTCGACGCCCGCGGCAGCGTCGCCATCGACCGCTCCGGCCGCCTTCCACGCCCCGGCCGCGAGCCCGCTCGCCGTCGACGTCGCGCGCCTGGAGGAGATCCTCCCCTGGTACGTCCACGATGCACTGATCCACTATCTCGCGCCGCGCGGCCTCGAGCAGTACTCCGGCGGCGGATGGGGCACGCGCGACGTCTGTCAGGGGCCGGTCGAGCTGCTGCTCGCGCTCGGCCTCCACGAGCCGATGCGCGATCTGCTCCTGCGCGTCTTCGCCAACCAGAACCGCGACGGCGACTGGCCGCAGTGGTTCATGTTCTTCGAGCGCGAGCGCGGCATCCGACCCGACGACTCGCACGGCGACATCGTGTTCTGGCCCGTCCTGGCCCTGGCGCAGTACCTCCTCTCCACCCAGGATGCGTCCATCCTCGACGCCGTCGTCGCGTTCTTCGATCCCGCGGGAGAGGCGCAGGCCGAGTGCGCGACGCTGTGGGGGCACGTCGAGCGCGCGCTCGGGGTGATCGGCGCCCGGGCGATCCCCGGCACACACCTGGTGGCCTACGGCCACGGCGATTGGAACGACTCGCTGCAGCCGGCCGATCCGGCGATGCGCGAGCGACTGTGCAGCGCCTGGACGGTGACCCTCCATCACCAGACGCTGGCCACCCTCGCCGCGGCGCTCCGAGCCGTCGCAATGCGCGCCGAGGCCACGTCGCTCGAAGCCCTCGCCGGCGAGGTTCGGCGCGACTTCGACCGCTGGCTGCTCCCCGACGGCACGCTCGCAGGCTTCGCGCACTTCCAGCCCGACGGACGAATCGACTACCTGCTGCACCCACGCGACCAGGACACGGGCATCCACCATCGGCTCCTCCCGATGATCCACGCCATCCTCGCGGATCTCCTCACACCCGCGCAGGCGGCCGACCACGTCGCCCTGATGCGCGAGCATCTGCTCGGCGCCGACGGTGCGCGCCTCTTCGACCGCCCCCCGATCTACCGCGGCGGTCCGCAGAGTCACTTCCAGCGCGCGGAGAGCAGCTCGTTCTTCGGCCGGGAGATCGGCCTCATGTACACCCACGCGCACCTCCGCTACGCGGAGGCGATGGCACGCTACGGCGATGCCGACGCATTCTTCGAGGCCCTGCGCCGCGCCACGCCGATCGCCCTCCAGGCCGTCGTTGCGGCGGCGCTGCCTCGCCAGGCGAGCTGCTACTACTCGAGCTCGGATGCGGTGGTGGCCGACCGCTACGAGGCGGCCGAGCGCTACGCGGAGATCCGCGCCGGGCGAGTGCCGCTCGAGGGAGGTTGGCGCGTCTACTCGAGCGGCGCCGGGATCGCCACGCGCATCGTCCACGAATGCTTCCTCGGCCTGCGCCGCGGCCGGACCGTGCTGGGCATCGATCCCGTGGTGCCCAAGGCGCTCGACGGCCTGCAAGCGACGGTCAGCCTGATCGGCCACGACGTGCGAGTGCTCTACCGGGTCGCCTCGGTCGGCCACGGCCCGACGGCGCTCACCCTGAACGGCCAGCCACTCGCCATGGAGCGCGCGACCAACCCCTACCGGGCGGCGGGCGTGGCCGTCCCCATGGCGGCGGTGCGAGAGCAGCTCCACGACGGGCCCAACGAGCTGGTGATCGACCTCGGCTGAGGGCCTCGGTCCGGCGCTCCACCCCGCTAGTTGACTCGAGGCGGCCGCCGGGCGAGCCTCGACGACGAGACGACAGCGGAGGGTCGAGCCATGTCGATGTCACAGCGGCTCAAGGAGTTCCTCGAGGCCCAGCACGTGCCCTACGAGGTGCACGAGCACCCCGTCGCTTACACGGCCCGGGCGGTCGCCGCCGCGGACCACGTCCCGGCGACCGAGATGGCCAAGGTCGTGGTGCTGCGCTCGGAGAGGCAGTTTCTCATGGCGGTGCTGCCCGCGTCGCGCGACCTGGATCTCCAGCGCGCGCGCGACGCGGTCGGCGACCGGCGGCTACGGCTCGCCTCGGAGGACGAGCTCACGGGGCTGTTTCCGGACTGCGAGGTCGGGGCCATGCCACCCTTCGGCGACCTCTTCGGCCTTCCCGTGTGGGTGGACGATTCGCTCGGGCGCGAGGCGGAGACCGTGTTCAACGCAGGCAGCCATCGCGAGACCGTCCACATGGCCTACAAGGACTTCGTGCGCCTGGCCCATCCGAGCTTCGGCGAGCTGGGCTCGCCACCCGCTCGCGCCTTCTGAGCCGCCGCTCAGGCGTTCACGAAGCGCATCATCGCAGCCGGATAGCGGGCGCCCGCGACGGCGCAGCGCGGGGCGACCTCCTCGATTCGCGCCAGGTCGGCGGGCGTGAGTTCGACCGCCAGCGCGGCCAGGTTCTCCTCGAGGTACTTGCGCCGCTTCGTTCCGGGGATTGGCACGATGTCCGGACCCTGCGCCAGGACCCACGCGAGCACGAGCTGCGAGGCGAGGCACTTCTTCTCGGCGGCGATCTCGCGGATGCGCTCGACCAGGGCGAGGTTCCTGGCGAAGTTGTCGCCCTGGAACCGCGGCGAGAGGTGCCGGTAGTCGTCGGCTGCGAGGTCCTCGGGGCGCCGGATCTGGCCGGTGAGAAAGCCGCGCCCGAGCGGGCTGTAGGCGACCAGGCCGACGCCCAGCTCGCGGCAAGCGGCGAGCACGCCATCCTCCGGATCGCGGGTCCACAGCGAGTACTCGGATTGCAGCGCGACGATCGGGTGGACCGCGCAGGCGCGGCGCAGCGTGCCGGCATTCGCCTCGGAGAGGCCGAGAAAGCGGACCTTGCCGGCGCGCACCAGCTCGGCCATCGCGCCAACGGTTTCCTCGATGGGCACCCCCGGGTCGACGCGATGCTGGTAGTAGAGGTCGATCACATCGACGCCGAGGCGCCCCAGGCTCGCATCGCAGCACTGCGCGACGTACTCGGGTCGGCCGTTGATCGAGCGGACCAGGCGGTCCTCGGGGTCTCGCACGATGCCGAACTTGGTCGCCAGCACGACCTCGGCACGCCGGCCGCGGATCGCGCGCCCGACGAGATCCTCGTTGGTGAGAGGGCCGTACACGTCGGCCGTGTCGAGGAAGGTACAGCCGAGGTCGAGGGCGCGATGGATCGTCGCGATCGACTCCGCCTCGTCTGCGGAGCCGTAGAACTCCGACATGCCCATGCAGCCGAGGCCGAGCGCCGAGACCTCGGGGCCGCTGCTGCCCAATCGTCGCGTCTGCATGCGAAGAGCGTAGCCCGAGGCGCAGCCCCGACGCCAGGCGGCGCTTTGATCCGTCGGTGCGTCAGCTCGTCGGTGCGCTAGTCCGTCGGCTCGTCAATCCGCCTGCTTGCGCAGGAAGGTCGGGATGTCGTACTCGGACTCGTCCTCGACGACGGTGCCGCCGCGCGCTGTGGCATCCTCGGGCTCCTCGCCGCGGCGCCGATGCCACACCGGATTGTCGCCGTCGTCGACGATCAGGCCCATCTTGACCACGCGCCGCGGCCCGTACTCGCGGCCGGCGGGCCGTGCTCCCGTCGAGGGTGCGCCGATCGGCGTGGGCGTCGGTGCTGCGCTGCGCCGCGCCTCGGCGGACTGTGGCGGTGGCGGCGCTGCTGCGGGTGCCGGTGCCCGAGGCAGCGAGTGGCGCGGCACGAACGACTCGGCCACCGGGTGCACGGCCGGGCGCTCGGCCTCGCCGAAGCCGGTGGCGATCACCGTGATGCGCAGCTGGTCGCCCATCGAGTCGTCGATCACCGCGCCGAAGATGATGTTGGCGTCCTCGTCGGCCTCTTCCTGGATGAGCGTCGCGGCCTCGTTCACCTCGTGCAGCGAGAGGTCCGTGCCGCCGGTGATGTTGATCAGCACGCCGCGTGCGCCCTGGATGGAGATGTCGTCGAGCAGCGGCGAGGAGATCGCCCGCTGCGCGGCCTCGACGGCCCGGTTCTCGCCCGAGGCGACCGCCGCGCCCATCATCGCCATGCCCATCTCGCTCATGATCGTGCGCACGTCGGCGAAGTCGAGGTTGATCAGGCCGTGCACGGTGATCAGGTCCGAGATGCCGCGCACCGCCTGGAGGAGGACGTCGTCGGCTTTCTTGAAGGTCTCCATGATCGGCATGTTGCGGCCGGAGACCGAGAGCAGGCGCTGATTGGGGATGGTGATCAGCGTATCGACCGATTTCTTGAGGGTCTGGATCCCCTCCTCGGCCTGCCGCATGCGGCGCTTGCCCTCGAAGAGGAACGGCTTGGTCACCACGCCGACGGTCAGCGCGCCGAGCTCGCGGGCCGCCTGGGCGATCACCGGAGCGCCGCCGGTGCCCGTCCCGCCGCCCATGCCCGCGGTGACGAAGACCATGTCGGCGCTGCCGAGCAGCTCGCGCAGCATGTCCATGTCCTCGACCGCCGCCTCGCGGCCGATCGAGGGATTGGCGCCCGCGCCCAGCCCCTTGGTGATCTGGGCGCCGAGCTGCACCTTCACGCTCGCCAGGTTGGCGGCGAGCGCCTGCGCGTCCGTGTTGGCGGCGATGAAGTCCACGCCGGGCATGCCCGACTGGATCATCGTATTGACGGCGTTGCCGCCACCTCCGCCCACGCCGACCACCTTGATCCGTGCTCCGCCGTGACCGCCCGTCAGATCGTTCATCGACCAGCCTCCTCGTCGCCCCCACCCATAGCCTAGAAGAACTCGCGCAGCCAATCGCCCATGCGATGCTTGACCTTGGCGAGCACACCCGATGTCCCGTCGCCGTTGAGAACGGTCTCGCCCGCGGCGCGTCCCGCGACGAGCAACAGCCCGATGCCGGCGGAGTACGACGGCCCCGCCACCAGATCGCCGAGCCCCGAGGCTTGCGCGGGCGCCCCCATGCGCACCGGCGCGTTGAACACGCGCTCGGCGAGCCGAGCGATGCCGTCGAGGTTGGCTGTTCCGCCGGTCAGGACGATCCCCGAAGCCAGCGATCCCTCGACGCCCACCCGCACGAGCTCGCGCGAGACCAGGGTCAAGATCTCCTCGACCCGCGGCTCGATGATCTCGGCGAGGATCTGGCGCGACAGGACCCGAGGCCCCCGCCCGCCGACGCTCGGCACCTCGATCGTCTCGTCGTTGCTCACCGAATCGGCGGCCGCCGAGCCGAAGCGCTGCTTGATTTTCTCCGCCTCGGCGGCCGGCGTACGCAGGCCGGCGGCGATGTCGTTGGTCAGCTGGTTGCCGCCCAGCCCGAGTACCGCCGTGTGTCGCACCGAGCCGGCCTGGTAGACGATCAGGTCGGTCGTGCCGCCGCCCATGTCGATCATCGCTACGCCGAGCTCGCGCTCCTCGTCGCTGAGCACGGCCGTGGCCGCGGCGAGCGGCGACAGCACCACCTGCGAGACTGTGAGGCCGCTTCGGTTGCAGCACTTCAGCACGTTCTGCACGGCCGCCGTCGCCGCGGTGAGCACGTGCACGCGTGCCTCGAGGCGTACCCCCGACATCCCCTGGGGCTCGGTGATGCCGTCCTGATCGTCGATGATGTACTCCTGCGGCAGGACGTGGAGCACCTCGCGGTCGGCCGGGAGCGCCACCGCCCGGGCGGCGTCCAGGACGTGCTCGACGTCGCCGGGGGTCACCTCGCGCGTCTTGATCGGGACCATGCCGTGGCTGTTGAAGCCACGCACGTGGTTGCCCGAGAGCCCCGCGATCACCGAGTGGATCTCGCAGTCGGCCATCCCCTCGGCTTCCTGGATCGCTCGCTGGATGGCCTGCACCGTGGAGTCGATGTTCACCACGACGCCGCGCTTCAACCCCTGCGAGGGAGCGGTCCCCAGACCGATCACCTGCGGCGCGCCGTCGTGCATCGCCGCGACCAGGACGGCGGTCTTGTGGGTGCCGATGTCGAGCCCGACGCTGATCGCCTGCCTGCGCGCCATCGCCCCGGCCCCCTCAGGCGCGCCCACCGGGCCGAGCCCAGCGCACCACGACCGCGCCGGGGTCTCGGACGTCCACCGTGCCGGCGAGCAGGCCGACGGGAATCCCCTCGGGGAGCTCCATGCGGTGCTCCGCCGACGTGGCCAGCCCCGCAGGGGGCTCGCCGTGCCCCGTGCCGGCAGCGGAGCCGCTGCTCGGCTCCTGCCGCACCTGCGTCGCCGCGTGGTCGAGAACCCGTCGCACCGCGCCGAGCTTCTCGCGCCAGCCGCCCCACCCCAAGCGGAGAGTCAGCCGGCCGTCGCTGGAGAAGGCCACCAGCTCGGGACGACCCGAGGCGCGCGTGCCGGGCTCGAGTGCGATCTCCGAGACGGCGACGCCCGCCAGGCCCGCCTCGAGCAACCGCGCGACCTGAACGGCCTGCCTCAAGTCCTGGCTCGAGGGCATCCATTGCGCCCGCACCGCTTGCGCGGAGCCGGTCTGTGTCGAGAGCCCGCCCGCGGCATCGCCGGCATCGGCGGTCGTACTTGCGGCACCGAAGGCCCTCTCGGACGAGGCGTCCGCGGCCATCGGCAGCGTCAGGATGGGCAGGTCTCCCCCGGCCAGGGGTGCGTCGTCGATCACCACGCCGGCTCGATCGACGAGGAACGCTCGCGCGCCGTGGCGGAGCAAGGCCCGCGGCTCGCGCTCCTTCACCGTCACCACCAGGCGATCGGGTAGGATGCGCCGAACCCGGGCGCGCGCGATCGCCGGCTGAGCTTCGAGTCGGCCCTCGAGCTCACGCGGCGAAGCCTGCCAGATACTGCTCCCCTCCACCATACCCAGCCACGTCCGCACCCGTGCCGCATCGAGCCGTCGCAACCCTTGCATCTCGATGGCGCGCACGGAGAAGTATCGATGTTGCCTGGAGTAGCGCAAAAGCGGCCCGACTGTAAAGCACATCCCCGCCACCAGGAGAAAAAAAACAGCGTCTCGCGGCCGAATCCGCATCGCCCGGTCGACGCCCTCACGGCGCAGCCGGGCGCCGCTGCGCGCCACGCTTCTCGAGAGCCGCTCGATGCGCCGCCGCATGGCGCGAGTGGGGCCGCTCACGACGCGCCCCCCAGGTGGGTCTCGCGCACGCGGAGCGCGGCGCGGTCGAGGATCCCCTCGATCAGCTCCGCGAAGGGAATTCCCGCGTGCGCCGCCAGCGCCGGGAGCCAGCCGAGCTCGTGAAGGCCGGGCAGCGTGTTGCACTCCAGGACGAAGCACTCGCCGTCGGGGCGCACGCGCAGGTCGACGCGACCGTAGGGCCCCGCCTCCAGCGCCCGGTGCGCGTCCAGGGCGAGCCGCAGCACCGCATCGTAGCGATCGCCCAGGGGCGCGGGGATGCGAAACTCCTCTCGGCCCGGCGTGTACTTCACCTCGTAGGTGTGCATCTCGTCCCCCAGAGGCACGACTTCCATCGCGCCCAGGGCCGTGTCGTCGAGGATCGCCACCGTGACCTCGCGGCCCGGCACGTACTCCTCGAGCAGCACCTCGGGGTCGAAGCGCCGCGCCAGGGCGATGGCAGGGGCGAGCTCCGCCTCGCGGTGGACGATCGAGATACCGTTGCTCGAGCCCTCGCCGCGCGGCTTGGCGACCAACGGCAGGGGCGCGGGCAGCTCGCGAGGCATCTCGCCGGCGACGACCAGGCACGCCCGAGGGACGGCGACGCCGGCCGTGACGAGCAGCTGCTTGCTCAGCCACTTGTCCATGCAGAGCGCGCTCCCCAGCACCCCACCGCCGGTGTAGGGGATGGCCATCACCTCGAGCAGGCCCTGAACGCAGCCGTCCTCGCCATAGCGGCCGTGCAGCGCGTTGAACGCGACATCGACGCGCGCCTCGCGCAGCCGCTCGGCCAGGTCGCGGCCGACCGCGATCTCGACCACGTCGTAGCCGCGCCCGCGCAGGGCGGCGGCAACCGCACGCGCGCTGCGCTCGGACACCTCGCGCTCCGAGGACAGCCCTCCGCCGAGCACCCCGATCCGGCGGCCCCGGTAGCGCCCCGTCACGCCCGCTCGATCCATCTCCCCCCACCCCCGCATCTCGCGCCGATCGGCCCAGCTCTCGCGCCCGGCCCGCCTCCCCGCCCGGCGCTCACCAGTCTCCGACGAGCCTCACCTCGGGGAGCAACCACACGCCGCGCTGCCGCCATACCGCGGCACGCACCTCTTCGATCAGAGCACGAACGTCCGCGGCGCGCGCGCCACCCGTGTTGACGATGAAGTTGGCGTGGCACGGCGACACCTGCGCACCGCCGATCCGCCGCCCTTTGTACCCGACCGCCTCGATCAGCCGCCCGGCGAAGTCGTCCGGCGGGTTGCGGAAGATCGAGCCCGCGTTGGGCAGGCCGAGCGGCTGGCGCAGGCCCCGCCCACGCCGAGCTTCTGCCGCCCGGCGCTCGATCTCCGCCGCGTCTCCCCGGCCGAGGCGCATCTCCACCCGGGTCACGATCAGCCCGGCCGGCAGCTCGAGCCGGCGATAGGCGAAGGCCAGCTCGGAGCGCGGCAAGCGCACCGGCGCACCCGCGGCGTCCAGGCCCTCGATCGCCTCGACCACCTGGGACAGCTCGCCACCGAAAGCGCCCGCGTTCATTCGCAGACCCCCGCCGACGGTTCCGGGAATGCCCTCGGCGAACTCCAGGCCTGCCAGGCCACGCTCGATCGCCTGGCCGGCGACGCGCTTCAAGTTGGCCGCGGCACCGACGCTCAGCGTGGCGCCGGCACCGTCCGACACCCAGTGGGTCTCGGCGAAGCCGCGGCCGAGCTTGACCGTCAGTCCCCGGATGCCGCGGTCGGCGACCACCAGGTTCGTCCCCCCGCCGAGCACGAAGACCGGCAGGCGAGCGGCGCGAGCATCGGCCAGGCGCGCCGCGAGCTCGAATGCGTCGGACACCTCGCAGAAGAGGTCCGCCGGGCCGCCGACGCGCATCGAGGTGTGCCGTGCCAGCGGCTCGTCGCGCAGCAGGCCGCCGGATCGGCTCTCTGCGGGATGCAGGGCGGGCTCTGCGCGCGCCAGGCCGCTCACTTCACCCGCCGAATCGGCTCGGCTCGGCCGCCCGGCCGCTCGAGTGCGGCGAGCAGCTCGCCGGCCGTCTTGACGATGTCGCCCGCGCCGAGCAGCAGCACCACGTCGCCCGGCCTCGCCTCGTCCGCCAGGCGCTCGCCGAGCTCGTCCCGGCTGGCGACCCAGCGCACGTCGGCGTGGCCGCGCGCCTTGAGGGCGCTTGCCAGGCCGGCTCCGCTCACCCCCTCGATCGGCTCCTCGCCGGCGGCGTAGATCTCGCTGAGAAAGAGCACGTCGGCATCGTCGAAGGCATCGAGGAACTCGCCGAACAGGTCGCGGGTGCGGGTGAAGCGGTGCGGCTGGAAGGCGACCACCAGGCGGCGCCGCAGCCCCTCGCGGGCCGCCCGCAGGGTCACGCGGATCTCCTCGGGATGGTGGCCGTAGTCGTCGATCACGGTGACGCCGCGCGCCTCGCCGCACACCTCGAAGCGCCGGTGGATGCCGCTGAACGCGCCGAGAGCACGCGCGCAGGTCGAGAACGGGATGCCGAGCTCGCTGGCCGCGGCGATGGTCGCCAGCGCGTTCTGCGCCACGTGGCGTCCCGGGGTGCGAATCTCGACCGGCCCCAGATCCTCGCCACCGCGCGTGGCGACGAAGCGCGTCGCGAAGCCCTCGATCACCAGGTCCCGTGCGCCGACCTCCGCCTCGGGCGAGAGGCCGTAGGTCACGTAGCGCTTGCGCACGCGCGGTAGCATCGCGCGCACCCGCGGGCTGTCGATGCACAGCACCGAGCAACCGTAGAACGGCACGCGGTTGGCGAACTCGAGGAAGGCGTCCGCGGCGCGCTCGACCGTGCCCCAGTGGTCGAGGTGCTCGGGATCGATGTTCGTCACGACGGCGATGGTCGGCGAGAGGAGCAGGAAGGTGCCGTCGCTCTCGTCGGCCTCGACGACCATGTACTCGCCCTGCCCCAGCCGGGCGTTGGTGCCGAGCGCCAGCACCTTGCCGCCGATGACCACCGTCGGATCCAGCCCGCCCTCGGAGAGGATGCCGCCGAGCAGCGAGGTGGTCGTCGTCTTGCCGTGCGTGCCGGCGACGGCGATGCCATACTTGACGCGCATCAGCTCGGCGAGCATCTCGGCTCGCGGGATCACGGGGATGCGCAGGTCGCGCGCCCGGGCCACCTCCGGGTTCGAATACTTGACCGCCGACGAGATGACCACCACGTCGACACCCGGGCCGACGTGGTCCTGGTGGTGTCCGTACGAGATCCGGGCGCCGAGCCGAGCCAGGCGCTCCGCGGTCTCGCTGCGCGCCAGATCGGATCCGCTCACCGTGTAGCCGAGCGTGAGCAGCACCTCGGCGATGCCGCTCATTCCGATGCCGCCGATGCCGACGAAGTGGATGTGATGCCCCCCGCGCACGGTGCCACCCGTTCTAGCCGGCTTCGCCCGCGAGCGCACGCCCCGACGGCCGCTCGTTCCGCGAGCCCGTCAACCCCGCAGGCGGCGACCAGCCCGCAGGGCGCGCCCGCACCGGCGACGGCGACGGCTTCGCCGCGCGGCTCACTCCGTCACACCCCGTAGCACCGGGCGACCGCCAGGCACTGCTCGACGACCAGCGCCGCGGCCTGCGGGCGCCCCAGCGAGCGGGCGCGAGCGCGCATCTCCGCCAGGCGCAGCGGGTCCGCGGCGATCCGCGCGAGCAGCGCAGCCATGGTTTCGGGGGCGAGCTCGCGATCGAGAACCATCTCGGCCGCGCGGGCCCGGACCAGCGCCTGCGCGTTGTACCGCTGGTGGTCCCCGGCGGCGAAGGGATAGGGGATCAGCACGGCGGCGATCCCCAGCGCGGTGAGCTCTGCGATGGTCGTCGCCCCGGAGCGACAGATCACCAGGTCGGCGCGGCGGTACTCGGCGAGCATGTCGTCGATGAAGGCGACCACCCGAGCCTCGACGCCGAGCTCGCGATAGGCCGCGACGACCGTCTCGCGATCGCGCTCACCGGTCTGGTGGGCGACCTCGACCGGGCGGCCGATCCGTGCCAGCGCATGCGGCAGCACGAGGTTCAGGTGGTGTGCCCCGGCGCTGCCGCCGAACACCAGGACACGCAGCGGCGTCGCCTCCCCGAGCGCCTGCGAGGCCGCCGGCGCGCCCTCCTCCTTCGGCGAGGGCGCCCCCGTCGAGGCGTCCGTGGCACCGGCAGGCCTCGCGGGCTGCGACGACGGCGCGCCCGATGGCAGGGCCGAGGCGGGCGAGACCGAGGCGGGCGACGCCGGGTGGGGCGCATCATCCTGCGCCTCGAGCCCCCGCACCGGGTTGCCCGTCACGACCGTCCGGCCGCGCACGAACCCGGCGGTCTCGGGAAAGCTCACGCAGACCCGCGCGGCAAACGGCGCGAGCAGGCGCGTGGCCAGGCCGGGCGTGGCGTTCTGCTCGAGCAGCAGCACGGGTACCCGCGCGACGAGCGCCGCCGCCACGGCGGGGAACGAGGCGTACCCGCCGACACCGATCACCACGTGGGGCCGCTCGCGACGCAGCAGCCGCCAGGCTCCCACCAGGCTCACCGGCACCTGCCACGCCGCGCGGGCGAGCCCGCGCAGCCCCTCGCCGCGCACCCCGCGGATCTCCAGCAGATCCACCGGGTAGCCCGCCCGCGGCACGGCGGTGCGCTCGATGCCAGAGCTGCTGCCCACGAACCGAACCCGTGCCCCGGCTCGCCGCTCGAGCTCCTGGGCAACGGCGATTCCGGGAAAGAGGTGGCCGCCAGTGCCACCGCCGGCGATCAGGACGCGCAGCACGGCGAGGCTCCCGGCCGAGCTCAGCGCGCCTCGCGCGACAGCCCGAGCAGCAGGGCGACGCTCATCGCCGTCGCCAGCATCGAGGAGCCGCCGTAGCTCACCATCGGCAGGGGCAGCCCTTTGGTCGGGAGCAGGCCGACGACGACGCCGATGTTCATCGCCGCCTGGACGACCAGCAGGAAGGTCAGGCCGAAGGCGAGCAGTCCCGAGAAGGCGTCCGGAGACCTCGCCGCGATGCGGAAGCCGCGCATCGCGATGAGCGCGAAGCAGGCCAGGACGACGAGCGCGCCGCACAGGCCGAGCTCCTCGCCGATCAGCGCGAAGATGAAGTCGGTGTGCCCCTCGGGCAGGTAGAACAGCTTCTGCTTGCCGTTGCCCAGGCCCACGCCGAGCAGCCCGCCGCTGCCGAAGGCGATCAGCGACTGGACGAGCTGGAAGCCCTTGTTTTGCGCATCGCCCCAGGGATCGAGAAAGGCAACCAGCCGGCTCCAACGGTAGGGCTTGACCCAGATGAGCGCGAGCACCCCGGGCAGGGCGGCCGCGCAGACGGCAGCCAGGTGGGCAGGTCGCGCACCCGCGGCAAACAGCATCCCCAGGGTGAGCGCCGCGATGACCATCGAGGCGCCGAAGTCGGGCTGCGCCAGCAGCAGCAGGATGGGTCCGCCGGCGACGATCAGCGGGGGCAGGACGCCGTAGGCGAAGCTCTCGAGGTGCTCGCGCTTGCGCACCAGCGTCCTGGCCAGAAAGAGCACGAACACCGGCTTCAAGAGCTCCGAGGGCTCGAACGCGACGATGCCGAGCGAGAGCCAGCGGCGGGCCCCGCCACGCACCTGGCCGATGCCGGGGATCGCGGTCAGCACGAGAAGCAGCAGCACCACGATCAGCGCCGGGTAGGCCGCGGGCGCCAGGCGTGCCACATCCACGCGCACCAGGACCGCAGCGAGGCACACGGCGAGGGCCAGGAAGACCGCGTGGCGACGCGCCAGGGCGTAGGGGTTGCCGAAGCGCTCTTGCCCGACGAAGAAGCTCGCGTCGAACACCATCACCAGACCGAGGCCGAGCAGCACGAGGACCGCGCCGAGAAGCCAGGGATCCACCGATCGACCGGCGACGATCGCCGGCCGCTGGACTGCGGCCGAGAAGCCCTCACCGTAGGGAGCGCCGCGGGCAGCCATGGTCAGAGAGCCCTCACCTGCGCGGCGAAGGCGTCGCCGCGCACCGCGTAGCTCGGGAACTGGTCCTGGCTCGCGCACGCCGGCGACAGCAGAACCACGTCGCCCGGGCGTGCCGCCCCGGCGGCCGCCGACACCGCATCCGAAAAGCGCTCGCAGCTCGTCATCTCGCTCACCCCCCGCCAGGCCTCCTCGAGAAGGCCGCGCGCCGCGCCGTAGAGCGCGACGAATCGCACCTTGCGCCGCAGCATCGCGCGGGCGAGATCCAGGTCGCCGCCCTTGAACAGCCCGCCGGCCACCAGCACGACGCTCTGGTCCGCGAAGCTCTCGAGCGACTTCAGAAGCGCGCCCACGTTGGTCCCCTTGGAGTCGTCGACGAACGACACGCCGCGCGCCTCGTGCACCCGCTCGAGCCGGTGACGCAGGCCGTCGAAGCGCTCAATGGCCGCCTGCAGGGCCGCCGGCGGCGCGCCCATCGCGCGAGCCGCGAGCAGCGCGGCCATCAGGTTCTCGCGATTGTGCTGTCCGGCCAGGCGAACCCGCCCGAGCGGGAAGCGCAGCCGCTCGCCACCCTCGACGATCTCGATCGCCTGGCCGACCAGCGAGGCCGACGTCCCTGTAGCGGCACCGCCCTCGTCCGCCCCACCGAACGTCGCGACCGCGGCGCGCAGGCGCGTAGCCAGCGCGGCCACGCGCGGATCGTCTCGGTTGAGCACCGCCACGTCTCTCGCCTGCTGGCACGCGAAGAGCCGCGCCTTCGTCGCCGCGTAGTGGTCGAGATCGCGGTAGCGGTCGAGGTGGTCGTCGCTCACGTTGAGCAGGGCTGCGACGCGCGGGTGGAAGGTCTCGACCCACTCGAGCTGGAAGCTCGAGACCTCGGCCACGACGACCTCGAAATCGCCCCCGACCGCATCGATCAGGGGCGTCCCCAGGTTGCCGCCGGTGAACACCCGCCGCCCCGCCTGCTCGAGCATCGCGCCGACCAGAGAGGTGGTCGTGCTCTTGCCGTTGGTTCCGGTGATGGCGACGACCGGTGCGTGCAGCGCACGTCCGGCGATCTCGATCTCGCCGAGCACCGGCACCCCTCGCTCGGCGGCCGCGAGGATCAGCGGGGAGGTCGCCGGGACGCCGGGGCTCGGAACCACGAGCTCGGCCCCGTCGAGCAGCTCGGGGCCGTCCGCGCCCAGCACCACGTCGACCGCCTCGGCAAGCCGGGCCGGCAGCTCGGCCTCGCTTCGTCGCTCGCACAGCCGGACGCGTGCGCCCTGCGCGCACAGGTAACCGGCGAGCGACAGGCCGGTTCGCCCCGCGCCGACCACCAGGACGCGGCGCCCGCGAAGCCACTCCCGATCGCCCGCGGCACCCGACACGCTCACCTCAGCTTGAGCGTCGCCAGCGAAAGCAGCGCGCACACCACCGCCACGATCCAGAAGCGCACGATGATCAGCGGCTCGGGCCAGCCGAGCAGCTCGAAGTGGTGATGGATCGGGGCCATGCGGAAGATGCGCTTGCGGCGCAGCTTGAAGGATCCAACCTGGAAGATCACCGAGAAGGCCTCGAAGAAGAACACCCCGCCGAGCAGCGGCAGCACCAGAGCCTGCTTGCTCACCAGCGCCACCAGGCCGATCGCCGCTCCGAGCGGCAGCGAGCCGACGTCGCCCATGAAGACCTCGGCCGGGTAGGCGTTGAACCACAGGAAGCCGAGCCCGGCCGCCACCAGAGCCCCGCAGAAGACGGTCAGCTCGCCAGCCCCCGCCACGTAGTCGATCTGCAGGTACTCGGCGATCCGCGCGTGTCCGGCGACGTAGGCGAAGATCCCGCAGGTCCCGGCGGCAATCGCCACCGGACCGATCGCCAGGCCGTCGAGCCCGTCGGTCAGGTTGACGGCGTTCGAGGTGAAGACGATCAGGAGCGACGCGAAAGGCACGTACCACCAGCCGAGGTTCGGCTCGAGCGACTTGAGCAGCGGCACGTTCAGCGTCGTGCCGAAGCCCGGCTGGTAGGCGAGAAAGATCGCGATCGGGATTGCCAGGGCGAATTGCAGGACCAGCTTGCGCGATGCCGAGAGGCCGCGCGAGCTGCGCCCGCGAAGCTTGCGATAGTCGTCGACGAAGCCGATTGCGCCGTAGCCGGCCAGCAGGAGCAGGACGAGCCAGATGTAGGGATTGGAGAGATCGGCGAGCAGCAGGGTCGCGAGCACGCACGAGAACAGGATCAGCATCCCGCCCATCGTCGGCGTGCCGGCCTTGGCCTTGTGACGCTCGGGGCCGTCGTCACGGATCGGCTGGCCGACGCGCAGTGCCGCCAGCTTCTCGATCAGCGGCTGGCCCAGCCAGAGCGAGATCACCAGGGCCGTGAGCCCAGCCAGCAGGGTGCGGAAGCTGATGTAGCGGAAGACGTTGAACGCCGTGTGGGTCGTGTGGAGGGGGTACAAGAGCTGATACAGCATCATCGCGCTTTCCTGGGCCCCCTCGTCCACCCGCAGGTCCATGGCGGAGGGGCCAGGTCCGGCACGCTCGCCCGCTCATTGCTCGCGAGCCGAACCTGGCCACTTCCCACCATTCCAGACGCACTGCCGCAACCTCCGACCACCACCACCCAGCTGCGTCCGGACTCCCCCTCCTCCCCACCTCTCCGCTACGCCGGCGAGCCCCCGCCCGCCGGGCGTCCTGCGAGCCGCGCGCAAGCCTCAGCGCGATCCCGCCCGCTGCGCTCCCTCGTAGCCACGCGCGGCCAGGGCCGCGCGCGCTTCCTCCCGATCGTCGAGATGGTGCTTTGCCGTCCCGACGATCTGGTAGTCTTCGTGTCCCTTGCCGGCGATCATCACCACGTCGCCCGCCTGGGCGACCTCGATCGCGCGGCGAACCGCCGCGCGGCGCTCGGGCACCACCACGTACCCCACTTCGTGCCCCGTTTGCCCGAGCGCCTCCTGCGCGACGGGCGTGCGACCCTCGCGCCGCACGCCTTCCTCGATGGCGGAGATGATCGCCATCGGATCTTCCGTTCTGGGGTTGTCCGACGTGACGATGGTCAGGTCGGCCAGCCGCGCGGCGATCGCGCCCATGAGCGGGCGCTTGCCGGCGTCCCGGTCGCCGCCGCAGCCGAATACCACGATCAGCCGCCCCCGGGTGAGTGTGCGCAAGCTGGACAGCGTACACTCGAGCGCGTCCGGCTTGTGCGCGTAGTCGACGACCACGTCGAAGGGCTGGCCGGCGTGCACCGTCTCGAGCCGGCCGGGAACCGCCGCACAGCGCTCGATGCCCGCGGAGATGGCCGCTGGCGACATCCCCAGCCGCCACGCGGTCGCCGCGGCAGCCAGGATGTTGGCCAGGTGCGGCGCACCGATCAGCCGGCTGTGTAGAGGGACGCTCTGCGTGCCGAGCAGCAGCGTGCCGCGCAACCCGGTGCGGTCGGCGACCAGGCCCTCGCAGCGCACGTCGCCGCGCTCGCCGAAAGTCACCACGGGTACCGACAGCTCGCCGCGCAGCGACAGCACCTGCGGGTCGTCCGCGGCGAGCACGGCGAACGAGCTCTTACCCGACGCGGGGAGCAGCTCGCGGAAGAGCCGCGCCTTGGCGGCGAAGTAGTGCTCCATGTCGCCGTGGTAGTCGAGGTGGTCGCGCGAGAAGTTGGTGAACACCGCCGCGTCGAGCGCCGTGCAGCGCAGCCGGTCCAGGGCGAGCGCGTGCGAGGAGGCCTCCATGGCGACGTGGCTCGTGCCCTCGGCGCGCATGCGTGCGAGCAGAGCCTGCAGCTCGATGGCGTCGGGCGTGGTCAGCGCGGCCGCCTCGTGGTGGCCGGCGAAGCGGTACTCGATCGTCCCGACGACCCCAGCCGTGCGCCCCGCGGCGGTGAAGATCGCCTCGAGCAGGTAGCTCGTGGTCGTCTTTCCGCTCGTTCCGGTCACCGCCACCATGGTCAGCGCACGGCTCGGATGGCCGGCCAGCTCCGCGGCTGCGTCGGCGACCAGCTCGCGCGGTACGGCACACGCAACCAGCGGGCAGCGGGCGTCGAGTTCGATCCGTCCGACGCGCTGCTCGGCGATCGCCACCGCCGCGGCACCGCGCGCGCGCGCCTGGGCGACGAACTCCGCTCCGTCCAGCCGCTCGCGGTGGAGAGCGACGAACAGGTCGCCCGGCGCGACCCGGCGCGAGTCGCAGGACAGCCCGGCGATCCAGGTCTCCGGCTCGCCGTGAACCAGACGGTGCTCGCCGCCGATCCCGGCGAGCAGGCGTCCGAGCGTCATTCCGCCCCGCCCCGGTGCGCCCGCAGAGCCCCCCACGTCGCGCAGCGCCGCTGCGGCGAGCCCGCTCATGCCGACGGCTCCAGGACCAGGACGACCGCGTCGCCCGCGACCCGAGGAGCTCCGGGCGGCGGATCCTGGTCCTTCACGTAGCCGCTGCCGCGCGCCTCGATGGTCAGGCCGTCGGCCGCCGCGAGCGACAGCGCGCGGCGCAGGCTCATGCCGAGGAAGGAGCGCACCGTGGTCGCCTCGTCCCACTGCACGGACTGGACGGGCGCCTGCGGCCGTGGTGCGGGAACGGGCTTCGCCCGGACGGCCCGCGTCGCCGCGGACCGCGCCGCGGGCAACGACGGACGAGCGCCCAGCCGATCGAGCGCGCGAGCGGTGATCTCGGCGAACACCGGTGCCGCGACCAGGCCACCGTAGGTCTGCCCGCGCGGGTTGTCGATCATGACCAGGGTGACGAATGCGGGATCGTCCGCCGGCGCGAAGCCGACAAACGACGACATGCGCTCGTTCGAGTAGCGCCCGGTGTGTGCGCTCACCTTCTGCGCCGTTCCCGTCTTGCCCGCGACCCGCACGCCGGGAATGCGCGCCTTGCTTCCCGTTCCGCCGTCGAGCTCGACCACGCGCTCGAGCATGGCGGTGATCGAGCGCGCCGTCTCCGGGCTGATCACCTGCCGCCCAGCCGCCTCCCGCTCGATCGCATCGTGCTCGAGCAGCACCCGCCCGCTCTGGTCGGTCGCACGTGTGAGCAGGTGGGGCTGCAGCAGCCGCCCCTGGTTGGCGATCGCCGCGTAGGCTGCGGCGAGCTGGATGGGCGTCACCGAGAGCCCCTGGCCGAAGCTGCCCGTGGCCAGATCGATCTGCGCCCAGCTCTTCACCGGCCGCACGATGCCGGCCACCTCTCCGGGCAGGTCGATCGCAGTGCGCCGGCCGAAGCCGAAGGCCTCCAGGTAGCGCGCGTAGCGCTCGCGGCCCAGGCGCTCGGCGATCTTGCTCACGCCGATGTTGCTCGAGTACTGAATCACCTCGGGCACGGTGAGCAAGCCGTAGGGATGGTGGTCGTGGATCGTCCAGCGACCCACCCGGTATCGTCCGTTCTCGCAGAACACCGAGTCGTCGGGGCGCACGGCTCGCTCTTCGAGGGCGGCGGCCGCGAGCACCGCCTTGAAGGTCGAGCCCGGCTCGAAGCTGTCGGTGACCGCACGGTTGCGCCGCGACCCGGGCGGTGCCTCGCCCGGGCGGTTGGGGTCGTAGGTCGGGTAGCTCGCCAGCGCCAAGACCGCGCCGGTCTTGGGATCCAGCATGACGACCGTGCCCGCATCGGCACGCGCCGCCTTCACGCCCGCGGCGAGCTCTCGCTCGGCGAGCGCTTGGAGTCCCGCGTCGAGCGTCAGGGTGAGCGAGGCTCCCGCGGCGAGCGTCGTCGCGCCGTCGGTAGCCTGCTGCTCGAGCGACGCCCCGTCGGGCGCGGCGTCCTCCGCCGCGAGCCCGCCAGTGAGCAAGGGCCGGCCGAGGCCGTCGCGCTCGACGTGCAGCCAGGTCTCCGGACCGCGCATCCAGCGGTCGTAGCGCAGCTCGATGCCCTCGAGGCCGCGCAAGTCGGTGCCGGCCGCCCCGACCACGTGCGCCCCGACGCTGCCTTGCGGGTAGAGGCGCCGCCCCTCGGCGATCGAGCCCACCCCGGGGACTTCCAGCCGAGCGACGGCGCGCGCCTGCTCGCGCGTGACGCGCCGTTTGAGCCACACGAACCCCGCCTTCGAGTCGAGGCGGCGGTCCAGCGAGTGCATGGAGAGGCCCAAGATCTGGGCGAGGGCCGGTCGAGCCTCGCGCGCCACCGGAAGCTGGCGCGGGCTCGCGTAGATCGACGGCGTGACGACGGTCTCGGCGAGCACCTCGCCGCTGCGATCGAGGATCGCGCCGCGTAGGCCGGTCACGCGCACCGTCTCGCGGTGCTGGCGCCGCGCTCGGCCGGCCAGCTCCTCGTGGTCGAGGATGGTGAGCTGGCCCACGCGGATCGCCATCAGGAACAGAACCGCGATCAGGGCTCCCGCGACCAGCGGGATGCGCTCGTCGAGCGCGCCGCGCTCCGCAGGGCTGTTCATCGCGGCACCACGACCTGGCCAGGCGCCGGCGGCCGCAACCCGAGGCGTGCCCGGGCCTCGCTCTCGAGTCGCGCGGGCGCGGTCTCGGCCGCATACTCGATGGTGAGCTCATGCAGCTCCTGGTCGAGCCGCTCGGTGAGGACGCGGGCATCGGAGAGCGCGTAGCCGAGCTGGCCGACGCGCAGCCCGGTCCACGCGTGGAACAGGCCGACGAGCAGCACCAGGCCGCCAGCAGCGAGGTGGACGCGCATGCGTCGACGCCGCTCGGCTCGCCCCATCTCCGCGCCGCTGCGAGTGCGGGAGGCCGAGCGGCGCGCGACCTGGCCCGGCCCGGCCGACGCTCGCCGCCCGGCTTGCACCGCCGGCGCGGGTCGCGCCCGGCGCGCGCGCGCGGCGGCGCCGCCGAGCGCGCGCACGGGGGCCACCCGGATGGCGCGCGTCGAGATCGCGAG
>CAZGUU010000045.1:0-23638 GCA_964529315.1 uncultured Enterobacteriaceae bacterium
GCGGGGAGGAGCCGTCGGGCGCTCGCAGCTACGAGCGCCCGACGGCGGCGGCGCACCGCCGGCGCGTCGGGGCGTGCAGGTTCAGAGCAGGGGCATGCCCAGGCGGGTGAGTTCGTCCATCACGCGCTGCAGGCCGGCCTCGTATTGCGGCCTGGGCCGCACCGTCTCGACGTCGTAGGCCTCGACGAATGGGATCGGCTTCGTCGCAGTGGGGAGCAGCTCGTCCACCTTGCGCATGATCTTCTGCGCGAGCTCGTTGGCCCGATCGGCCGGCATGCCGGCGCAGGCGTCCATCATCTGTCCGATCAGGCGTGCCTCAAGGCCGGTGTGGCCGGCGATCCACGCGTAGGACAGGCCGCTGGCGACGTAGACCGCCACCACGCCGGCGGACTGCCAGAGGGTGAGCGGCGTGCGCCAGGCCTTCACGTCGCCGGAGATCGAGGTGCCCACCGCCAGGCCCAGGTGGCGCTCCGATGCACGCGCGGCCCCGCTGAACGCCCAGTGCGAGTCGCGCGTCGCCCAGGTGCCGTCGAGGTGGCTGGGAAAGTAGCTCATCGTGCCCCCGTGCGCGTAGCTGAGCTGCCCGAGCGCGTTGGCCACCATGGTCACGGCGACCTCGGCGGCGTCGCGGCACAGGCCGCCGATGCACGACATGGAGCTCTGCCAGGGCTCGATCCCCTTGATCTCGCAGTACTGGGCGAGCAGCAGCGGATTCCAGCTGAGCTTCTGCTCGGGCATGATGTGGATGCCGATCTGCGTATTGTAGGCGTCGCGGTAGCCAGCCTCCATCACGGCCATGGTGCCACTGGGCGTGCTCGCGGTGCACAGCAGGCCGAGGCTCATCTGCAGGCGGCCGGCCCGCTTGAGCGCCTCGCGCAGCGCCTCCTGCTCCCAGAGAGCGACCTGTACCTCGGTCAGGGTGCCCGCCTTGGGCAGCGTCCCGTCCAGCTGTGCCAGCCCGGGGCAGATGCCGATCCCGCGGACGCACTCCTCCTGCGCCATCGACTGCACGTAGGGAATGAACCAGTCCTTCTCGGCGACGCCGGCGGGCCCGGCGTAGTTGGTCGGCGCCCAGGTGTCGCTGCCCTTGCGGTGGCGCAGCGTCATCTTGTCGGGGTGCTTGCCGAGTGTGACGCAGGCCGGCGCCTCGCGCGACTCGCGGGCGATCTTCTCGATCTCCGCCCGGTCATACTGGACGACCCGCTCGGTGCTCATCTGGTAGAGGCCGATCTCGGCGAGCAGGTCCACCGCCGCGTGGAACACGGCGTCGGCCGTCCGGTCGTCGACCACCAGGCTCTCGGGGTCGTAGCGGATCTCGTGCTGCGCGACGAGATCGCGCACCTTGAAGGCGAAATCTAGGTCGAAGTCGTCGGCCTTCATGACCGGCCCCTTGGCCGAGCGATCTTGGAAGTCCGTGATGGGAATCATCGAGGCTCTCCTGCGATCGTGCGGCGAGCGGCCAGCCGCTCGCCGCGTGGTTCGGATGCGTCGTCGAGCTCGAGGCTAGGCCGCAGGGTGGCGCCGCGCGTTGTACCACCAGGGGTGGTCGTGGCCCGAGGCGACCTTCGCCTCGGGGCCGACGTCCTTGCCCATCAGGTGTCGGCACAGGGGAACCGCGGCCACGGCGTTCAGCGCCCAGCCGTCGGCGTCCATCGCGTCGGCCTTGTCGGCGGTGCACTCGGTGCCGCCGATGATCACCTTGTACTCGTCGCGCAGGCCCATGTCGCGGAGGTAGCCGAGCACCTCTGGGCAGTAGGGGATGGTGGTCACCAGGAAGGCGGACAGGCCGATGATGTCGGCCCCGTGCTCCTGGGCCTTTTCGATGAAGACCTTCGAGTCGAGGTCGATGCCCAGCTTGTGGACCTCGAAGCCGGCCAGCTCGAGCTGTGTCGAGACGAGCCCGTAGCCGATCGTGTGCAGGTCGCCCTTCACGGCCCCGATGACGACCGTACCCTGCTTGCCCTCGACGTTGGGCGGCAGGTGGGGCTTGATCAGGTCGATGCACGGCTCGGCGACCTTGCCGCCCATGACCAGCTCGGCGAGAAAGTACTCCTTGGCCCCGAACTTCGCGCCGACCACCCGCAGGCCGGCGATCACGCCCTTCTGCAGCATCTCGACCGGATCGAGACCCTCGGCCAGGCCCTGCTTCACCAGGTCGAACGCCTTGGCCTTCTGCAGCCGCCAGACGGCGTCGTGGATCTCGTCGATGGTGACAGCCATGCCCGAATCTCCCTTCCCGAACCTCGAGGCGCCGCGGCGGTGCCCGCGCCGGCGTCGGTTGGCGTGGACCTACTCCTGGACGTAGGGGAGGCCGTGCCGCACGGCCATCTCGGCGCGTCCGAGCTCGTAGGCGACGTAGGCCAGGTGGTCGCGGCTGATCTCCCAGCTCGAGAGCATCTTGAAGAGGCCTGCCGTGTCGCCGGTGAAGGCGACCCGCGGCTCGTCGTCGATCATCACCGTGACGCGGCCCGCCTTGCGGTCCGGGATGGCCTCGACCACGAAGCAGTAGCCGACTGGATCTTCGCGCCAATCCGGGTTGGGGCCGACGTGCTCGAAGCACAGCTCGGGGTGCCTGATCTGGAGATCTCGCAGCTTCACGGTCGTGCCCTCTCCTTGCAGCGGGGCTCGGCTCGACCCACGCGCGAATCGAGACGGACCGTTTCGATATCTCCCGCGGGCCGCGGCTTGTCAAGGGCGAGGGCGACACGCCGGCCGCCGCCCCGGGGCGCTGCCGGCCTCGCGTCGCGGAGCATGGGGGCTCCGGTCGGGGCAGCATCGGCGCGCATCCGTCGCGGTGAGGGCACCACCAGAGAGCGGTGCCGCGTCGCTCGACGCGTTGCGCGCCGCGCCCCGAGCTCCCGGCGGTCCCCGAAGCGAGCCTCGGGCCGGGCGTGTGCCGGGCGCGCATGTTGACAGGCTGTTTCCCGCCAAATAGGTGCGTGCGAAACGTCTCGTATCGCACGCTTCGCGGGCGCCGTCGCGGGATGACGGTGCGCGTCGGGTGGGGAGCGACGCCCGCGGCTGCGAGTGGGCGGCGGGACGGCACCAGGGGAGGGGGAGGGGTGACGAGCGAGGTCCGCCGCGTACAGGGGCGCCCGCGAAGCGAGGAGGCGCAGCGCGCCATCCTCGTCGCGACGCTCGCGATCCTCGCCGAGGCGGGGATCTCCGGCCTCACTGTCGAGGGGGTCGCGGCTCGAGCCGGTGTGGGCAAGGCCACGATCTACCGGCGGTGGACCTCCAAGCTGCCTTTGGCCGTGGATGCGATCCTGACGCTGCCCGAGCTGCGAGCGCCGGCCAGCGGGACGCTGCGCGGCGACCTCAAGCGGATTCTGGGAAGCTTGGCTCGGATCCTGCGGTCGTCGCCTCTCGGGCGTGTCCTGGCTCATCTGGCGGCGGAGTACGGCCTGGATGCGGATCTCGATGCCGCGGTGGCTCCCTTTCTGCGAGCGCGAAGGGCTCCGATCGTGGAGGTCGTTCGCCGTGGACTCGAGCGAGGAGATCTGTCGACGACGGCAGACGCAGAGGCGCTGACCGACCTCCTGGTCGGGCCGATCGTCAATCGACTGCTCTTCTCGCGGCGACCCGCGGACGGCCGGTTCATCGACTTGACCATCGAAGCCGTGCTCGAGGGGGTTCCTGGGCGTCGCGCCGGCAGCGCTCGGCGGGGGGACTTCGTGGCTCCCCCCTCGGGCAGGCTCGCTGGGCGGCGCGCGGCGGGCCCTGCGCACGTGCCCCGAAGGGGGGCGGGGCGATGATCCGCGGTGGCGCGCCGCCGTGGGCCGCATCCCGGGGGCTGCCCCGTTGCGCGGAGCGCCGCGTGCGCCGGGAGACCTCGGAGAGCCGAGAGGGGGCTCAGCCGGGGGCGCTGCGCGCCCGCGGATGGCTCCGCATGTGGGACTGCCGGCCTGCGGCTGACCGAGATCGCGCGACGTGCCGGTCCGTGACAGGCTCGGCTGCGAGCGAATTCGGATAGCAAACTCGTCGGAGAGCAAATACCATGCGAGCAGTGGGGAGCCAGCAGGGGATCCGCCAGGGAAGGAAAGGGTGAGGATGATGAAGAGACCTTCCGCTTTCGTTGCGCGAGCCGCGCTTCAGGCTGCCACCGCAGTCGGTCTGGTGGCTCTGGCCGTGGGCTCACCGCCCGCGGCGCGGGCCGACGTTGCGCCGGGGCAGTACTTGAGCAGCGAGAACGCACAGCAGGCCGAGGGGCTGCTGCCGCCGGAACTCCTCAAGCACTTCCAGCAGGGCAAGATGAAGATGGCCGTCAAGGAGTTCCCGCCCGGCGTCTACGCCCTCGACAAGGACATCATCGCGGCCGGGGAGAAGAACATCGGCCGCTTCATGGTCAACCAGGAAGGTACGCTGGTTGAGAAGGCCACCGGCAAGGTGCCCGAGTACAACTTCGGCCTGCCCTTCGCCAAGATCGACCCGACGTCGCCGACCGCGGCGAGCGAGGTCTTGTGGAACTACTTCTACGCCTACTGGGGTGAAGGGAACAACATCGGGCTCTTCATCCTCGACTGGGTGAACGCGAGCAGCAAGTCACCCGAACGCTCGATCACCACCAAGCCCTACACCAAGCTGATCGAGGGAAACCCGGTTCGCGAGGACAACCCCCTGCAGCTCAGCATGATGGCGCGCAACATGATCGAGGCGCCGGCCGACGTGAACGGTACGCAGACCCTCTCCTGGCGGTTCAAGGATCCGCACAAGCAGGACAACAACTGGGCGTACGTGCCGGCGTTGCGCCGGGTGCGCGAGGTCAGCCCGGTGAACCGTGCCGACGGTGTCATGGGCTCCGACATGACCCAGGACGACGGCTTCAACGGCTTCGACGCCAAGCCCGAAACCTTCACCTTCAAGATCATCGGTGAGGGGAGCGCCTACCACATGTTCTACCCGGGATCGTTCGACGGAACCTTCAAGTTCGAGGCCAACCCGGGCGGTGGATACCGGTACGCGGTGACTTAGGGGCGCTGGTGCTACCAGGATCCAGAGTGCAAGCTGCTCCCCTGGGCGCCGCTGGGGAACGTCCTGGCCAAGCGGCCGGTGTGGGTCATCGAGGCGACGCCGAAGGATCCCTACTACCCGTTCCGCAAGTGGGTGTTCACGGTCGACAAGGAGACCTACCGCGTCAGCACGGTCAGCAAGTACGACCAGCATGGTGTCGCGATGGCCGCCTTCGCTCGCGTGATCGCGCCCGGCACAACGCCGGATGGCCACCATCTCAACTATGCCGCGCCGGGTGGTGGGACGTGGGCCGAGAACACGCGTCTCGATCGCGCCACGACCAGCTTCTCCTCGGATGCCGAGAAGTGGTCCTACATGAACTCGCCGATGCCCGCGGCGGACTTCCAGACGCAGAAGCTGATGCTCGGAAAGTGATGGCGGCGCGGCCCGATCGGGTGCGCCTCATCGTGTCTCGGCCCGGCTCCGGGAGGCGACCGTCGTCTCCTGGAGCCGGGCGCGGCTCGGCCCTGTGCCGAGCGCGCCGCCTGGTCGGCACGCGCGGGCTCAGGGCGTCGGGCGCTCGCATCCCTCGGCGGCCATGCTCGCGGCGCGGGCGCGATCGATCTGCTCCGCCAGGAAGTCGGCTGCCTGGTCGAGGTCGAAGGGCCAGGCGTAGACGATCTCGACGCCCGGATGGATCTCGCGCTGCCGCGCGACGATCTCGGGAATCTCGTCCTCGGCGTGCGATCCGCCCGGTGTGAACATCGTGGTTGCCAGGACGATCCGCTGCGCTCCTTCGCGGACTAGGCGCTCGATCGCGTCCTCTATGCTCGGGGCGCAAAACTCGTTGTAGGCGACGACCAGGCGGCGCGGCGTGATGCGCGAGGAGAGCCGCGTCGCCACGGCCTCGAGGCCGGCGCGATAGGGGTCGGTCTCCCGCGTGCGTGGCCAGTCGCGGATGGCGCGATCGAGGGCAGCTTCCCGCTCCGTCAGCTGTGTCTCGCCCGAGGCTCGGCGCTGCGCTTCGAGTCGCTTGAGCTCGGCGACCAGGTGCGCGGGCAGATCCTTTGGCACGGCTCCGTGGCCGACCAGCACGACCGCTTCTTTCTCGAGCATGCTCCGAGGCTACCTGCACCGCAGGGCGGGCGCCAGGCGGGCCGGCCTGCGGTGTGGTCTGGCGGCTCTCGGGCGGCTCACGCCTCCTCGACGCATCCGGCTCTGCCGGCGCTCGGTCGCGCGACCTCGGCCGTCGACGCCGACGATCGTCCGCAGGCCTCAGGGGAGCGCGGCCGCAGCCCCGGTCCCCGCGACGAAGCCGCTCGCCCAGGCCCACTGGAAATTGAAGCCGCCGATCCGGCCGTCGACGTCGCAGACCTCGCCGCAGAAGTGGAGGCCAGGGCAGGCGCGCGATTCGAGCGTGTCGAGGCGCAGCTGCGCCAGCGGGATGCCGCCCGCCGTCACCTCGGCGTGATCGAAACCGCGGTCGCCGATCACCGGCAGAGCCATTTCGACGGTGGCAGCGACCAGCGCGCGGCGCCGCTCGCGCACGAGGAGGTGCGCCGGTGCCGCGGGATCGACGCCGGCGATCCGGCAGAGGGTCCGCGCGAGGCGCTCGGGCAGCCGCTCGCGGAGCAGGCGCAGGGGACTCGCCGAGCCGAGGGCGCGAAGCTTCGCGTCGAGCGCTTCGGCCGTCTCTGCGGGAAGCCAGCTCGCGACGAGCTGCGCTCCGGGGTCGCCGAGCCGAGCCGCCGTCCAGTGGCGGCTCACGTCGAGGATCGCCGGTCCGGAGAGCCCGAAGTGGGTGCAGAGGACCGGGCCCGAGAGGGACGCCAGGCGCGCCCCGCTACCCGCGCGCACCTCGAGCGAGGCGGGGGCGGAGATGCCGGAGAGGCCCGTGAGCGGGTGGCCGTGGGGCAGGCGCAGCGGCACCAGGGCCGGGAAGACCTGCGGCGTGGCGGGGTTCCCCAGCGAGCTCGCGATCTCGTAGCCCAGGCCGTCCGATCCGCTCCGCGGTAGGGCTCGGCCGCCGGTGGCGAGGATCACGCGCCTGGCGTGCAGCGCGGGTCCGCCGCCCACCGCTCGAAGCGAAAAGCCATCGACCTCTCGACCGATGGCCGCGACTCGCCAGGGATGAACCAGCCGGACCCCGGCGCGCTGCGCAGCTCCGACGAGCCCCTCGAGCACGCTCCGGGAGCGATCGGTGGTCGGGAAGAGCTTGCCCGCGGCCTCCTCTCGCAGATCGACGCCGATCCCGCCAAAGAAGCCAATCGTGCGCTCGACGTCGAAACGCCGCAGGACCTTGCGGATCGCGTTGCGCGAGCTGCCGCAGAATGCGGTCTCGTCGACCACCGCGTTGGTCACGTTGCACCGGCCGCCCCCGGCGACGAGGATCTTTCTCCCCAGATGCGTGGCGCCGTCGAGAGCGACGACCGCTCGTCCCGCACGGCCGGCCCAGATGGCCGCCATCAGGCCGGCCGCGCCGGCTCCGACCACTGCGACGTCGATCGCGGGAGCGGCGCTCAAGCGCGCGTCAAGCGTCCGATGCGGCAGCGGGTGTGCGCGGGGCCGTGACCATGCGGCGGAAGAAGAACTGCAGGCCTCCCTTGATCCTCGGGTCGGGGGGCGTCTCGACGAAATACCTGGCGAGCGAGGCGAAGGCCCGTGCCGAAGGGCAGTCTGGGTCGAGGTCGACCACGGCGCGCTGCCGGCGGACCGACTCGAGGATCCTTGCGTCCCATGGGATCGACCCTAGGTGGCGCAGCCCCACGCTTTGCAGGCGCTGAGTGCAGGACTCCAGGTGGGCGAAGGCGCGGCGCGCCTCGCGCTCGTTTCGCGCGAGGTTGATCAGGACGCCGAAGCTGGTCTCGTCGTAGCGGCGAACCAGAGCTGCGATCAGGGCGCGGGCATCGTCGAGGGCCGGCGGCTCGGGCGTCACGACGACCACGATCTCCTGCGCCGCCGCGGCCAGGAACAGGACGTCGGAGGAGAGCCCCGGCGCCGTATCGAGGATGAGCGTGTCGAACGCCCCGTCGAGCACGTCCACTTGGTCGAGCAGGCGGAGCCGCTGCGGGCCGCTCAGACGGGTGAGATCCTCGACCCCGCCCGTCCCCGGGACGATTCGCAGGCCGCCCGGGCCGTGCACCAGGGTGTCCAAGATGTCGCAGTCGCCCTGCAGGACGTCTCGCAGGCTGGTGCGAGGGCGCAGGCCGAGCAGGGAGCCGATGCTGCCGAGGCCCAAGTCCGCATCGAGCAGCAGAACCCGCTCTCCGCGCCGTTGCAGTGCGATGGCCAGGTTGGTGGCGACGACTGTCTTGCCGACGCCGCCCTTGCCGCTGGCGACGGCGATCACCCGGGTGGTGAGCCCGCATCCCGGAAGACGGCGCTGGGAGCGAGCCGGCGTCGCGCGGCACCGGGGGGGCGCGCCGCGCGCGCCGCGGTCGCACGGGATCGACGGGGGGCGGGCCGCGCGGGCCCGCTCGCTCATGGGCTGCAGATTCGGCATTCGGTGATTTCCTTTGCCCGTAGCGCAGATGCAATGCGCGTTCCATCGAGCGCGATCGGGTTCGGCGACGAGAGGGCGAGCGTGCGCCGCGCGGAGGCCCGGTGGAGACGGCGACGCGGTCCCGGGAGCGCACGCAGAGCCTTGCAGGGAGTCAGAAGTCTGACGGCCCGAGCGACGCCTCGCTGTCAGCGTGTGGTCATGCCGCCACGCACGAGCCGAAAGCCAGCGAATCCGAGCCATCTCCCCTGCGTGGTGAGGGCGCGAGCGCAGCGGCGATGCGCCGCGCCGCTCAGGTCGGTCCGAGGAGCCAGTCCAAGACCAGGCGCTGCGCAGGCACGAGCAGCCAGCGCAGTGTGCCGCTCAGGATCGCCAGCACGAGAATCGCCATGCCCCAGCGGCGCAGCGTCCGGGCCAGCGGCGTCCAGGATGCGGGCAGCAGGCCCTCGAGGACGCCGAAGCCGTCGAGCGGCGGTATGGGGATCAGGTTGAACACGGCGAGGACCACGTTTACCACGACCGCGTAGAGCGCGAAGCGAAAGACGAGCATCCCGAGCAGGCCCGGGGCCGAATCCGCGAAGGCGCCGCGCAGGAGCGTGACCAGCCCGGCGAAGACGGCGGCGAGCAGCAGATTGGACAGTGGGCCCGCGGCCGAGACGACGAGCAGCGCGGCTCGGGGATTCGCGGCTCGGCCGAGGGCGATGGGCACCGGTCGGGCCCAGCCGAAGACGGGCGCACCCGCGAGCGCGAGCGCCGCTGGGATCAGCAGGCTCCCCACGGGGTCGAGGTGCTTGAGCGGGTTCAGGCTGATTCGTCCGAGATCGCGGGCCGTCGAGTCGCCGCACGCCAGGGCCGCCATGCCGTGCGCCGATTCGTGGAAGGAGACGGCCAGCAGGAGGGCCAGCACCTGCAGGGCCACGGCGATCGCCTCGCTGGACACCCGCCGCATGATGGCACCCGCCGGCGGGGGCGTCCAGACGACGGCGGCGGCTGGCACTGGGCGAGCGGCGCGGCTAACAGGTGCGCGGACACCGCGCGGAGCTTCTCCGAGCAACGGCGCCGTTGCGCATCGCAGCAGACGCCGGTGGCTCGGACGGGCTCGGGCGCGGATGGCCGCAAGGAGGCAGGAGCATGGCGTCTGAGGTGTATTCGACACCGGAGCACGAGGCGTTTCGCGCCGTGGTGCGCAAGTTCGTCCAGGAAGAGCTGGTGCCGCGAGCGCGCGAGTTCGACCGCATGGGCCGGATCGACAAGGCGCTCTACCGCACGATGGGCGAGCTCGGCATGCTGGGCATCCGCTACGACCCGCGCTGGGGCGGTGCCGGGCTCGACTGGTCGTTCACCGGGGTGATGTTCGAGGAGGTCGGACGCTGTGACAACGCCGGCGTGGCGATGGGCATCAGCGTGCACACGGACATGGCGACCCCCTCGCTTCACGAGTTCGGCTCGGACGACCTGAAGCGACGCTTCCTGGCTCCGGCGATCCGCGGTGAGCTGGTGGCGGCGATCGCGGTGACCGAGCCCGGAGCGGGATCCGACGTCGCGGGGATCAAGACGCGGGCGGTGCGCGACGGCGACGACTGGGTGATCAACGGCAGCAAGGTCTACATCACCAACGCCGCGACGGCCGACTTCCTCTGCCTGCTGGCGGTCACCGATCCCGACGCGGGATACGCGGGGTTCTCGCAGATCATCGTGCCCACGGACTCGCCCGGATTCAGCTTCCGCCTGCTCGACAAGATCGGCAATCGCGGCTCGGACACCGGTCTGCTGTTCTTCGAGGACGTCCGCGTCCCGGTGGCCAACACCATCGGCGCGATCGGGCGCGGCTTCCAGCAGCAGATGATGCAGTTCCAGGACGAGCGCCTGGTCGCTTGCGTCATGGCGAACTCGGGCTCGCAGGCCCTGTGGGAGACGACCCGCAAGTACTGCGAGGACCGGGTCCTGTTCGGCAAGCCGCTCAGCAAGATGCAGGTGACCCAGTTCAAGCTCGTCGAGACGCTGACCCGCATCACTGCCGACCGCGAGCTGGTCCACGCCTGCATCCGCAAGCGCGTGCGCGGCGAGGACGCCACGATGGAGATCTCCATGGCCAAGCTGCTGGTGGCGCGCACGGCGCGCTACGTCGCCGACGAGTGCATCCAGCTGCACGGCGGCTTCGGCTACATGACGGAGAGCGCCGCCGGCCGCGCCTTCGTCGACTCGCGCCTGATCAGCATCGGCGGCGGAGCCGACGAGGTGATGATCCACTACATGGCCAAGATGCTCGGCCTCTGACCGGCCGTCTACGGGGCGATGCACTTGAGCTTCAGCACGTCGACGTCCACCTTGCCGGTGGCGAGCCGGGTGCGGACCTTCAAGGAGAGCGGCTTGGGCGTGAGCGGGACGTCGACCTCGACCCGCTCCGTGCACCGCTCGCCGGGGCCGGCGGGGAAGGCGATGCTGCGCAGCGCCTGGTCGAGCGCCAGGCGGGATGCGAGCGCGCTGCCCGCCGCAGCCACTCCGGGACTCAGGATCTGGGCGCTGTCGACCTGAGCCGCCGAGCAGCCGAGCCGCGGGTCGTCGGCGGAGAAGCATCCCCAGACGCGCAGCCGGCAGCTGCCCTGCGCCGCGTCGAAGTCGCACGAAGGGTCGTTGTCACGGCATATCTGGCTGCTCTTGGGCACGCCGCGGACGTCCGCGGCCAGCGAGGCGCCATCGAGCTCGGCCGACCACTCGAAGGGGCAATCCAGGGTCTTCGTTCCGCCGCCGGGGATGCGCAGAGCCGGTGGCCGCTCCGTGCAGGCTGCGCTGCAACGGCTCGTCGCGACGCCGTTGTCCGGGCCGAGGTCGCACTGCTCGCCGCACTGCTGGATGCCGTCGCCGCAGACCTCGAGACCGCAGCTCGCCGAGCAGCCGTCGCAGGATGCCCTGTTTCCGTCGTCGCATTGCTCCGTGGGCTCGGCGATGCCGTTGCCGCAGACCGCGGTGTTGGGGCGGCACTCGAGGCGCATCTGGTTGCTGCCCATGGTCAAGCCCGCGACGTCGGCGGCATCCATGTTGAAGAGCTTGCGGCCGATCGACGTGCCGCTGCGTGGGACCTCGACCGTGAAGTGCTGCGTGCAGTGGTCGAGCTGGGAATCGGGGGGGCCGCTCTGCACGGGCGTTCCCGAGACGCGGACCTCGCCGCCCAGAGCGCGCAGGGCGTCGAGGATGGCTGCGGTGTTGTCGCGGTCGACCTGCGTGCCGCCGGTGAGCCAATCCGGGCTGCGCAGATTGACGTGGTCGATGGCCTGCGGCAGGCAGGCGGGCAGCCTCGGGTCGGGCACGCGCAGGCAGACGCGCAGGTCGAAGGTGCAGCTCATGTCGTTGCTGCCGTCTCGGTCGCAGCTCGGATCGCCGTCGACGCACGCTTGCGTGATGGCGGGAAAGCCGCCGCTGGCCAGATCGATGTCCGTGATGCCGAGCTCCCACTGAGCGAGACAGCCGGCCGTGGGCCGCAACGAGCCCGCGAAGCGCACTCCCTCCTGTGCGAGAAGCGTGCAGTCACCCTCGCAGCCGTCGCCGTCGGCGGTGTTGCCGTCGTCGCACTGCTCGCCGCACTCGGCGATCCCGTCGCCGCAGATCGCGTCGGGGCGGGAGCAGTCGGCGCGGCAGCCGTCGCAGGAGGCGATATTGTCGTCGTCGCAAGCCTCCGTCGGGTCCAAGGTGCCGTCGCCGCAGGCGGCGAGCTGGATGCAGTCGGGCAGCGTCGGGTCCACCACGATGCTGGCAGCCGGGGTGATCGAGGCGCTGATCGTGGGCGCCCCAGCCTTGACGCGCAGCTCGTTGGCCGTGCCGGCGAGCAGGGGGCCGGCGACCGTCAAGCTGCCGCTCGCCTTCAAGCGGGTGATCCCTGCGTCGGGTGCGTCGAGCGTGCCGCGGGTGTCGATGCGACCGGTCGAGGCGATGGCTAGGGTGCAAGCCTGAGCATCGACGGTTCCGCCGATGCCCTCTACGCCAGAGGCTCGTGCGTCGAGTGGGCCCATGATCGTGATCGAGCCACCCGAGGAACGGAGATCCGCGGAGCCACCATAGCCGGGGGAGGCGAGGTCGATGCTGCGCAGGATCGCGTCCCCTCCCGCCTGCAGGCTGAACGAGCCCCCGCCGCCGTAGGAGCCCGGGCCCAGCGCTGAGATCGTCGCACCGGTGGACTGGGTAAAGGTGGTTCCGGTGACGATGGTGAGCGACCCACCGAAGCACTGCGTGCCTGCGTCGATGGTGACGGACCCCGAGAGCGTGACGGACCGGCCGGCCGTGAGGTTCACCTCGGAGCCGTCCCCACAGGCCTCCTCGATGCCCGTGCCTCCCGTTCCCATGATGGGTGCGGCAATCGTCACGTCGCCAGTGGCCGCAAAGAGGTCGATGGCGCCACCCAAGCCCTCGGGGCTTCCGCCGGAGGCGTCGATCTTCTTGCGCACGGTCAGGTCGCCCGTGGCGGAATCCAGGTCGACGATTCCGCCGTCCCCCGACGCCGAGGCGTCGAGAATGCCGTCGATCTCGATGTTGCCCACTGCGTTCATCCGCAGGCCGCCGCCCGCGGCGTACGTCCCGGAGCCGGCGACCGAGATGTCGCGGCTCGTGGCGACCCGCCCACCTGCGGAGATCGCGATCTCCCCGCCCTGCGCATCGGCTCCGATGCCGGTGGCGAGCAGCGTGCCGGCGATCAGGACGTCGCCCGTCGCGACCAGGTCGATGGAGCCGGCAGCAAGCCCGCTCACGTCGATCCGGGACAGCGTGCTTCCGCTCGCCTGCAGCTCGATTCGTCCGCCGCTTGCCTCGAGCGAGACCGCCGCGGCGTCTCCGTCGCCGAGGATTCGCGCCCCGGGCTCGAGCACGATCGACCGAGCGCGCAGCCGTATCTTGCGCAGCGGATCCGCCGATGGCCCGACCTCGAGGACCGCGCCGGCGGCCAGGCGGAGATCGGTGCTCCCGCCGAAATCGATGTCCGATCCTGCGTCGACGACTCGACTGCCGGTCACGGTGCACGGCGTGCCGCTGCAGATGTCGGCCGCGACGCTCGCTTGGGCCGCGCACCGCCCCTCCAGCAGCGCCATCGACAGCGCAAGCGCCAGCAGGGAGCGATGCAGGGCCGGGCGGGCGAGCCAGGCTCTGTCGACCCCGGAGGCGAGACGCCTCCCCCCCCGCCACCGGCACATCCGACGGATGCGCATCCCTCGACCGCGAGTCCCCGTCACCAGCGACCTCCAGCCCTTACCGTCGTTGAGAATTTCAGCTGTTCTTGCCCCAAGGTGCGGAGGTCGGAGGCGAGCGCTTGGGTGGCCGCCGTCTCGCCGTGGCGGTCGAGGTGCGAAGCCGTGCTGGCCGCTTCTCTGGTCGGGCAGGGTCTCCTGTCTCCGGCTCGGGCTGCGAGCTTGCTACCATGGGTGTCGTCTCGCGAACAACATGGAGAATGCGTCCCATGGAGAATGCATTCCCTGGAGGTGTCGGGCGGCGGGTCATCGGGGATCGACCCCGCGTGAGGTGCCGATGAGCGGTCGGGAAGATCTCGGGGGTGAGGGCCGTGGGCCGGCAGCGGCCCCGCAGCCGGCGCGCGAGCCCGACGGTGTCGGGCGCGACCCGGTTTGCGGCATGACCGTCGCAAACGCCCCGCCCGAGAGAAGGCTGGTGTATCGCGGCACGACCTTCGTCTTCTGCAACGTGCGCTGTCGCGAGCGCTTCGCGGGCGATCCGGAAGGGTTCCTCTCGGGCACGGCGCAGGCCGCGGCGTCGGCGGGCGCCGCGGCGGCCGGTGCGGTGTACACCTGCCCGATGCACCCGGAGGTCCTACAGAAGGGGCCGGGAAGTTGCCCCATCTGCGGGATGGCGCTGGAGCCGCTGGAGCCCGCGCTCGCCGGCACGTCCGAGAACCCCGAGCTCGCCGACATGACGCGCCGGCTCGTCTGGAGTGCGCTCCCCACGGCCCCGCTGCTCCTCCTCGCGATGTCGGAGATGATCCCCGGGCAGCCGATCCAGCACGATCTGCCCGCGCCGGCGCTCGCCTGGCTGCAGCTCGTCCTGGCCACGCCCGTCGTGCTCTGGGGGGGCGCCCCGTTCTTTCATCGCGCCTGGCTCTCGGTGACGAGCCGGCACCTCAACATGTTCACGCTGATCGCGCTGGGAACGGGCGCCGCGTACCTCTACAGCGGGCTTGCCACCCTGGCGCCGCAGTGGCTGCCAGCTTCGACGCGCACCGCGCATGGCGGCGTGCCGCTCTACTTCGAGGCCGCGGCCGTGATCACGGTTCTAGTACTCTTGGGGCAGGTGATCGAGCTCCGCGCTCGCGAGCGCACCGGTGGCGCGATCCGCGCGTTGCTCGAGCTCGCGGCGAAGACTGCGCGCCGGCTGCGCGACGACGGCAGCGAGGTGGACGTGCCCGTCGAGACGCTCGTGCCCGGAGACCGGGTCCGCGTGCGCCCGGGAGAGAAGGTGCCGGTCGACGGACTGGTGCTCGACGGGGTGAGCGCGGTCGACGAGTCGATGATCAGCGGCGAGCCGATCCCGGTGGAGAAGCGGCCCGGCGACCGGGTGATCGGCGCCACGGTGAACGGAGCTGGCTCGATGATCGTCCGTTCGGAGCGCGTCGGCGGGGAAACGGTCCTGGCGCAGATCGTGGCTCTGGTGAGCCGAGCACAACGCAGCCGCGCGCCGATCGATCGGCTGGCGGACGTGGTCTCGGGCTACTTCGTGCCGGTCGTCATGGCGATTTCCGCCGCGACCTTCCTCGCCTGGTGGGTGCTCGGACCCGAGCCCCGGCTCGTGCTGGCGCTGCTCAACGCCATCGCCGTGCTGATCATCGCCTGCCCGTGCGCGCTCGGCCTGGCGACGCCGATGTCGATCATGGTCGCTGTGGGGCGAGGGGCGAGCGCGGGGGTGCTGGTGAAGGAGGCCGAGGCGCTCGAGGTCCTGGAGCGAGTCGACACCCTGGTGGTCGACAAGACGGGCACGCTGACCGAGGGCAAGCCTCGTGTGGTGGCCGTCGAGGCGATCGACGGGGCGGAGCAGGCCGAGGTCTTGCGGCTCGCCGCCAGCCTGGAGCGGGGCAGCGAGCACCCGTTGGCCGGGGCGATCGTCGCCGCGGCCGAGGGGCGCGCCCTGGAGATCTCGGGGGTGAGCGACTTCCGCGCGCTGCCCGGCAAGGGTGTGCTGGGGAGCGTCGAGGGGTGCCAGGTGGCGCTGGGCAACGAGGCGCTGCTCGCCGAGCTGGGGGTGGCCGTCGGGGCTGCCGAGGCGCGCCTGGCAGAGCTGCGCACCGGCGGTCGCACGGTCGTCCTGGTCGCGGTCGATGGTCGCCTGGCAGGGCTGGTCGCGGTGTCGGATCCGATCAAGGCGTCGGCACGGGAGGCGATCGCTGCGCTGCACGGCGAGGGGCTGCGCATCGTCATGTTGACGGGCGACAACCCGACGACGGCGGCGGCCGTCGCGCGCGAGCTCGGGATCGACGAGGTCGAAGCGGGTGTTCTGCCCGAGCGCAAGGCGCAGGTGGTCGAGCGGCTGCAAGAGACGGGGCGCGTCGTCGCCATGGCCGGAGACGGGGTGAACGACGCGCCGGCCCTCGCCCAAGCCGAGGTCGGCATCGCCATGGCGACGGGGACCGACGTCGCGATCGAGTCGGCGGGCATCACCCTGCTGCGCGGCGATCTGCGCGGCATCGTCCGCGCACGGCGGCTGTCGCGGGCGACCATGCGCAACATCCGGCAGAACCTGTTCTTCGCCTTCGCCTACAACTCGCTGGGCATCCCGTTGGCGGCAGGGATCCTCTATCCCTTCTTTGGCTTGCTGCTCTCGCCGATGATCGCCAGCGCCGCGATGAGCGCGAGCTCGGTCTCCGTGATCTTCAACGCCCTCCGCCTGCGGAGCATCCGACTCGACGAGCGGGCACCGGCCGTCTAGAGTGCCCTGGCCGCCCCACCCGACAGGAGTCCTTCCATGAGCGCTGCGACGTCCATCAAGAGCATCCGGGCCCGCGAGGTCCTCGACTCGCGGGGCAAGCCGACCGTCGAGGCCGAGGTCGTGCTGCAGGGCGGCACGCTCGGCACGGCGATCGTGCCGAGCGGGGCATCGACCGGTGCCCACGAGGCGCTCGAGCTGCGCGACGGCGACAAGCGCCGCTACCGCGGTGCCGGCGTCCGTCAGGCCGTGGCGAACGTGGCCGGCCCCATCGCACGGGCCGTGACGGGCCTGGATGCGCGCGACCAGAAGGCCGTCGACGCGGCGATGATCGCGGCCGACGGCACGCCGCTCAAGCAGAAGCTGGGCGCAAACGCGATCCTGGCGGTGTCGATGGCCGTGGCTCGCGCCGCCGCCGCACACCAGGGCGTGCCGCTGTACCGCTGGCTCGGGAGCGGCGCCGAGCCGGTGCTGCCGGTGCCGTTCATGAACGTCTTGAACGGCGGGCAGCACGCCGTCGGCGGAGTCGATTTCCAGGAGTTCATGCTCGCACCCGTGGGCTTGCCGACGTTCTCCGAGGCGCTGCGCGCGGGCAGCGAGTGCTACCACGCGCTCAAGGAGATCCTGCACGAGCGTGGGCTGTCGGTGGGCGTGGGTGACGAGGGAGGGTTCGCCCCGGCCCTGGCGCGCAACGAGGATGCGCCCGAGCTCCTGCTGCACGCGATCGAGAAGGCCGGCTACCGGCCGGGGGAGGAGATCGTCCTGGCGCTCGACCCGGCGAGCACCGAGCTCTTCGCGGACGGGGTCTACGAGCTGGCGCGCACGACGAAGGAGCGCAAGTCGAGCGAGGAGATGGTCGCGCTCTGGGAGGACTGGTGCGCTCGCTTTCCGATCGTGTCGATCGAGGACGGGCTCGCCGAGGACGACTGGTCGGGCTGGGCCGAGCTGACCGCACGCCTGGGGAGCCGGGTGCTGCTCGTGGGTGACGATCTCTTCGTCACGCAGAAGGGCCGCCTGGCACGCGGGATCGAGTCGCACGTGGCCAATGCGATCCTGATCAAGCTCAACCAGGTCGGCTCGGTGAGCGAGACGCTGGAGACGATCGAGACGGCGCGCAGTGCCGGGTACGGCCTCATGGTGTCGCATCGCTCGGGCGAGAGCGAGGACGTGTTCATCGCCGACCTCGCGGTGGCGACGAGCGCCGGCCGAATCAAGACCGGCGCGCCGGCGCGCTCGGAGCGGGTGGCCAAGTACAACCAGCTGCTGCGCATCGAGGAGGACTTGGGCGGCGCGGCCGTCTACGCCGGACGGCGCTGAGCGCTTCGCGAGCCCGACGCACCCTGTGCGCCCCGGGGGGCCTCGCGGCCCTTGCTCACCGCCACGGGGTAGTGCAGTGTGTGCCCCTCTCAAGGGGGGGATGGCTGCCATGGGACGACTCGCATCCGGTGCTGCCACGCTCGTTTTTTGCTTGCTCGTTGCCGTGGCCGCCGTGCCACGAGGAGCCGCCGCGGATCTCGCCGATGGGATGACGATCGGCGCGGCGACTGCTGCGCAGGTTCGCGATCTGCTCCCTGCGGAGATCTACGAGCACTACGCCAAGGGCGAGTACCAGAACCGCTACTTCGACGTGGACAAGCCGGGCATGCTCTCGCCCCTGCCGTCGCCGCCCTTCCGGGAGGCGAGTCAGGCGAACCGCGGCCGTTACGTGCTCGCCGCAGATGGGTCGATCGCCAGCGCCGACGGGAGCACTCCGGGATTCATCACCGGCTTCCCCTTCCCGGACATCGACCCCAAGGACCCCCAGGCGGGGCAGAAGATCGGCTGGAACTATTTCTATGGCTGGTGGTACAACGGCAACGGGCATTTCTACAACGAGGTGCGCTGGATCAACCGCGAGGGCGTCGAGCGGGCGGTGCTGACGGACACGCAGTTCCTCTTCTACCAGTCCAGCCCGCAAGCGCGCGACATGAAGAACTCCGAGGATCTGCTGATCCGTCAGCGCAGCCAGGTGCTCGAGCCCGTGGACCTGCAGGGCACGACGACCGTCTCGTGGCGCTTTCGCTCGGGTCGACAGCGTGACCAGAACTGGGTCTACGTCCCGGCCCTGCGCCGAGTGCGCGCGGTGAGCCCGGCCAACCGATCCGACGGGTTCCTGGGCTCGGACCTCTCGCAGGACGACGGCCGCTACTTCGACGGCAAGCCGGAGGATTTCGAGTGGAAGCTGGTCGGCGAGCAGGAGATGCTCGGCCTGACGGAGGAGGCCGCGTACCGTGGCGAAGGTCGCATGGCGCCCGTGCCCGGCGGCGGCTGGCGCATCCTGTGGAACGCCGATCCCTGGGTGGGCTTCGAGGAGCCCGGCTGGAAGGGGGTGGCCTGGGCGCCGGTGGACTTCCAGCTGATGAAGCGCTCCTTCTGGGTCGTCGAGGTACGCCCCAAGGATGCCTACTACCTATACGGAAAGATCCTGCTCCGCTTCACCAAGGACTCGTTCGACGGATACTGGTCGTCGAAGTACGACTGGAAGGGCGATCTGCTGATGAGCTACCAGACGTCCAACGGCGTGTGGAACACGCCCGACCAGGGCAAGAGCTGGATCAGCTACGGCGTCTCGGTCTTCCAGACGGCCGAGAACTTGAAGCTCGACCGAGCGACGGGCGTCAGCTTCAAGCGAGGTGGCGCGAGCCCCTCCGACTACCGGGTGCCGCTCCAGGCGAGCGACTTCGACCCGGACGCATTGATCCGGGCCGGCAAGTAGCGCCCCTTTCGGTATTGACAGGCGCGCGCCCGCTTTGCGACTGTGCGGCCGCCGGTCTCGCCCTCAGGTGGGGCGACACGGGCGGTTGCGGACCGTACTCCGCGCAAAGAGGGCCCCCGACATGCCGACGCGCCTGCTCTCGACGATCATCGCTCTCCTCCTGTCCCTCGCCCTGGCCGATGCGGCGAGCGCAAGCGGGCTCTCGCCCGAGCGCAACTGCCGCGAGAAGGTCGCACGCGAAGGGCTGACCTACCTGCGCAGCGCGAGCGCAGCGCTGCGCAGCTGCCACGACAAGATCGCCGCGGGCAAGCTTCCGCCTGCCACGGACTGCGGGCTCGAGCCCGTGACGGTAGGCCGCATGGGCCGCGCGGAGTCGCGATTCGAGGGGAAGCTGGCCTCGGCGTGCAGCGACGCCGTGGTGGCGAGCCTGGTGTTCGGCGACGCCTGCTTCGCCAGCGCGACGGTCGACGACCTGACCGCGTGCCAGCTCGATTTGCACCGCGATCTCGCCCTCGGGCTCACGGAGACGCTCTACGACACCTCGGGTGAGCTCGCCGGCGATCCGCGGGACTGTCAGGCGACGACCGCGAAGGCCGCGTCGCGGGTGGCGCGGCGCCGACACGACGGGCTGCGGCGTTGCAAGAACCGGGTGAACGCCGGCGCCCTGGCCCCGCAGACCGATTGCGACGCACGGGCCGACGGCGAGCTCGCCGGGCTGCTGTCCCGCGAGCAGGCGAACATCAGCGCGGACTGCAGCGACGCCGTGGTGGCCGGCCTGGACTTCGGCGCGCCGTGCGCGTCGGTGACCACGAGCGCGGGGCTGGTGGCCTGCGCGCTCGGGGCACATCGCACGGCGGTCGACCGCGCGGTCCGCGCCGAGTACGGCAGCGGCCCGGCGGGCACGGGGACGGCGCTCGCAGCGGCGATCACCGATTCGGGCGACTGCGTCGGCGGCCCGCTCGCCCGCTGCCGCGTCGGCGACTACCTTCTGGCCAACGACCAGATCCGCGTGGTCGTGCAGTCCATCCAGCGCAACATGTTCGGCATCGGCCAGTTCGGCGGCCAGATCATCGACGCCGATCTCGTGCGCCAGCCGGGTGATCCGGACCGCGACAACTTCGAGGAGTGGGCGACGGCGATCAACATCGAGAACACGGCACACTACACCGATCTGACGATCATCAACGACGGCAGCGACGGCCAGGCGGCGATTCTGCGCGCCACCGGGGTGGACGATCTGCTCGACTACGTGAACGCCAGCTCGACGGTTGCGGGCTTCGGCTTTCCGTTTCCAACGGCCGCCAACGACCAGGATCTCCCGGTGGAGATCGTGACCGACTACGTTCTCGAGCCCGGCCGCAGGGCCGTGCGGGTCGATACCCGCATCCAGAACACGGGCGCCGCTGCGCTGTCGGTCTTCTTCGGCGAGTACATCAACGGCTCGGGCCAGGTCGAGCTCTTCCAGCCGGGCTACGGCTTTGGCGAGCCGCTGGTCGCGGCGAAGTGCCCGACGACCGCGGCCAACCCCTGCAACCTGCTGGCGTATGCGGGCTACGAGGGGGGGGAGGGCGTGTCGTATGGATACGTGCACGAGGTTCCCGGATCGTCGAGCTTCTCGACCTCGGGCGTCTCGGTGCCCCTGCTCGGCGTGGAGACGACCTATGCGCTGATCGGCTTCGCATCGCCGAACTTCACCATCGCGGCGCTCGGCAACCCGGGCGACAGCCTGACGTTCACCCGCTACTTCGTGGTGGGCGACGGGTCGGTGGGCTCGATCATCGACGAGCGAAATGCAATCCAGTATTTGCCAACGGGCCTCGTGGAAGGAACCGTCCTGGCCGGGGGAGCGCCCGCGGCAGGAGCCCGCATCGCCGTCTACGGCAGCACGTCCGATGGGCCGGGAGTCCCGCTCGGCGCGCTGATGTCCAAGAACGTCGTCACCGAGGCGTACGCGGACGACGACGGCCACTACTCGCTGACCGTCGCGCCGGGGACCTACAACCTGGTGGCGAACCTGGCTGGTTCGCCCTTCGAGGGCGGCGGCTCGTCGCCCCTGCAGCACTCGGTGACGGTTGCGCCCTTCGTCACCCACGTCCAGGACTTCGCCCTGCCGGCGACCGGCGCCCTGCACGTGCTGGTCACGGACCAGGACGATGCCCCGATCGCGGCCAAGGTCTCCGTGGTCGGATTCGACCCCAGCTCGGACCCCACGGTGACGCAATCCATCCTCGGGCTGATCAACAACAAGACGGGCGTCTTCGGCGACCTGGGCAAGGACGGCGTGCCGTTCGGCGTGACGCAGGCGGTCTTCGTCGATCACGGTGGGGACTCCGGAGTCGTGCCGCTCGAGCCGGGCAGCTACCGGGTGATCGTCTCGCACGGCCCGGAGTACTCGGTGGCCACGTCCGACGTGGTGGTGACGGCGGGCGCGACGACCACGGTCAACGCCCAGGTCGCCCGGGTGATCGATTCGACCGGCTTCATCTCGGGTGACTTCCACGTCCACTCGATCGACAGCCCCGATGCGGCGACTCCGCGGACCGACCGTGTGGTTTCGATGCTCGCCGAGGGCATGGACTTCTTCACCCCGTCGGACCACGAGTTCCGCGCCGACTTCACGCCCGCGATCGCCGCGATCGGCGCCACCGGCCTGATCTCGGTGGCGCCGAGCGGCGAGACCACCACCTTCGATTACGGGCACTTCAACGCGTGGCCGATGACCATCGATGGCTCGAAGGTCAATGGGGGCGCGGTGGACCACGGCGGCGCCGCCCCCGACGGACAGGACTTTCCCTCGTTTGGCAACTACAGCCTGACGCCGGCGGAGATCGTCGCCGAGCTGGGCTCGGATCCGGGCGCGAACACGGTGCAGGTGAACCACGTGCACAGCTTCTTCGGGCTCGACGGGGGATCGGGGCTGGCGATCGACAGTGGCCTCACGCCGCCGCAATCCGCGGTGCCCGGTGCGGCGCGCCGGCTGGATCCGGGGGTCGGCAACTACTTCACCGACACCTTCGACGCGCTCGAGATCTGGATCGGAGACGACCGAGGGCAGGTCTACACCAACCTCTTCGGGCGCAACTTCGGCGATTGGGTGAATCTGCTGAACCAGGGCATCGTGCGCACGGCGGTGGCCGACTCCGACACGCACCGGCGCATCATCACCCAGGCCGGCGTGCCGCGCACGATGGTCGCCTCGCCCAGCGACGATCCGGGGGATCTGGGGGCGCTCGCCGACACGTTGTCCGGACACGTCAACGCAGGCCGGGCGTTCGGCACCAACGGGCCGATGCTCCGGTTCACCGCGCTGGCCAACTCCACGGCCGAGGCCGGCGGCCTCGAGCTCGGGCTGCCCACGCTCATCGCGACGAACGACGGAGAGGTCGACGTGAGCGTCGACATCCAGAGCCCGGTGTGGGCGGAGTTCGATCGGGTCGAGTTCTACGTGAACGCGACGACCACCAAGTTCACCTCGAGCAAGCAGTCGGGCGCGGGCATGGTGACCCTGACGCGCTATACGGTGGCGCCGAGCTACGTCAAGAACAAGGGCACGGACTTTTCGGTGTCGACCGTCACGGTGGACGGGGCGATCCCCGGAGCGCAGCGCCTCGAGGCGACCGTCGATCTCCACTTGAGCGGCCTCACCGACGACGTGTGGATCGTGGCGGTGGTGCGCGGTACCGACGGGGTGTCGCGGCCGCTCTTCCCGGTCGTTCCCAACAGCTTGAAGCAGTCGACGAACACGACGCTCGCCAACCTGATCGACGGCAACCTGGGCGAGGACGGGATGACCGCGCTCGCCTTGACCAACCCGCTCTTCGTCGACGTCGATGGCGGGGGCTGGACGGCGCCGGGCGTCCAGATCGCGCCCTGATCACCATGCGACGCGCGCTGGCCGCGGCGCTCGGCGTGGCCGCTCTCCTGCTCGCCGGGACGCCGCAAGCCCGCGTGGCCGGCACGCCGAGCGTGCGCGCCCAGCTCTCACGGGCGCGGCTCGTCGTGGCCGGGCGGGTGACGAGCCTGACCTCGTACGACGCCGGACGCGTGGTCGTGGCTCGGATCGCCGTGCAGAAGACGGTCAAGGGCAAGCCGCAGCCGCCGGAGGTCCTCGCCGTCGAGATGCGTGACCTGCCGTCGACGCCGCCGGTCTTTCGCGAAGGGGAGCAGGGGGTGCTTCTGCTCGAGACCGCCGCCCGCAGCAGCTACCTGGCACGCAATCTCCCCACGGGCAGCTATCTCCAGGCGTCGCACGGCCGGCAGGGGATGCTCGTCAGCCCGAAGACGGACGAGGCCGCCGAGGTCGTGGCGATCGTGGAGCGGATCGCCGACGAGAGTCGCGCGCCGGAGCCCGACGGCGCACGCCGCGCCGAGGTGCGCCGCACGCTGCTCTTCGACGAGCTCGCCGCACGCCATCCCGCCTTGGTCGAGGACGCAGCACTCGGCCTGGGAGGGATTCGGGGGCTCGCCAAGACGATCTCGGACGAGGAGCGCGCGCGGCTCGAGAGCGCAGTGCGGCGCAGCGACCT
>CAZGUU010000046.1:0-23514 GCA_964529315.1 uncultured Enterobacteriaceae bacterium
CCGTACCCCATTTGGGTCGCGCTGCGATCCGCGCCGATGCGCCGAGAGGACTTGAAACCATGCCGTGGCCTGCTCCGTTTGGCCCCACGCGCTTGACGCCTCGCCGTGTCGCGGTAGCCCTGGATGGCGGACGATGCAGCATGACGTCCATCGCCGCATGCTCGCTCGGACGGGCCTTCGTCCCAGCCGCTCGAGCCTACCCCGTCGCGCCCTTGCCCTTCGCTCGGCAAGCATACCATTCTCGGGACGTCGTTGGGCCGCCGGGCCCTCCGAGGCCTCGCTGGGCCGATCACGCCGCTCTGGCAGCATGCACCGAGCAGCGGCGTGCCACGAGTTCTGGCTTCCGAGAGCGTCCGTGAAGGAGTCGACGATGACCCGACCCAAGAGCAAGAGCACCAGGACGGTGCAGCGCGAGCCGCTCGAGGACCCTGGCCTGTTCGGCGCCGGCGCAGCCTGCAGCCGAGCCGTCGACGTCGGTAGGATCGCCGACCGCATCGCCGCCAGCGACCAGCGCGGCTGGCTCCGCGGTGGCGGCAGAAACCCGCGCCTCGATCCGCACGACGGCGCCGAGAGCGGCAACGGCGCCGCTGGGCCGGCGCCGCAGGCGGCCAGCGTCGCGGCCGGCACGCCCACTCGGACCCGCCTGCTCGTGCTCCACGGGGAGGCGCTCTTCGCCCACGGACTCGCCGCGCTGCTCGCCGCACAGGACGGCATCGAGATCGCAGGTGAGCTCCACGACGAGGCCCAAATCCCGGACCCGCTCTCCCGCACGGCGTGCGACATCCTGCTGATCGCGCTCCCCTCCTACCAGGCCACGCTGCGCCTGGTGGAGGCATACGCCGCAGGGGTGGCGGTCGTCGCGCTGGCGCGCACCGACGTGACCCGCGAGGATCTGGCCCTGCTGCGTGCCGGAGCCCGCGCGGTGGTGCCGATCGCGCTGCGCACCGAGGAGCTCGTCGAGGCGCTGCGGGCCGTCGCGGCCGGACACGTATGGCTGCCGCCGCGGCTTCAGGAGGAGCTGCTCGCGGGCGTCTCACCCCGGGCCGAGTCCACGCCGCTCAGCGAGCGCGAGCGCGAGGTGGCGCACCTGGCCGCGCTCGGCCTGCACAATGCCGAGATCGCGGCCAAGCTGTTCGTCAGCGAGAGCACCGTCAAGAGCCACCTGAACAACATCTTCCACAAGCTCGACATCCGCGACCGCGTCGAGCTGGCGCTCTACGCGGCCCGCGCGGGCATCGTGAGCATCCACGAGCCCGGTCTGCCTCGCCAGAAAGACACGACGCGCAGCTAGGTCTGCACGTCGGCCTGCGAGACCCGCGGCTGGCGCCTGCGTCGTGACGGAAGGCACGATGCCCAGCCGCCCGTGGGTCGCCACGTCGCCTCGCAGTGCGGCTGCCGCAACCGCTGGTCACCCGCCCATGTTGGGCGAGCCACCCTCGGGCCTGTGACCCCGCAGTGCCGGGCACGGCGCTCGCCGGGTCGAGCGCGCGATTCGAAGGCGTAGCCAAGGCGCGACGCCGGGACCTCCGCGACGCCCCCGCGCGCGCGAGGGCTCGCGCGCGCGGGACAACTCCGCCGCTCGATGGACGCCCGATCTCATCCCCAGTCCGGAGCCTCGGATACCGACCCAGATGGGGGCCAGCCTGCGCCAGGCGTGACACGAGCAGGTCGGCGGCCGAGCCGCGCGCCTGGCTGGTTGCCAGCCCGGCGCGCGAGGCGTCCCAAGGACTCGCTCTGCGACCTGGTGCCATCGCTCGCACCACCTCGGAGGGATCGTACATCACCCTCGGCGCGAGGAATCCGTACTAGGACGAAAGTGGGAGAGTAGAACCCAACCAGTGGGCGATGTTCAAAGCTTGTGAGTTACCGTAGAAGCGGCTTCGGGTCCGCTCCCGCCTGACGGGCCCAGGTTGGTCGGCGCGTGCGCCGATCTCGCCGACCCCCCGGGTCGGCAGACAGCCAGGCAGGCGGATCGAGCTTCGACACCCACTGCGGAGCCTTGTGCCTCGAGCCGACGCTCTCACCCCGGCACCGGCGCCCGAACGCCCGAACGCCCGAGAGAAGGACCGCGATGGGCGCTCCCGCCAACGACTCCCCGAGTCCGTCGGCCTTCGGCGAACGAGCCGCCCCGTCACTCGCGACGGAGCCGGTGCTCGCCCGCCCCAACCCGAGTCTCGGCAGACTCGAACGATGGATCGACCATGAGACGCAGCTCGAGCATGACGACGACGGGCGCTCGCGGTCTTTGGGCCGCCTTGCTCCTTTCGGTGGCCACGGCGTGCAGCGCGAGCCGGCCTGGCATGCGGCCCGCACAGGCCTCGCCGGCGTCGGTGGCCAGACAGACACCCAGCGCAGACGCGCAGGCGCAAGTCGCGCATCTCTGGCGCGAGCGCAGCGCTTCCGCGGCCGCGGCGGACTACTGCATCGGCCCGGGAGACGTGCTCGAGGTTGCGGTGTTCCGCTTTCCCGAGCTGAACGGCGTTCGCGCTCGGGTCTCCGCCTCCGGCTCGATCGGTCTACCGCTGCTCGGCGAGATCCCCGCGGCTGGCGCGACCGAGCTCGAGCTCCAAGAGCGCATCGCCCGGCGCCTGCGCGACGGCGTGATGAAGGATCCGAAGGTCACCGTGTCGGTGATCGACTATCGCAGCCAGCAGGTATCAGTGACCGGCGCGGTGGCGCGCCCCGGACAGATCAGCCTGACGCGAGACCGCAGGACCGTGTCGGACGTGATCTCCGAGGCGGGCGGCCTGACCGAGCACGCGGGGGGAAAGGTGCTGCTCTATCCAGGGCACGGGGACGCTTGCCCCACGCTCGATCGGGCCGCGACTCTCGGCGGACCGACCACGCTCGACGCGGGTCGCGGTGCGGCGGTACAGATTCCACTTGCGGCCGAGCGCGCGGCGCCCGGTCCGAGCCCCCTCGACCTGCCGGTCTTCGGCGGCGACGCGATCGTCGTCGACCGCGGCACCTACTACGTCGACGGCTGGGTGCTGAGCCCCGGGGTCTTCGACATCTCTCCTGGCGTGACCGCGCTCGGCGCGGTGAGCGCCGCCGGCGGCCCGCTGTTTCCCGCCGACGTGAGCAACGTCGTCGTGTGGCGCAGCGAGCCGAGCGGTGCTCGCCGGCGCATCGACATCGATCTCGCCGCGATCACCGAAGGCCGCCAGCACGACGTCGCCATCGAGTCCGGCGACGTGATCAGCGTACCGTCCTCGTCGATGCTCATGATTCCCTATGGAGGCTACTGGATCATCACCAACGTGATCCGCGTCGGCGCCTCCGTGCCGCTTCTCTGAGGAAAGCCTCGCCCCCCGGGCGGCTCGGCCGTAGAGCGCCCCGCCCAGGGCAGCGAGAACGAGGGAGCCGTCCATGCAATCCATCGGGTCCCACTTCGATCCGCAGCTGCCCGGCTTCGAGCTGCGCCACGATCTCGGCCGTGCTTCCAGCCACGCGCCGCCGCCGAGCCACGACGGTCTCTGGCTTCCCGATCTGCTTCGGGTGCTCGCGCGCCGCTGGCGCATCGTCGCCGGCTGTGCCGCAGGGGGGCTCCTCGTCGCGGCGACCGCCTGCGTCCTCACGCAGCGCCTCTACACCGCCACGGCGGTCCTGCACGTCGAGAATCTTCCGCCCCAGGTGGTGAGCGCCATCGCTCAGGTGGTCGCGCCGCCGACCTATCTCGAAGGCTTCGAGTTCTTCCAGGACCAGATCCAGGCGCTGCAGAGCCGCGCTCTGGCGGCGCGGACGTTGCGCGCGCTCGACCTCGAAGCCGACGACCTGCTCGCCGCCGGATCGGGCCCGTCCGCACTGCGACGCTGGCTGCCCACGACGCTCCGCGAGAGCGTCGCGTGGCTGTACCTCGAGGCGCGCGGCCAGATCCACTCGTTGCTCCTGCTGATCTCTCCTCCGCTCTCCGACGACCCCGCGGCCGAGCCGACCGAGCCCTCGGGCGTGCCATCCGCGATTCTCGACCGCTACCAGAGCTGGCTCGACGTCTCGCCGGTGACCAACAGCCGGATGATCCGCGTGAGCTTCACCAGCCCGAGCGCTTCGCTCTCGCAACGGCTGGCGACCGGGCATGCCCAGCAGTTCATCCGCGCGAGCTTGCAGAGCAAGTTCGAGATGACCGGCGAAGCGCGCCACTTCCTCGAGGCGGAGATCGCGCGCGTCGAGCGGGAGCTCGACACGGCAGAGCGGGCGCTGAGCGACTTTCGCCGCAGCCACCAGGTGGTGTCGCTCGACGAAAAGGAGAACGCGATCGTCGAGCGCCTGACGGATCTCGCCCGCCGGGTGACCGAGGCCGAGGCCGACCGGATCTCCGCGGAGGCCGACTACCGGATCGGCGCGCGCCGCGAGCTCGACTCTCTGCCGGTGGTCCTGCAGAACCCCCTCATCCAGACGCTCAAGGCCGAGGTCAGCCGGCTCGAGATCCGTCACGCCGAGCAGGGGGAGATCTTTCTGCCCGCAAGCCCGCAGATGCAGGAGATCTCCTCTCAGCTGCGTCAAGCACGCCGGCGCCTCGACACCGAGATCGCTCGCGTGGTCGGGGGAATCGAGTCGGTCTACCTGGCCTCACAGACCCGGGAGGCGAGCCTGCGCGACGAGCTGGTGCGCCAGCAGGCGGCGGTGCTCGACCTCAAGGACGCGACCGCCAGCTACATCAAGCTCGAGCAGGGTGTTCTGGCCACCCGCCACCTCTACTCCACGCTGGTCACGCGCCTGCAGGAGACCGACGTCGTCAAGGGCGTACAGCTCTCCAACGCAACGATCGTCGATCGCGCAGAGCTGCCGACGGCTCCGTCCCACCCGCGCGTCGGACTCACCCTGGGCTTCGGCCTGATGCTGGGCCTGGGCCTCGGGGGCCTGGCCACGCTGCTCGCCGAGCACCTCGATCGCTCCGTCAAGACGCCCGAGGACGTGCGACGCACCCTCGGCTTGCCCACCCTGGGCGTGGTTCCGGACTTCGGCGCACTCGCACCACGCGGCGGCGCCAAGGCCTCCCTCGCCCTGCCGGCCCCGCCCGCGAGCACGAAGGGCGGGCGCGAGCGCCTCGCGGCACCGAAGGGCGAGCTGGTGAGCCTGCTGCAGAGGCGCTCGGCGTCGGCCGAGGCGTACCGCGGGCTGCGCACCAGCCTCTTCATCTGCAACGCCGGACGACCCACCCGTCTGATGCTCTTCACCAGCAGCCAGAGCGGCGAGGGCAAGACGGCGACCGCGGTCAACCTGGCCGTCTCCTTGGCCCAGCTCGGCACGCGCGTGGTCCTGGTGGACGCCGACCTGCGCCAGCCGCGCTGCCACCGGCTGCTCGGCATCCCGGCGCACCCCGGCCTCTCCGAGGTGCTCAACGGTGCGCTCGAGCTCGACGAGGTCGTGCAGCGCATGGACCTCGTCTCCGGCGTGGTCGCGAGCGGCCGCGACCTTCCGGCCGTCGACTGCCCGCTCGATCTCCTGCAGAGCGGCTGGCCACCCGCCGACGCGGCGACGCTGCTCGCCTCGCCACGCATGCGCGACACCCTGCGCTCGCTCGCCGAGCGATACGAGATGGCCATCGTGGATGCGCCGCCGATGTTTCCCATCGCCGACAGCTCGATTCTCGCGGCACAGGTCGACGGCGTCGTCCTCGTGGTCCGCGGGCAGCGCACCGACCGGGAGATCACGCGCGAGGCGCTCGAGCGGCTGCGCTTCGTCAATGCCAACGTCGTCGGTGTCGTGCTGAACGGCATCGATCCGCGGCTGGGCGACTACTACCGCTTCGCCCACTACTTCGCGAATACCTATGCGTCCTGAGCCCTGGGTCGCGGCCGCCGAAGCCTGGCCGAGCGTGGCGCGCCCCGGCGGCGCATCCGGGCAGCACATCTGGGTGCTGGGCGCCGGCGGCCTGCTCTGCGTCTTGGCCGTGGCACTCGTGTCGGCCGACCCCAAGCTCGGCCTGGCCGTCGTGGGCGTGGCCCTGCTGCCCGTGCTGATCGCCGCGCCGTTTGCCGGCTTCCTCCTGCTCGTGGCGCTCGTGCCCTTCGACGCGGTGGCCTCGTTGGGGCTGCCGGGCACGCTCACCGCCACGCGGGCTCTCGGGGTGGTCGTGATGGGCTGCTGGCTCGTGAGCCGGCTCGCCCGGGGGGAGGTCCGCCTGCCCGGTCTGCCGGGATGGCTGCTGCTTCTCTGGGTCGCCTTCGCGGCGACCAGCGTGCTGTGGGCGGACGACCGGGAGCGGACGCGCGCGGCGCTCTGGTCCGTCCTTCAGCTGCTCGGCCTCTACCTCGTGGCCGTGGACGTGATCGACACGCGCCGGCGGCTCGAGGTGGTCCTCGACGTGCTCCTCCTCTCGACCACCGCGGTGGCACTGCTGGTGGTCTGGCAGCTGCCTTCCGTGGAGGCGATCGAGAGGGCGACTCTGCGCTTCGGCGCGCAGGTCTTCGATCCGAATCAGCTTGCCGCGGCCCTGGTCCTCCCTGCCGGCGCCGCGCTCGCCCTGGGCCGGGGTACGGGCTTCCTCGGCCGCTGGCGTCTGGTCGCGCTGGCGCCGATCGGCCTCGCGGTCGTGCTCACGGGGTCGCGCGGCGGATTGCTGGCGCTCGTGGCCGCGGTCGCGATGCTCGCCGTCACGCGGCCGCGCCGGAGCCTGCGCCTCGCCGTCCTGGTCGTCGCGGGCAGCCTGCTGCTCGCACCCCTGGCGCCGCGAGGCGCGCTGCAGCAGATGTCACGGCGCTACGCGACGGCGCTCACCGATCGCGGGGCCGGCCGGCTCGACATCTGGTCCGTGGGCCTGGCGATGGTGGAGGATCGCCCGCTTCGGGGAATCGGCTTCGCCAACTTCCCACACGCCTTCTACCGGTACATGCGCAATACCGAGGTCGACCCGCGCTGGGCACGCGACGTGCGCAACCGCTACGGCGGGCGCACCGCGCACAGCATCTACGTCTGCGCCTTGGCCGAGCTCGGCCTCCTGGGCGCCGCTCTGCTCCTGGCTGCGCTGGCCGCCCACGTTGCCGTCCTCGGGCGTACCGTCCATCGCGCCAAGCGCAGCGGCCGCGCCCCGGACGAAGGCGCGGCGCTGGCCGCCGCGGCGATGCTCGTCGCGCTTCTCGTCCTGGGTGCCACGCTCGACATCGTTTTGCTCAAGCTCTCGTGGATCGCGCTCGCGCTGGCCCAGGCGGCGGCACTCGCGCTCGAACCGGCCGGCGCCGGAGGAGAACACCGCCGATGACGCTTGCCACCGCTGCCCGCCGTTGGATCGGGCGCATCGAGACCCAGGGCAAGGCCCTCGCCCTGATCGCTGCATCGGTGCTCGCCTACGTGGCGGCCTACGAGCTGCGCTTCGACTTCGCCCTGGGGCCGCAGGAGAGCGCCGAGATCCTGTCGACGCTGCCCATCCTCGTCGCCGCCCGCTGGGCGGCCGCCTGGTACTGGCAGCTGCACCGCCAATGGTGGCGCTTCGTGTCGATCGTCGACCTGCGCAGCATCGTCGCGGCGACGCTGGCCGGGAGTGTCGCCTTTGCACTCGTCCTTCCCTGGCTCTTCGGCTGGCGCCTGCCCCGATCCGTGCTGCTCATCGAACCGATCCTGAGCTTTCTGCTCGTTGCCGGGATGATGGTCACCTCGCGCTGGCTGCGCACCGGGCGACCCGGGCTCCGCCGCTCCGCGGCGAGCCGCGTGCTGATCGTCGGCGCTGGTCAGACCGGACACTCCGCCGCGCGCGAGCTGCTCAGCGATCCGGCGGGCCGCTATCTCCCGGTGGGCTTCGCCGACGACGATCCCAAGAAGGAGGGGGTGCTGATCCACGGCATCCCCGTCCTGGGCAAGCTCGACGAGATCGGCCGCCTTGTGGACCAGCAGCGTGCCGACGAGATCATCATCGCCCTCCCCTCCACCAGCCGGCGCCGCCTGCGCGAGGTGGTCGAGCTGTGCAAGGCCAGCGGCGCCCGCTTCCGCCTGCTCCCGGCGCAAAGCGACGTGTTGCACGGCCGGGTGACGGTCAACGCCCTGCGCGAGGTTCGCATCGAGGACCTCCTCGGGCGCCCCCCGGTGTCGTTCGACCTCGACTCCGTACGCCCGCTGATCCACGACGCCGTGGCCTTGGTGACGGGGGCGAGCGGCTCGATCGGCTCGGAGCTCTGCCGCCAGGTGGCCGCCTGCGGGCCCGCGCGCCTGCTGATGCTGGATCGCAACGAGAACAACTTGCACTTCCTGCACACCGAGATGCTCGAGCGCTTTCCGCGGGTCGAGCTCGTGCCCTTGGTGGCCGACATCGGCGACCCGCTGCGCGTCGAGCGCCTGATGCGCGCCGAGCGCCCCCGAGTGGTCTTCCAGGCTGCGGCCTACAAGCACGTGCCGCTCATGGAGGGCAACCCGTGCGAGGCGATCCGCAACAACGTGATCGGCACCGGCGTCGTCGCACAGATGGCAGCCTGCTACGGCGCCGAGCGCTTCGTCATGATCTCCACGGACAAGGCGATCAACCCGACCAGCGTCATGGGCTCGAGCAAGCGCGTGGCCGAGCTGCTGCTGCAGAGCCTGCAGCCGTCGAGCCGTACGCGCTTCGTTACCGTCCGCTTCGGCAACGTCCTGGGGAGCGACGGAAGCGTGATTCCGCTCTTCCGTCGACAGATCGCCCGAGGCGGCCCGGTCACGGTGACCCACCCGGACGTGGTCCGATACTTCATGCTGGTCGACGAGGCGGTGCACCTGGTCCTCCAGGCGAGCGTCTTCGGCCAGGGCGGCGAGATCTACCTCCTCGACATGGGAGAGCCGGTGCGGATTCTCGACCTGGCCGCCGACATGATCCGCCTCTCGGGCCTCGAGCCCAACGTCGACATCGAGATGCGCATCACGGGCCTGCGTCCGGGCGAAAAGCTCTACGAAGAGCTGATCACCGACAGCGAGGTCGCGGCACGCACCGGACACCCGATGATCTTCCGCTTGAACGAGCAGAACCACCGCGACTGGCGGCAGCCGCGCAAGCTGATCGAGGAGCTCGAGGCGTTGGCGCTGGCCGGCAACGACGAGGGGGTGCGCGCGAAGCTCCACGAGCTGGTTCCCGAGTTCCACTCCCCGGCCCACCGGGCTGCCGATGCGCTCGCGGCCCGTCCGCGGGTGCGCCCTCTCTCCGTCGGGGGCGCGGCCCACGGACTCTTGCCCGACGTCTCGAGCGAGGCGCTGCACTCGCAGCTGCGTCGCGCACTGGCGCAGCGCCTCGCGGCGCGTGCGTGACCACGGCGATGCGCACCGCCGTGGCAGCGCTCCCACGCAGCGTTCGCGAGAACCCCTATTGCGACCTGCTTTACGGGCACCTCGCCGCGGCCGGAATCGAGGTCGACCCGGGCTCCGAGCTCCGCGCGGCCTGGCTGTGGCGCAACCGCAAGCGCGTGAAGCTGCTCCACGTACACTGGCCCGAGCTGCACTACCGGCGGCCCGACGGCCGGGTGACCCTGCGCTCCGCGAGCGCGTTCGTCGCCAACCTCGGTCTCGCCGTCGCGTTGCGCTACCGCATCGTGTGGACCGTGCACAACGCGCTTCCGCACGAGCCACACCCCGTGGACCGTTTCATGCGACGGCTCCTCCTGCTGGTCGCCCAACCCGTCGTGCACACGCCGTCCGCGGTGGAGCACCTCTGCTGGAGCCGCAGGCGGCCGCTGGTCGTCCCACACGGCAACTACATCGGCTGCTACCCCGAGCCCTCGACGCGCGAGGATGCGCGCCGCGCGCTCGGCTTCGCGCCGTCGCACATCCTGCTGCTCTGCTTCGGCCAGCTGCGCGCCTACAAGGGCGCCGAGGATCTGCTCCACGCCTTTCACGCGCTGCCCGATCCCCGCTTGCGCCTGGTGGTCGCCGGCCGCCCGCCCTCCGACGCCGATGCCAAGCACCTGCGCGCGGTCGGCAGGCGCCTTCGCGACCCGCGCATCCACCTCGACCTGCGGCACATCCGCGACGAGGACGTGGGCACGCTGTTCAGCGCCTGCGACTTCGTCGTCCTTCCCTATCGCGCGCTGCTCACCTCGGGCGTGGCCATCCTCGGCATCTCCTTCGGCCGGGCGCTGATCGTTCCGCGCCTGGGCTGCCTCGCGGATCTGGAGGAGGCTGGCTGCGCGATTTTCTACGACCCCGGCGTCCCCGACGCGCTCCAGCACGCCGTCGAGGAAGCGCTCCACACCGACGCGAACGCGCTGGGGGCGCGGGCGCGAGCTCTGGCCGAGACGCTGAGCTGGACGCGGATCGCCTCGGACTACGCGCACATCTTCACCAGCTGCGGCCTGGCGCGATCGCTGGCCCCGGTCACCGGCGGCCTCGCGCTCGGCCCCGAAACGAGGGTCGCTCACGATGGACCTGCGTGACTACTACAATCAGCACTGGACGGACCTGCCCGAGGGCGAGGTCGACTACAGCCGCCTGTCGATGATCGTCGCCCGAGTGGGACCGGGCGAGCAGGTGCTCGACGCGGGCTGCGGTCCGGGGTTCCTGGCCAAGCTGCTCCAGGAAAAGGGCGCCCGAGTCGTCGCCACCGACGTCTCGCGCGTCGGCGCAGAGCGCACCGCCCGGCGCGGAATCCCGAGCCGGCAGGTCGACCTCGACACCAGCGCCCTACCCTTCGCCGACCAGAGCTTCGATACCGTGGTGTGCAACTCGAACCTGGAGCACCTCTTCTACCTCGACCGCAACCTGGCCGAGTGCCTGCGCGTCCTTCGCGTGGGCGGCAAGTTCATCTGGATGGAGCCGAACACCGCACACTGGCGCTACCGGCTGTGGCTGCTGGGCGGCCGCTTCCCGTACATCCCCAACAGCCCCACGGACCCCTACCCCATCCGCCACCTGACGGCCCTGGAGATGACCCGCCACTGCAGGCGCAACGGGGTCGAGGTTCGCGAGCTCCTCGGCCACGCCGGGCTCTGGTGCCGGGGCCTCTACCCGAGCTGGTTCTACCGCCGCGGCCTCGCCCGCCTGGTGTACGCCGTCTACCCGACCCTCGTGCGCCTGCGCCCGTCGTTCTTCGCGCGCTACCTGTTTCTCCGCGGCGAGAAGCTGCGGCACGTCGCCAGCGGCGTCGATGGCGCGGCGAGCCACGCGCCGAGTCGGCCCGCAACCCAACCGCCCCGGCCGACCGGCGGCGAGCTTCGGAGGGAAGTCGATCCATGGACGCACACGCCATCGCAGACGCCGTCGGCCGCCGGGCCAAGGCGCTGCGCGCCACGCTGAACATGCCCGTCAAGTATACCGCATACCGCGCCGGTGCCGAGCGCGGGCCCTTCGTTCCCGACCGCATCTACATCGAGTCGACCAACCACTGCAATCTGAAGTGCCCCATGTGCCCCACGGGGCTCGGCGTCATCAAGCGCCCCAAGGGCTACATGGCGATGGACCTCTACCGAGCGATCGTCGACGAGGTCGGCGGGCGCACACCGTCGGCCGTGCTCCACTCCTGGGGAGAGCCGCTCATGCACCCGCAGCTCTTCGAGATGATCCGCTACGGCAAGCAGGCCGGGATGCACATCGAGACCTCGACGAACATCACGCTGCTCAACGAGGAGCGGACCCGCGAGGTCCTGAGCTCCGGCCTCGACGTGCTCTACCTCGCTCTCGACGGAACCACCAGGGAGACCTACGAGAGCGTGCGGGTGAACGCCAAGTGGGATCGCGTCCTGCGCAACGTGGAGCATCTGCTCGAGCTCAAGGGACGCACCGGCGCGACCACTCGCGTCGTGATGCAGATCATCGCCATGCGCGAGACGCAGGCGGAGGTCACGGAGTTCGTCCGCCGCTGGCAGCGCTTCGGGGTGGACCAGGTGAACGTCAAGCACCTCGACACCTGGGGCGATCAGGTCGACGCGATCACGCGTCACGGCATCGACGGAGCCGCCCAGCCCACGCAGCGACGCCCCTGTCCCAATCTCTGGTACCATGCCTACGTCTTCTGGGACGGCTCGCTGGTCTCCTGCGAGCGCGACTACGACATCCGCACGCCACTGGGCAACGTGAAGGACGCAGGCGTGCTTGCCGCCTGGCACGGCGCCCGGATGCGCCGCCTGCGCCGCAAGCACGTCGAGGGCGACTTCACCGCGCCAGCGTGCGAGCGCTGCGTCGAGTGGGCCTGGTGGACGCCGCGGCCGTGGCACTCCGAGGGGACGGCTCCCAAGGTCGAGAGCCACGCGGCCGACGGATGATCTTCGCCCGAGCTCCGAAGACGCAGACCGGCTCGCACGTCGAGCGGCTTGCGGCCCACGCCCCTGGGCCCAATGCGTACGGAGGAACACGTGATGCAGACTGACTGGCCTGCGAGCGTTCCCACGGTATCGGTCGTCGTTCCGGTATGGAACGGCGAGGCGACCATCGCTGCCTGCGTCGAGTCGCTCGTGCAGCTCGACTACCCCGCGCAGCGGCGCGAGATCCTGGTGGTCGACAACCGCTCCACCGACCGCACGGCGGAGGTGGTGCGCAGCCACGGCGTACGCTTGCTGCACGAGGACGCGGCGCAGAGCTCCTACGCCGCCCGCAACACCGGCGCTCGTGCCGGGTGCGGTGACATCCTCGCGTTCACCGATGCCGACTGCATCGTCGAGCGTGGCTGGCTGCGCGCCCTGGTCGGCGCGCTGGCGGCCGAGGACGTCGGCGGGGTGGCCGGCTACATCCAGGCCTCACGCCGCGACTCGCCCGTGCTGCAATACCAGGCCGAGCGCTCGATCCGTGCCGATCGGGCGTTCCGACACCCGGCCCGCCCGTTCGCGCAGACCGCCAACGCCGCGTACCGCCGCTCCGCCTTCGCGCGCCTGAACGGATTCGACGCCTCCATCGTTTACGGCGGCGATCTCGACCTCTCGTGGCGCATGCAGCGCGACCTTGGCTTGCGGCTGGTCTACGAGCCGTGCGCTCTGGTCTGGCACCAGCATCGCTCGACGGCGCGCGGCCTGTTCAAGCTCTACGAGAAGAACGCGATCGCCAATTGCCTGCTCGCCCAGCGCTACGAATACTTCGATGCCTATCCCGAGCTGCGCACGCTGCTCTTCCTCACGCGGGAGATGTCTCGGAGCGCCCTGCTCGCCGGCGTGAACGTGCTGGCCGGCACCTACGATCGCGTCGACGTCCACTCTTGCGACGCGATTCGCTGGGCTGGAGAGGCTTGGGGCTGGCTGCGCTGGCGGTCGGGGCGCGCCGCGGTGCCCACCATCGCAGGACGGCCCGTGAGCTCGTGGACCGACGGCGTTGTGCTTCGAGCCGAAGCAGCGCCCCCCCTGCCCGGCACGACGGGCCAGCCGCTGGCGCAGACCTCGGGCACGCCGGGAGGCTCGCCGTGAACGTCGCCATCGTCGGCTGCGGGCGCATCGGTGCCACGCACGCGGCCTGCATCCGCGAGGAGCACGACGTCGACCGCCTGCTGCTCTGCGATTCGGACCCGGCTGCAACCCAACGGCTCGCGCAGCGCTTCGGCGCCGCCGCGACCTACGCCGATCCGGAGCGGATGCTCGCTCGAGAGGCCCTCCACGCGGTTCACCTCTGCACCCCTCCCGAGACGCATGCCGCCCTGGCGAGCCGGGCGCTCGCCGCAGGCGCCCGCGTTTTGGTCGAGAAGCCGATGGCCCTGGACGGCGCCGGCGCACGGACCATCGCCGCTGCCCTGCGCCGGGACCCCGAGGCCCTGTGTGTCGATCACAACTTCCTCTTCGAGCCCGAGATGCTCGCGGCACGGGCCTGGGTCCAGGACGGTGCGATCGGCGACGTTCGGGCAGCGGAGATGTTCTACGGCATCCAGCGCCTGGCCGGACTCGGCGCGGCGCGCGACTGGACGGCGAGCCTTCCCGGAGGGCGCCTGACGGACGTGCTGCCCCACCCGATCTACCTCCTCGTCTGGGCGCTCGGCGCACCTCAGGAGATCGCTGCGTTCGCCACGCCCGGGACGCGGGCGCCCGAGGAGCTGGGCGTGCTCCTCGGCTGCGAACGCGGACCCGCTTCGATTCGCATCTCGCTCACCGGCGTCCCCTACGAGCTACGCTTGACGCTGCGCGGGACGGAGGGATCCGTGCTCGTCGACTTCGCTCGGCAGCGCTCGATCCTGGCCCGACAGACCGGCACCTGGCACCCGCTGAGTCAGGCCCGCCTCGCGCTGGCCACCGCACGCCAGTCGGGGCTCGGTACGGCCGCGCGCGTGATCGGCAAGCTCACCGGCCGCTCGCGGGGTTACCCCGGCATGCGGCGGCTGATCGCGGCCTTCTACGACAGCCTGCGCCGCGGGCTACCGCCTCCGGTGTCCTTCGCCGAGGGCCTGCTGGTCGCGCAGGCTCTCGAATCCATCCATCGCTCGCTGGCCCACCAGGCCGAGCGTGCCGCAAGCGGCGACGGCCATGCCGACTCGCCGTGCGACGCCGAGGCTTCGAGGTTCTGCGCATGATCCTGCTGGTCACGGGTGCCGCGGGGTACGTCGGGCACCGCTTCGTCGAGCGGGCGGTCGCCGAGGGCGCGCACGTGCGGGCCTTGCTGCACCGCGACGCACCCGGGCTGCCGTCCTCGACGCAACGCGTGACCTGCGACCTGGCAAGCCCACGGGTGGACCTGCGCGCGGCGCTTTGCGGTGTCGATGCCGTGGTGCACTGCGCGGCCAGCGTGCGGTCGGGCGATGCGGAGAGCTGCCGGCGGGTGAACGTGGAAGGCACGCGACGGCTACTCTGCGCGGCCGAGCGGGCTGGCGTGGCTCGCTTCGTCCACCTGGGCTCGGTCGCCGTGTACGGCTGGCAGCGGCCGGGTCGCGTGCTCACGCCGCAGTCGCCGCTGGAGCTTCGCCCCGAGCTGCGCGAGCCCTATGCCTGGTCCAAGATCCAGGCCGAGCGGATCGTCGCGCTGCACCGCGCGATGGGGCGCATCGACGCGGTGAGCCTGCGCCTGGGCATCGTTTACGGACGGGGGCGCGACTTCGTCGCACGGATCTTTCGCTACCTCGGCCGCCGCGCTCTTCTCGTCTGGGGCACGCCCCGCATGATCCTGCCCCTGGTGCACGTCGACGACGTCGTCGAGGCGATGTGGCGCACGACGCTGCACGATGGGTCCATGGTGCCGGCCATCGACGTGGTCGGCCCGAGCAGCCCGCGCCAGGATGCCTACCTCGCGCTGCGCTCGGAGAGGAGCACCCCTGCGGCGCAAGTCGCCTACCTGCCCGCGAAGGCGGCGCAAGGCTGCGCCCGCCTCCTCGCCCGTCACCCCGAGCTTCGCCCCTCGCGAGCGCGCTCCCTGCTCTACACGCTGGCGTGGAGCGTGCAGGAGACTCGCTTCGACCCGGCTCCCTGCACCGCCGCGCTGGGCTGGGCACCGCGGATCGACGCCGCCCGGGGGCTCTCGGGAATCGGCACGACCCCGATCGAGGAGGCAACATGAAGCAGCGCCTCGTCTCGACACCGCCCGGCTCCTGGCTTGGCGAGCCAGCGCTCGCGCCGCGGGCCGCTTCGGCGTGGCTCGCCGCCACCAGCGCGCCCAATCCCCGCACCAGCAGCGAGCGTCCAATGGTGTCGGTCGTCGTTCCTGCGCGCGACGAGGAGAGCTTCCTGCCCGCGTGCCTGGACTCCATCCTCGCCCAGACCTACCCGGCGCAGCGCATGGAGGTCATCGTCGTCGACAACCGCTCCACCGACCGCACGGGAGCAATCGCCCGCTCCCGTGCGGCCCGAGACGCCCGCGTTCGCGTCGTCGACTGCGACGGTCCAAATCAGGCGGCGGCGATGAACGCGGGCGTCCTCGCGGCGCGGGGCGAGATCGTTGCGCGCGTCGACGCGCACGGCTTCCTCGCACCCGACTACCTCGATTCGCTGGTGGCGGCGTTCGCCCGGCACCCGCGCGCCGTGGCCGTCGGCGGCCCCTACCTCCCCGCGGCCACGTCGTTCATGGCTCGAGTCGTGGGCGCGGCACGCGCCTCGCGGCTCGGAGTCGGCGGGGGATGGTACAGCGACGGCCAGCTCGAGGACCACGTGGTGCGCACCGTCGGCTGCCCTGCCTACCGCCGCCCGGCGCTGCTCCTCGCCGGCCCCTTCGATCCGGCTCTGCCCTTCGGCGAGGACGACGAGCTCAACTGGCGCCTGCTGCGCGCCGGCGGCGAGATCGTCTGCTGCCCCGCCCTGAGACAGCACAACCACGCGCGCGGCTCCCTGCGCGGCCTGGTGCGCCAGTACTGGAGCTACGGGCGGGGTCGAGTTCGCGTCCTCGTCAAGCACCCCGACTACCTGCTTCCCCGGCACTTGGCACCGAGCCTTTTCGTCGTCGCCCTGGCCGCATGCGCTGCCGCGGCCCCACTCTCGCCGCTCGGCCGCCTGGCGGGCGCCGTTCTCGTCTCGACGTACGCCGCGGCTCTCCTGCTGGCCGCGGCCGGCGCGCGGCGCCACGGCGTCCGCGTGGCCGCTCTCGTACCGCTGGCCGCGGCGGCGATGCATTTCGCCTACGGCGCCGGGATGCTCACCGAGGCCGCTCGAGCGCGGCTGCGCCCGGCCTGGGACGCCCGGCAGGCTTCGTGGGCCACGGATCCCGCGGCCCCGGCCGCAGCTCGTGGAAAGGACCCCCGATGGAGCATTCCCTGGAAGACGTGATCGAGCATCCGCCCGAGGGGCGCGAGGCGCGGGCGATCCTGCCCGGGCGTCGGCCGCGCTGGCTTCCGTTCCACGTGCCCTCGATCGGCGAGGAGGAGATCGCCGAGGTGGTGGACACGCTGCGCTCGGGCTGGGTCACCAGCGGGCCGAAGGCGGAGCGCTTCGAGCGCGAGTTCGCACGACTCCTCGGCACCAGCAACGCGCTCGCGCTCTGCTCGGGCACCGCGGCGCTGCACCTCGCCCTGGCCACCGGCAGCGTCGGCGCAGGGGACGAGGTCATCGTTCCGACGTACACCTTCACGGCGACGGCCGAGGTGGTCACCTATCTCGGCGCGCGGCCGGTTCTCGTCGACGTCGACCCGGCGACGTGCAACCTGACGCCGGCCGCGCTCGAGCGCGCCATCACCCCACGCACCCGGGCGGTCATGGCGGTTCACATCGCCGGCCAGGCCTGCGACATGGACGGACTCCTCGAAGTGGCTCGCGCGCACCGGCTCTGGGTCGTCGAGGACGCGGCGCACGCCCTGCCGGCCTCCTACCGCGGCCGCTGGGTGGGCACGCTGGGCGATGCCGCGGCGTTCAGCTTCTACGCCACGAAGAACATCACCACCGGCGAGGGCGGAATGCTGCTCGCGGCGCGCACCGAGACGGCCGACCTCGCGCGCCGGCTCGCCTTGCACGGCATCAGCCGCGACGCGTGGAACCGCTACGCGGAGCGCGGCTCCTGGTACTACGAGGTCCTGGCCAGCGGCCACAAGTACAACCTGAGCGACATCCAGGCGAGCCTCGGCATCCACCAGCTGCGCAAGCTGGGGCGTTTCCACCGCGCCCGGGCGGGCTACGCCGGGCGCTACTCGGCGGCGTTGCGCGACGTCGACTGCGTCGAAACGCCGTCCGAGGCGCCGGGGACGATGCATGCCTGGCACCTCTACCTCTTGCGCCTGCGTCTCGAGATGCTCCGCATCGACCGCACGCGATTCATCGACGAGCTGCGCGCGCGCAACATCGGCGCGAGCGTCCACTTCATCCCGCTGCATCTGCACCCCTACTACCAGCGGGCTTGGGGCTACCGCCCAGGTGCGTTTCCGCTCGCCGAGGCGGCGTACTCGCGGGCGATCAGCCTGCCGCTCTATCCCGAGATGACCGAGGCTGACGTCGACGACGTCGTCGAGGCCGTCTCCAGCATCGCGCAGCGCCATCGCCGCTGAGAAAGGAGACAGCCGCGTGTCGCCAGGGAGCGAGGAGCGCCTGCGCCGCACGCTCGACGTGACGGCCGCCGGAGCCGGCCTGCTCCTGCTGACGCCGCTTCTCGTCCTTCTGGCGGCGCTCGTACGCGTCACCTCGGGCAGAGGGATCCTGTTCCGTCAATGGCGGGTCGGACGGAACGGGGTGCCCTTCCTGCTGCTGAAGCTGCGGACGATGCACGCGAACGCCGAGGCTCGCGGCCCCGCCATCACCGTGGGCGCGGATCCGCGCGTGACATCCCTGGGAGCCATCCTGCGCCGCTACAAGCTCGACGAGCTACCCCAGCTCTGGAACGTGCTGCGCGGCGACATGAGCCTCGTGGGACCGCGACCCGAGGTGCCGCGTTACGTCGCGGGCTACGGCGCACGCGAGCGCGCCGCACTGCGTGTCCGGCCCGGGCTCACCGATCCGGCCTCGCTCGCCTTTCGCGACGAATCGGCCCTGCTCGCCTCTTTCGCCGACCCGGAGCGGGCCTACCTCGAGGAGATCCTGCCTCGCAAGCTGCGGATCAGCCTGGAGTACCTCGCCGAGCGGGACGTCCGCAGCGACCTGGCGGTCATCGCGAAGACGGCTCTCTGCCTGCTGCGGCCGGTCCGATGCCGGGACCGCCGCCCTGGAGCGTGAGGGTCACCGCTACCCCGAAGGAGGAGACGACCATGCGCAACATGTCCCTTCGTCTGTGCATCGCCGCGGCGACGCTCGCCTACGCCAGCGTCGCCGCCGGGCAGTATCTGATCCGCGGCGTGGCTGGCCGTGGCGTGGGCGATGGCCGGCCAGCCACCGCAGCCTCGCTCGACAGCCCCTCGGGGCTCGCCCTCGCACCCGACGGCGCGATCCTGATCGCCGACTGGCAGCACCACCGGGTGCGCCGAGTCGACCCGAGCAGCGGGACGATCAGCACGCTGGCCGGGCTCTTCCAGGGCACGCTGGGCGACGGCGGGCCCGCCACCCAAGCGCTGCTGAAGGGCCCGTTCCGGGTTCGCGCCACGCCGCGCGGCGATCTTCTGGTCGCAGAGCTCGGCGCGCATCGTGTGCGGCACATCCCGCCCGGCGGAGCTCCGGTGAGCACGCTTGCCGGAGCCGTCGACTCGCCGGGCGACTTCGGCGACGGCGGCCCGGCCGTGGATGCCCGGCTGAGCAGCCCCGCGGACGCTGCCCGCGACGACGCGGGCAACGTGTGGATCGCCGACTTGGGAAACCATCGAGTGCGCAAGATCGATCCAGCGGGAACCATCTCGACCGCGGCCGGCAACGGGGCTCCCGGCTATGCGGGAGACGGCGGGCCAGCCACGTCCGCCAGCCTGAGCTCGCCCGTCTGCGTCCTTCCCGGGCCGGCGGGGGAGGTCTACGTCTGTGACTACGGCAATCACGTGATCCGGATGATCGACCCGGCCGGTGACATCCAAACGATCGCCGGCACGGGGACGGCGGGATTTTCGGGCGATGGTACGGCCACGGTCGTGCAGCTCGCCTCGCCCTCCGATCTCGCGTTCGGAGACCCGGGCACGCTGCTCGTCGTCGATCAGGGCAACCATCGGATCCGCAGGCTGGATCTCGGCTCGGGTGCCCTGGTGACCTTGGCCGGCACCGGTGTTCCGTCATACGGGGGAGAAGGGGTGCCGGCGGCGACCAGCCCGATCGCCGTTCCGGCCGGCATTGCGCGGCGCGTCGACGGGTCCGTCCTGTTCACCGAAATGGGCAGCCACCGCGTCCGCCGCCTCGAGGGAGGCCTGCTCTCGACCTTCGCGGGCGACGGCGTCGCGCTCTTCGGGGGGGACGGCGGCACGAGCATCGACGCGACCTTCGGAGAGCTCAAGAGCGTCGTCACGGAAGCCGACGGAAGCCTGCTGGTCGTGGACTTCGGCAACGCGCGTCTGCGACGCGTCGACGCATCGAGCCGCCAGACGAGCACGATCGCCGGCAACGGCGACCCGGCGTTCTCCGGCGACGCAGGTCCGGCCGTCGACGCCGGCCTCTCGCCCTCGGATGCGGTCGTGGACGTGGACGGCGCCGTGATCTTCTCCGACACGGACAACAACCGCATCCGGCGCATCGACCCGATGGGGAGCATCGCGACGATCGCCGGCACGGGCACTGCCGGCGGCGCAGGGGACGGCGGCGCGGCGACGGCGGCCGAGCTCGACCATCCGACCGGGCTCGCGCTCGACGACGACGGCAACCTCTACGTGGCCGACTTCCACAACCACCGGGTCCGCAGGATCACGCCCGGCGGCGACATCGAGACCGTGGCCGGCACGGGCACCGCAGGCCTCGACGGCGACGGCATCCCGGCAACCAGTGCGCGACTCCGGAATCCGGTCGACATGACCGTCGATCCGGGTGGAGATCTCTACGTCGCCGACTACGGCAACAACCGCGTCTGCCGCGTCGATGCCGCAAGCGGCCTGATCGAGACCGTGGCGGGCGACGGGACTGCCGGCTCGACCGGCGACGGCGGACTCGCGACGCTCGCCCGGCTGCGCCAGCCCTCGGACGTCCACGTCGACGCTGCCGGCCGACTGCTGATCTCCGACTCCGGCAACCGCGTCATCCGCATGGTCGACGCCGGCGGCACCATCCGGACGATCGCCGGCAGCTTCCTGCTGGGCGAGACCGGCGACGGTGGGCCGGCCATCCAGGCACGTCTGACCGGGGCGCTACGCCTTGCCCCGCTCGACGACGGCCGGATCCTCGTCGCGGATCGCTGGGCCGGGCGCATCCGGGAGCTGGTTCCCGACGCCGACGGCGACCTCGTGCCCGACGCGCAGGATGCCTGCCCGGCGAGCCCGGCCGGCGAACCGGTCGATACCACCGGCTGCTCGTGCGGCGACGCCGGCCACGTCGACTGCGACGACGGCAATCCCTGCACCGCCGACACCTGCGACGACCAGGGCCTCTGCGCCAACCAGGCCGTGGCCGACACGACCCCATGCGACGACGGCAACGCCTGTACGCTGGGCGACCAGTGTCTCGACGGCGACTGCCGCTCGGGCAGCGCGGCCTGCGGCGACGGCGTCGTGCAGGCGAGCTGCGGCGAGAGCTGTGATGCCGGCGCGGCCAACGGTACCGACGCCTGCTGCTCGACGAGCTGCCAGCCGATCGACGGCGATCTCGACGGCCTGTGCGACGCCCTCGACCCCTGCACCAATGGCGCGCCCGTGACGCGGTCCAGCCTCTTCATCCGCGAGGTCGAGAGCCAGAGCAGCATCGAGCGGATACGCTTCTCCGGGCGGGTGCGACCCCACTTCCCCTTCGACCCGGCCCTCGACCCGATCGCCCACGGGGTACGCGTCCTGATCGAGGCCAGCAACCGCGAGCTGCTCGACACCACCATCCCACCGGGGGCGTACAGCTCGGCAACGCGCATCGGCTGGCGCTACAACTGGCGAACCCGCCAGTGGACCTACGTCGACAAGACATCGCCTCCGCTTGCCCGGATCACCCGGGTGGAGCTGCAGCGCCTTGCGGAACCCGACACCGGCTGGCTGCGCTTCCTGATCATAGCGCGACGGCTGCCGCTCTCGCTCGGCGCCGCCGATCTTCCGCTTGCCGGCCTCCTCGTGCTGGACCCGCCGGCTGCGGTAACCGGCCAATGCGGCGAAGCGCACTTCCTGGGGCCCAGCCCGGCGCCGAGCTGCTCGCTCCTCCAGCTCGGGCGCACCGTATCCTGCCAGTAGGATGCGGTGTTCGCCGATAGCCGACTCGCGCGACGCCCCGCGACGCGGCGCCACCGCCTCGGGTGCGGGGCCGCGGCGGAGGCTCCTACTTCCAGCGCTGGCGATCTCGACGATCGCGGCGATCGCGGGCGGCGTCGGCCCGGGTCGCGCAACGCGGGCCGACGCCTCGAGGGCCCGGCCCGGCGCTCCTTCGACGCCGGCCGCCGAGCAACGCCTCTCGCAAAGCGGCGCCCTCGAGCCGGCTGAAAGCCATCCCTTCCGGGGTTTCACACCTGCCGCCGCCCACCCCACAACCCGACGCTCGTGCTGCTGTAGTCCGACGCCCGCGCCCGGCGGTGCGCTTGCCGCGCCGGCGAACCAGCGGTCGAGCGACGGCTCCGGAATACGCGTGCCCTCACGGGCCGCCGACGCCAAGACTCCGTCGCACGGAGCGCCGGAGACCCCTTCCAGTCCGCGCGACGCCTCTGGCGCGACGTACTATCTCTCGCCCGTGGGGAGCGATTCGGCTGCTGGGACGAGTGTGGCGGGTGCGTGGCGGACCTTTGGGCGTGCATTCAGCTCGGCGCGTCCGCTGCGTGCGGGCGACACTCTGGTGCTGCTCGACGGCGTCTACACTGCGGCGACCACCGGTCTGCCCTCGATCAGCTGTGCGACGAGCGGCGGCAACGCCAACGACGGCACGGCGGCGGCACCGATCACCATCCGGGCGCAGAACGAGCGGCGCGCCTTCTTGAAGGCCGACGGCACGCGCAGCGCCTTCGTCATGCAGAGCTGCTCCTACTACGACATCGTCGGGCTGCGTGCCGAGAACCGAGACCTGGTCGGCGGTGCCAGCGGTGCGGGCTACCCCTTCCGCTTCGTCTCGAGCTTCCACCTCACCATCCGGCGCAACCTGGCCGCCTACCCCAACCGCTACGCCAACGCCCACGGCTTCGGCCTCGAGCAGTGTGGCGACAGCCTGCTCGAGGAGAACGAGGTCTACTACGCGCACCGCCACGCCTTCAGCATCTTCCAGTCCGAGAACGTCACCCTGCGGCGCAACTACGCCAACTCGCGCAACCGGGCGAGCGTGGGCGGCTTTGCCGACGACAACGTGAACGGGGGCGACGAGGGCATCAGCATCTACGACTCCTCGCGCTGCCGCTCGGAGAACAACGTCATGGAGCGCACCGAGGGCTTCGAGGTCCACTCGGGCTACAGCACCTACGCCGGCAACCCCGGTGGCTGGTACAACACCTTCTCGGGCGACATCTCCCACCACGACGAGTTCGGTGCCGGGCCCGATGGCCGGGGCAGCGCGCTCTCACCCAAGCCGGCGCGCTACAACACCTACCGCGACCTGGTGGTGGCCCGCGCCACGGGCGAAGCGCTCAAGCTGCGCAGCGCCAGCGACACGGTGGTGGAGAACGTGACCGTCTTCGCCGGCGAGGCCAACGGCTTCTACGCGACCAACAACAGCGGCAGCTACCCGCGCTGCACCGACCTGCCCGCGCCAGGTTGCACCTCGCGGGCGAGCAACGTGCTCTCCTTCGGCAATGCCGGCGTGGGCATCCTGGCCGAGAACCAGCAGTCCTGGACCATCGAGTCCTCCAACTCGCACGGCAACGCCTCGGGCAACTACTACTGCTGGGACAGCGCGTGCGTCTCGGGCGAGACCACCACCGGACTCTCCGACGCCGCGGGCAACATCCGCAGCTCGCTCTCCGTGGCGCCCACCGGCATGGGGGCCAACGCCTGCATCCTGTGGGTGCCCGACGGCTCCAACATGAAGGGTGCGGGCAAGGGCGGCGCCGACATCGGAGCCAACGTCCTCTACCGCTGGGTCGATGGCGTGCTCACCCGCGAGCCGCTGTGGGATCGCACCACCGGCGCCTACTCGTGCGGCGCCACCGTGCGCGATACCTCCGAGTCCGCCTACCCGATGATCACCGACGACTCGAGCGGTGCCTCGGTGGGCGCAGAGGCCTGCGGTAACCTCCATCGCCGCCTCAACGTCAATACCAACGGCTGCAGCTTCCCCGCCGCCTACTGACCAGCCGGCCACGCAA
>CAZGUU010000047.1:0-10360 GCA_964529315.1 uncultured Enterobacteriaceae bacterium
GGGGGCTCGCCCGGGGAAGGCGCCGAGCCACACCACCGGAGCTCCCGCAGCGGCGATCGCCTCGATCGCCGCGAGCAGCTCGGGCTCCGCGACGGTGAGGTCGCTCACCAGCAGCGCGCCGTAGGTCGCCTGCCCGACGGAGAATCCGCCCGTTCGGGGGCTCGCGGCGGCCAGCGCGCGGCGGCTCACGCGATCGTAGACCAGCCCCGCAGCGCGCAGCGCACGGCTCGTTTCGGACTCGCCCGGGCGCGGATCGGCGCTCGCTGCCACACCGCCGCCGATCTCTCGCTCGGGCAGCAGCCAGGCGACGCCGGCGCGGTGCTCGCCGCGCGACATGGCGTAGGAGAGGCGGCCCAGGGTCGCGTTCAGGCGCGGCAGGTCCGGCCAGATCGGGTGGCTCTCGTCCAGCCGGGTCGTGAAGGTGACCCGGGTCACGTTGGGCGCTTCGAACGGGTACCACGGCTCCCCGTCGGCGAGCTGGCGGCGGTACGGGAAGCCGTGCCAGATGAGCCGGTTGATGCCGGCCGAGAGCGCGTGGCCGGCGAGCAGGTGGAAGTCGTCGAGCGAGAAGCCGCGCGGGGTCGCGGAGAGCGAGACGAACGACTCCGACGAGGCGATGCGGCGCCCGGCGACGTGGGCGGCCGAGGCTGCGAGCTTCATGAAATCGAAGCGCCCAGCCGCGAACAGCCCCTCGCTCTCCGGGACGTCGGCGACGGCGTAGGCGTCGAGCACGTCCGCCCAGCCGCCGTGCGCCTGGACGCGCAGCGCCGCCCGGCCCGCCTCGGCCCAGCGGCGCGCCTCGAGCAGGAACTCCTCGATGAAGGCGCTGCTACGAGCTTCCTCGTAGTCCTCGCGGGCGCGGGCTCCGAGGTCGTCGCCGGCATGCACGTAGGCGGCCGGCGCTGACCGTCACGGCGCGTGGTGGCCGAGGGCGATCACGGTCGCGTCGCGCGCGGCGCGGGCCGCCGAGAACATGGCGTGGCGCGGCTCGCCGGCGACCGTCCACTCGGCGGCGTAATCGCCCAGCGTGACCGTGAGCTCGGCGACCCCGCGTGTGTCGGTGCGCACCACGGCGCGGGTTCGCCAGCGGTCGTTGAGCAACGACACCACCGCCTCCCCGTGTCGCGACAGAGTGCGATCGTCGCGCCACAGCCCGACGTCGAGCTGGCGGCGCCCGGCAAAGGTGTTCCACAGGCCCCAGAGCACGACCTGCTCGACCGCCGGGTGTCCCCACCACAGGCGCATCAGCGCCTCGGCCTGCGCGGCGCGCAGCTCGGGTGCGTCGGGGGCGATGAAGTTGACCTCGGTGATGTGGATCGGCAGGCCTGCTTCGGCCAGCGTATCGAGGGCGATGGCGTAGTCGTCGATGCGCGTGCGCACGCCGAGGTCCACCGGGAGGCCCGCGAAGGCCGCTCCCGGCGTGAAGTGCGCCTGCTGTCCGATGGCGTGTACCGGAACGCCCGCGTCGAGCAGCTCCCGCACGCGGTCGCGCACCGTGGCTGCGGTCGGCTGGGCGGAGAGCCCGGTGAACACCTCGACGATCCACTCGTTGAAGACCAGCGTCGCGTCGGGGTCGGCCTCGTGCGCCCAGCGGAAGACGTCCGCGACGCTCTCCGCTCCGAGCCGCGCCACGAGCCACTGCGCGAGCGGCTGGAGCGTCTCGTTGGTCACGTCCCAGAGGGCGATCCGGCCACGGTAGCGCCCGACCACGTCGAGAACGAAGCGCCGCAGCGTCTGGCGCAGCTCGTCACGCTCGGCGGCATCGAGCGTCGCGCTCGGCCAGCGGGCGAGCGCCCACGCGGGAACGCCGCTCGAGGAGAAGGGTGGGACGATGCCCCAGTAGAGGGTGTGGCCCTTGACGAGGAAGCCGCGCTCCTCGGCGAGCGAGACGTCGCGATCGGTCGGCTCCCAGACCCGGCTACCGGGATCGACCTCGACCTTGGCCCACTTGGGATTTCCCTCGGTCACCGCCAGCGTGGCGTGGCGGCGCGCGAGGTCGAGGAAGAAGTCGCGCTCCTCGTCGCGGCCTTCGAACCGCCGAGAGTCGATGGGGAAGCCGAAGCGGAACGCGTGCCGCACCTGGGTGACGCGCACCTCGGTCTCGGGCGGGCCGACGATCCGGAGCCGCGTCGTGCGCAGCTCCGGCGCACGCGCATCCGCCGCCTCGACGACCGCCATCTCGTCGGCGTCGAGCAGCTGCGAGAGGTCGGCCGCCCGTCCCGCCGGAAGCTCCGGGAGGGCGGCGGGCCCGGCGTGGTCGCGCACCGGCCGGAAGGCGCAGCGCTGCTCCTCGCCGGCGCGGGCCTTGGCGCAGCGGACTCGGCAGGCGTCGCGCTCGCTGCCCGCCGGACGGCTGCGGCAGCGCTCCCGGCACGCGGCGTCCGTGCTGCGCGTTCGGCGTCTGCAATTGCCGAGGTCGTCCCGGCAGGTGCGTGGTGCGACGTCGCCACAGGCCAGGCAGGCATCGCCGATCGAACGGCAGTCGTCCTTGCCGGCGGCTCGCTGCGCGGCGCAGGGGGCGCGGCACGCTCGACGTTCCGCGGGATCGGTCAGGTGGTTGCAGGCGAGCAGGCATGCGCGGCCCAGGTGGTGGGCTGCGGCGCGGCAGCCCGCCAGCGCCGGAGCGCACGGCGAGGTCGCGCGCGCCAGCCCCGGTGCGAGCAGGGCGAGCGCGGCGAGCAGCGGCGCGAGTGGCACCACGTGCCATGTGCGCTGGCGCGTCCGCGGCGTGGCGAACCCGCGCGACGGCAGAAGATCTTTCGCGGAGCGAGAGTGGGGCAGCATGGGTCGAGGGGCGGGCTTTGCGACCATAGACCTTCGGCGGGATCCGAGGCCAGGGGCTTTCCGGGGCTCTTCGTTGCCGGGACACCGAGGAGCCTGCAGTGCGGGTGTCCGCGGCCGCCGGGGCGCGCGTCGATCCGGCGGGAGACGCCGGCCCGGGGGCGTCGGCCTCGGGCGAGACGAGGGCCACAGCCGGGACTTGATGGGGCAGGTCGTGCAGGTGCTGTGCGTTCGGCGCATCGTCGAGCCGCACCGGCCCACGGCACGCGGGGCGAGGTCCATCGATGCGATTGACTACGGCGGGGCACCGCCGTAGTGGCTCCGCCATGTGCACGCGCTCCCCAAGGATCTTCGCCGTCGCCTTGCTCGTCGGCGTCGCGGGCATGGCGCTCTTTGCCGGCTGTGGCGACGTTCCGGGCGGCGGGCCAGCCTCGGTGAAGGGCGATCCCGGGGCGGCCGAGTGGCAGCCGGTGGCGTCCGATCGGGTCGCCCGGGAGTGCGGGCTCGATGCGGAGCAGCTGACCGCGGCCGACGCGGCGATCGATCGCCCCTACGCGATCGTCCGCTACGGCAAGCTGTGCCACGAGCACTATCCGCCGGGAGGCGAGCAGGTCGACGACGCGACCGAGGTGTACTCGGCGACCAAGACGCTCGGCGCCGTGGTCACCGGGGTGGCCGCCTACCAGACGCGCGACCTCGTGCGCAGCGGGCGCAAGACCGGTCCGCTCTCCGACGAGGACCGCGTCGACCACTGGCTCGACGACTTTTCCTTCAATCCGGACGCGCGCATCGCGCACGTCCTGGCCATGCTGGGGCACAACCCGGACCTGCGCTTCGGCGAGCGGCGCTGGAGCTACGACACGGCGGGGACCGTGCAGATCAACCGTCTCAGCGACGTCGTCCGCACGGCGATCGCGCAGGACCCCGAGCGCCTCGGCCGCAGCGTCGAGGACTTGACGCAGCGCCATCTCTTCGGGCCGCTGGGCATGGCGCACTCGACCTGGACCGCAGGCAAGGAGGACAAGATCCTCGGCTTCACCTGGCAGGCGTCGGTGCGCGACATGGCGCGCCTGGGCCTGCTCCTGCTGCGCGGTGGCTCGTGGAGCGGGCAGCGCATCCTCGCCGAGCAATGGGTCGAGCGGATGACCCACCCCGCGTTCGAGGACGCGAATACGGCGTACGGCTATCTCACCTGGCTCAACTCGCCCGACAACACGATCCTCGCCGAGCCCGAAGCCCCGGGCCAGGGCGACCCGTGCTCACCCTTCGCCGTGAGCCCGCTCTTCCCGCATGGCCTGTCCGAGGCGGCTGGCTGCGGCTACGCCGCGCCGCATTCCTGCGAGCAGACTTTCGACGTGGGCGTGTGGTACGCGGCCGGCCTCTACGGCCAGTTCATCGTCGGCCATCGCGGCCTGGATCTCGTGCTGGTCGTCAAGCACTTCGGCGACGTCGCCGGGCCGACGCGCCTATGGAAGGCCATCCGCCCGGCCTTGGTAGCCCTCGATTCGACCTTCCGAGGCGACGAGGCCGCGTTCTGCTCGAGCTACGCCCGCGGCGACTACGCGCCCGACCTGTAGCCGGTGCGGTGCCTGGCTCACCCGGCTCGCTCCGGGGATCCCGCGCCTGTCCCTCACTTGCCGGCGCGGATCACGCGGTCGGCCGCTTCAGCTCGCGGGCCGCGCACCGCCGTCGATCAGCTCGACGAGCACGCCGTTGGGGTCGCGCACCACCGCCATGCGCTGGCCGTAGGCGGTGATCTGGCGGGGCTCCCCTCCCAGGCCCAGCACGGCGAGTCGCCCGAGGGTGGCCTCGACGTCGGTCACCAAGGACAGGAGGAAGAAGCCGATCGACGAGTCCTCGCGAGGTGCTTGGTCTGGGCCGGGCTCGCCGAAGTCGACCAGCTCGACCAGCCCGGCGTCCAGGCCGGCGGGGTCACCGAGGAACACCGCGCGCAGCACCGTCGAGGGGGCGCCGAACAGGGTCGGCCAATCCCCCTCGAAGGCGTGCTCCATCAGCACGGTGAGGCCGAGTCCATCGCGCCAGAAGCGCAGGCTCGACTCGACGTCGCGGGTGCGGATCGCGCAGTGGTGGACTCGCGTCATGCAGTTCCTCTCTCCTTTCTCGACTCCTCGGTGAGGTACCTCTCTTTCGTTGGACGCACCACACGGGAGATGATAGGCGCCTGCGTGCGGTGCGCGACGCGCAGCTGACCTGGCTCGTGATTCTCGGCACCACCGGCGTGACGGCTGGGATCTACGGCTCCCATCCGCCCATGATCCCTCCCATGGCCGAGCCCCAGGGCTCCTGCGTCGCCCTGGCCGAGGCGATCAAGAGCGAGGTTCGCGTTCCGGTGATCGGCGGCATCCGCGTCGTGGACCCGCTGCACGCGGAGTCCCTGCTCGCCCAGGGCCGCGTCGACATGGTTCTCATGGGCCGGGCGCTGCTCGCCGACCCGGAGCTGCCGAACAAGGCGCGCGCTGGACGGCTCGCCGAGATCCGCAAGTGCGTCGGCTGCAACCAGTGCCTGGAGATCACCGAGGGCGCCGAGGCGGGGATCCACTGCCTGGTCAATCCCGGGCTCGGGCGGGAGGGGCGCCTGCCGGTGCGCGCCGCGCAGCGGCGAAAGAGGGTCGCCGTGGTCGGCGGCGGACCCGCCGGGATGAAGGCCGCCGAGGTGCTCGCGCAGCGGGGCCACCACGTGGCTCTGTTCGAGCGAAACGACCTCGGCGGCCGGCTGCGGCTCATGGCGCGTCTGCCGGGCAACGGCGAGATGGCGGAGTACCTCGAGTCGCTCGAGAGCTCGATTCGCGTGCTCGGCGTCGACGTCCGGCAAAGCGAGGCGAGCGAGCGGACTCTGGAAGGGTTGGGCATCGCCGCCCTGGTGGTCGCGACGGGAGGCGTGCCCGCTGCCCCGCGCTGGGCGCGGGACGGCGGCATCGAGCACCTCGCGATGGACGAGGCGTTCTCGGGTGCCGGGCGCGGCCGGCGCGTGCTCGTCTGGGGGGCCGATCTCTACGCGCTGAGCACGGGGCTCTACTTGGCCGAGGCGGGAAGCGAGGTGGTGGTCGCCGAGGTGCCGCGCTTCTTTCGGCTCGACCCCATGGAGGTCTCGGCCTCGGCGCTCTACCTGCGCGTGATGCTCGCCGAGCGAGGCGTCGAGGTGGTGCCGGCCGCTTCGCTCGAGCGGATCGCGGAGCGAAGCTTCCAGCTGGGCAAAGGGCGCCGCTTCGAGGAGGTCTCGACAGTCGTCACCTGCGCGCTCGAGCGCGACCGGTCGCTGGAGAGGCGCGCTCGGGCGCTGGGGATCGAGGCCTACACCATCGGCGACGCCCGGTGGCCGCGCAAGTCGGCCGCCGGCTCGTGCGAGGCGTTCGAGCTGGCCGCAAGGCTCTGAAGCGGGGCCGGACACGGAGGCGAGCCAAGGCATGGACGAGCGAACGGTGCACTTCCCCAGCGCGGGGCTGGAGCTCGCGGGCACGCTGTACACGCCCGGCGACTCCGGAGTCGGCGGCGCGGGAATCGTGCTCTGCCAGGGCTACACGGGGACTCGGGAGATGTTTCTACCGATCCTCGCGACCGCCTTCTGCGAGGCCGGCTACCGCGCGCTGACCTTCGACTACCGCGGCTGGGGGGAGAGCGCTGGGCCGCGCCACCGCCTCTTCCCGCTCGAGCAGGTGGAGGACGTCCGCAGCGCGCTCTCGTTCCTCGCAGGCCAGCCGGGGGTCGACGGCGAGCGGCTCGGTCTTTGGGGCACCTCGTTCGGCGGCGGCAACGCCGTCCAGGCCGCCGCCGAGGACGCGAGGGTGAAGTGCGTGGTCGCCTGCCTCGCGGTGGGCAACGGCCGCCGGTGGCTGCGCTCGTTGCGCCGGCTCTGGGAGTGGCAGGAGCTACTGGCCGAGATCGAGGAGGACCGGGCCCGGCGGCACCGCGGCGAGTCCTCGCGGACGAGGAGCGCCTTCGAGATCGCACCACCCGACCCGAGCATCCTGGAGCTGATGGCGGCCGCCGCCCAGGGCGGCGTCTTCGCGAGCGACGACAAGAGCCTCACGCTGGAGTCGGTGCAGGCGATCCTCGACTTCGCGCCGGACGAGCGGGTGGGCAGGATCGGGCCCCGGCCGATTCTCTTCGTCCACGCGGGCGCCGACCGGCTGGTGTCCGTCGAGGAGGCCCAAGCCCTCTACGAGAGGGCCGGCGAGCCACGCGAGCTCCTGGTCCTGCCCGGGGTGAACCACATCGACTTCTACCTGGGCGATGCGCTGGATCGGGTCACGGAGGCATCTCTGGGCTGGTTCCAGAAGCACCTGCCTGCGGCTGCCTGGCCTGCGGCCGGAAACGTCGTTGCTGGTGGGGTAGCCGCCGCGGGCGAGGGGACGGTCGCGACGACGGTCGGCCGGCTGAACGAGCTCCTGCGGGCCGAGCGCGCCGGCGTCGCGGTGGGTGCGCTGCTCCGCGCAAGCGCGCGCAAGGGCTTCCTGCACAACCGCCTGGCCAAGGTCGAGGCCGACGAGGCGGCCAGCTGCGCCGTGCTGGAGCGGGCAATCGGGCGTCTCGGGGGCGTCCCCGCCACTGGCAGCAACGACTTCGCGGAGAAGGTGGCGGCCCTGCCGACGCTGGCCCGGCGGCTCGAGCTGCTGGCTCGTGGACAGGCGTGGGTGGTCAAGCGACTCGACGCGTTGCTCGCCGAGCCGCTCGCTCCGAAGACCCTGGCCGAGCTCGGCGAGATGCGGCACGAGCACGTGGCCAACGTGGAGTGGTGCAACCAGCGGGTCGCAGCGCTGCGCGCCGCGCCGCCTCGGGAGGACGACGAGATCGACCGCACCGATGCCGACGCGAACGAGTCCGGGAGCCGATCCGGGAGGAAATCCGATTGACGGCGGCTCCCCGCGCCGGATACCGTGAGCGCTCTCCGTCGCGCGAAGGAAATTTGCAGGCGATGCCACCGATCTCGCGGCCATGCAGCATCGAGCGCCGGCCGGCCCTCGCCGCCGCCACGCGCCTCGAAAGCAGCTCGACGTGCGCGCGCTGGTGACCGGGTCCACCGGGCTGCTCGGCTACGCTCTGGTCGAGGAGCTCCTCGCCCAGGGCCACGACGTCCGGGCGATGGTTCGCCGGAGCAGCGACCGCCGGCTGATCGACCGGCTCGACGTGGAGCGGGTGGTCGGCGATCTGCGCGATCGGGACTCGCTGTGCGCCGCGGTCGTCGGCTGCCAGTGGGTGTTCAGCGTCGGCGCGCTCTTCTGGTCGGAGCGCTGCAGCGACCTCTACGACGCCAACGTGCTCGGCCAGCGCCACTTCATGGAGGCGAGCCTGGATGCCGGCGTGGAGAAGTTCGTCCACGTGAATGGCGTCACCTCCATCGGCCACAGCCGCAACGGCGAGCTGCGCGACGAGAGCTCCGTCCTGAACCTCCTCCACATGGCCAACCACACCGAGATCTCGCTCTTCCTCGGCTACGTGGAGACGCTCGAGGCGGCCCTGCGCGGCTGCCCGGCGCTGAGCGTCGCGCTCACCTTCCTGATGGGCCCCAACGATCCCATCCCGTCGCCCTCGGGCCAGCTCATGGTCGCCTACGCCAACCGGCGGGTGCTCGGCTACCCGGCCGGTGGGCTCAACTTCGTCGACGCGCGCGACGTCGCCAAGGCACTCGTTCGGGCGGCGGAGCGGGGCCGGCCCGGCGAGCGCTACATCATCGGCAACGCGAACCTGAGCTTTCGCGAGTTCTTCGCTCTGGTCGAGGACGTCACCGGCATCCCGGCACCGCGCCTGCGCCTGCCGCACCAGCTCCTCTATCCGGTGGGGGTGGTCGCGCCGCTGCTCTCGCGGCACTGGACGCATCGCCCGCCGATCTTGACGATCCCGCGCGTGCGCATGGCCGACCTGACCTACCACTACGACACGAGCAAGGCCGTGCGCGAGCTCGGCCTCGCCTGCCGCGATCTCGAGGAGACCATCCGCGACACGATCCGCTGGTTCCGCGACAACGGCTACATCACGAACCGGCGCAGCCTGGCGACGGTACGAGCGCTGTAGAGAGGCCCGGCGAGCGAAGCGCGCGGGCTCGCGCGCCGGGCGCCAGGCCGCGGGAGGGCGACATGGTTTCGAGCGAAGGACGCCGCAAGGGTCTGGAGCGCATCGAGGAGCTCCAGGCACGCTTCCCCGATCTGCCGCGCTCGGCGGTCGTCAAGGCCGACGTCTTTCGCGAGGGCATCGCGTGGACGCCGGACCTGCAGGCCATCGGCCGCTGGGCGATCCCCCACACGCACATGATCTTCGACTGGGATCACGACCACCTGGACGACAAGGTCGAGGTGGGAGAGGGGTGGATGCTCGTCCCGGCGATCGTCCAGCTGCGCGACGGCACGACGACGATCGTCAAGCTGGCCGCCGAGAGCCCCTACAGCGTCGCGATCCAGCCCGGCGACGCCCGCTACGTGCTGCGCCGCGACGGCGAGGAGGTCGAGGAGGTCTACTTCGAGTCGCGGCCGCAGTGGTTCCTGCGGCGCACGAGCGACGGCACGCTCATGTGCAAGGTGGTCTCGACGGCGGGACGGAGTTGCATCTTCGCGATCACGCTTCTCGGCCACTGCCAGTACTTCACCTCGAACGAGCAGTGCGTGTTCTGCTGCATCGTGCCCGCGGTCGACCACGCGCGCGAGCTGGGTATCGAGCGGACGATGAAGCCGACCGTCGAGCGCGTGCTCGAGGTGTACCGTGCGGCCCGCGAAGAGCACGCCGTGGGGCACTTCAACCTGACCGGAGGTGGTCTGCTCGACCGAGCTCGCGAGGCCTCGCTCTACGTGCGCTTCCTCGACGAGATGATGGAGCGGCTCGGCCCCGAGGACGACCTCCCCTGGCACGTCATCACCCAGGCCCTGGCGGAGAGCGATCAGCGCCGGCTGGTCGAGGCGGGGCGGGGCCGCATCACGCTCTGCCATCCGCTCGAGGTTTGGGAGGAGAAGCTCTTCCCGATCCTCGTGCCGGGCAAGGCGAGGCACGTCGGGCGCGACGAGTGGATTGGGGCGATGCTGCGCGCGGGAAAGCTGCTCGATCCCTGGCGCGCGACCACGACGATCGTCGCCGGTTGCGAGACCGTGGCACCGCACGGCCTGCCGACGCTGCAAGCGGCGGTCGAGTCGATGCGCGCGTACTTGACGTTTTTTCTCGATCAGGGCGTGCTGCCGCGCTTCACGTTCTGGACGCCGGCGCCCGGCTCGCCCTGGGAGGGCTCGCCGCCGCCACCGACGGAGTACTTCCTCGAGGTCTCGCGGCTGCAGCGCGACCTCTATGCGCACTACGGCGTACCGCCCTTGCAGAGCACCTGCCGCAAGTGCCGCGCCGTGAGCCTGGAGGCGGACCTGGCACCGCGAAGCTCGGGCGAGAGCCCGCTGGCGGCGTGAAAGGGGCGGCCGTGGTGCGTCCGGGCCGGCTGCAGGGCAAGGTCGCCATCGTCACCGGCGCGGCGTCGGGTATGGGACGCGCCAGCGCGGAGCCGTTCGCCCTCGAGGGGGCCCGGGTGGTCGTCGCCGACTGGAACCGCGAGGGCGGCGAGGATGCCGTGCAGCGGATCGAGCGGGCGGGC
>CAZGUU010000047.1:10370-23096 GCA_964529315.1 uncultured Enterobacteriaceae bacterium
CGACGTCTCCCGGGAGGAGCAGGTCGAGGCGATGATCGCCTGCGCCGTGGCGACCTACGGCGGCCTCGACGTGCTGTTCAACAACGCGGGGATCGCCGGCATACGCGAGGGGCGCGACGGCTTCGTCGCCGACGTGTCCACCGCGGACTGGGACCGCACCCAGGACATCAACCTGAAGGGCGTCTTTCTCGGCTGCAAGCACGCCGTTCCCCGGATGCTCGAGCGGGGCGGCGGAGCGATCGTCAACACCGCTTCGGCGGCGGCGATCCGCGGCAGCGGCTTTCCCATCCACGCCTACACGGCGGCCAAGGGCGGCGTCGTGGCGCTGACCCGCGCGATCGCGGTGGCCTACGGGCGCGAGGGCATCCGGGTGAACTCGATCGTCGCCGGCGCCATCGCCACGCCGATGTCCAACCACTACCGCGACGAATGGGTGCGCAAGACCTACGAGGAGGCGATCCCGCTGGGGCGCGTGGGCGAGGCCGAGGACATCGCCCACGCGGCGCTGTTCCTCGCCTGTGACGAGTCGCGCTTCGTCACCGGACACGCCCTGGTGGTCGATGGGGGAAAGAGCATCCGTGGCTGAGCCCGAGCGTCGGCGTCGGCTCCCTGGCGAGGCGCTCGGGTGAGCGCCGCGGGGGTCTCCCGGCGCGCCTTCCTCAGGGGAGCCGTGGCCCTGGGGCTCGCCCTGCGTCGCCTCGAGGCGATGCCCGCTGCTGCCTTCGCGCGTGCCTCGGGCGGGCTCGACGAGCCCGCATCGGCGGCGGCCGACTACCGATCGTGGGAGGACGTCTATCGCCGCGAGTGGCGCTGGGATCGCATCGCGCACGGCACGCACCTCTGGGCGAACTGCGCCTCGGCGTGCAGCATGGAGGTGTACGTCAAGGATGGGATGGTGTGGCGCGAGGAGCAGGCGCCGGTGTACTCGCAGACCAGTCCCGACCTGCCGGACTTCAATCCCCGCGGGTGCCAGAAGGGCGCCTGCTACGCGACGCTCGCGCAGAGCCCGAGCCGCTTGAAGTACCCCATGCGGCGCGTCGGCCCGCGCGGCTCGGGGCGCTGGCAGCGCGTCTCCTGGGACGAGGCGCTCACCGAGATCGCCGATCGGCTGATCGACGTGTGCGTCGCGCACGGCCCGCAGTGCATCACCTGGGACTTCGGCAACATGGACTTCGGGCCGAGCGCCGCGGCGCAGATGCGGCTCTTCATGCTGCTCGGCGTGCCGACGATCGACGCTCTGGCGGGGACCGGCGATCTGCCGTTGGGGGCCGTGCAGACCTGGGGCATGAGCGCGGTCGATGGCTCCTCCGACGACTGGTTCCGCTCCGACCTGATTTTGGTGTGGAGCATGAACCCGGTCTACACGCGCATCCCGGACGCGCACTTCCTCTGGGAGGCGCGCTACCGCGGCGCGACGGTGGTGTCGATCGCGCCGGATCTGAACGCATCCTCGATCCACGCCGACCTGTGGCTCAATCCCCGCGTCGGCACGGACGCCGCGCTGGCGCTCGGCCTGGCCGCGGTGGTGGTCGGCGAACGGCTCTACGACGCGGCCTACGTGAAGGAGCAGACCGACCTGCCGTTCCTCGTCCGAGACGACGACCGCCGCTTCCTGCGCCAGAGCGACCTCGAGGAGGGCGGCCGCGACGACGTCTTCTACCTCTGGGACCTGGCCGCCGGACGGATCGCCGAGGCCCCGGGCACGGCCGGGCACGCGAGCTCGAGCCTGCGGCTGGGCGGGATCGATCCTGCGCTCGAGGGGCGCTGGGAGGTCGAGGTGCGCGGCCGGCGCGTCGCGGTGCGGCCGGTGCTCGCGCTGCTCGCCGAGCGCCTGGCCGCCTACACGCCGCAGCGGGTCGAGGAGCTGACGGGAGTCGGCGCCCAGGTGGTCGTCGACCTCGGACGCCGGGTGGGGCGTGGCGGCGCGACGACGATCCTCGCCTCGTTCGGCTCGTGCAAGCACTACCACAGCGACCTGCTGCAGCGCTCGATGATCCTGCTGCTCGCGCTCACTGGCAATCAGGGGAGGCGCGGCGGCGGTCTGCGGCTTTCCGCGATGTACTCGCTCGCCGGCTTCGAGTGGCTGGCCGGAGCGCAGGAGCCCGCGTGGTGGCAGAAGCTCGCGCTGCGCGTCTACGAGCCGCCGCCGCAGCTCATCGAGCGCCTGCTGCGCGAGCACGTCCGCGAGGCCGGGCCGTTCCAGCCCATCGGGCTGTGGCTCTGGTTCCACGGCGGCATGAAGGAGGCGCTCGAGAGGCCGTTCCCCGAGCTCGTGGCCGCAGTGCAGGAGGCGTGCGATCGCGGGTGGATGCCGATCTTTCCGCCGCCAGAGCAGCAGCCGCGGGTGCTCATCGCCACCGGCGCCAACGCGCTGCGCCGGGTCGCCGCACCGCAGGTCGTCGAGCGCCACCTGTGGCCGAAGCTCGACTTGGTGGTCAGCGTCGACTTCCGCCTCTCGACCACCGGCCACGTCGCCGATCTCCTGCTGCCCGCCGCCGGCTACTACGAGAAGCGCGGCATCAAGTACGCGCAGAGCTACGTGCCCTATGTGGTGTTCGGCGACAAGGTGGCCGACCCACCCGGCGAGGCCAAGGGCGAGTGGGAGATCTACGGGCGCTTGGCCCGGCGCATCCAGGAGCGGGCGCGCGAGCGCGGCCTGGGCCCGTACCGCGACGCGCTCGGGCACGAGCGCGACCTCGCGACGATCTACGAGCGCTGGAGCGCCGGTGGGAGGTTTCCGTGCGACGACGACGGCGCGGCCCTCGAGACCATCCTGGGGAATTCGACGTCGGTGGTCGACTCGACCTGGGAGGAGGGCGTGCGGCGCGGTGCGGTGCGCATCCACGGCACCGGCATGTACGGGCCGGGCAGCGCGATCTGCAGCGACGTCGAGCCGGGCGACACGGTGTACCCCTCGCAGTGGTTCGTCGAGAAGAAGCATCCCTGGCCGACGCTCACCGGACGCCAGCAGCTCTACCTCGACCACCCATGGTTCTTCGCGGCGGGCGAGGAGCTGCCCTGCTTCCGCCCCCTGCCAGCGATCGGCGGAGACCATCCGCTGCGGCTCACCGGCGGCCATACGCGCTGGTCGATCCACGCCATCTGGCGCGACCAGCCGGACCTGCTGCGGCTGCAGCGGGGCGAGCCGGTCGCCTACGTGAGCGAGAGCGACGCCGCCGCGCGAGGGCTCGGCGACCACGACCTGGCCGACGTGTACAACGACGGCGGGGGCTTTCGTGTGAGGGTCAAGGTGTCGCCGGCGATCCAGCCGGGGCAGATCGTGGTCTATCACGCCTGGGAGTCCTTCCAGTTCGCCGGCTGGCGAAGCTCCCAAGAGGTGATCGCCTCGCCCTTCAAGCCGACGCACCTGGTCGGCGACTACGGCCACCTGAGCTACCGCATGTACCATGCGGCGCCCGGCTACACGCCGCGCGGCACCGCGGTGCAGCTGGCGCGAGCGGGAGCGCCACGCCGCGCGGGGTGACGCTTCGCGCCTGGCCCGCGTGCTCGTCGGCTGGGCCGCACGCGAGCTCTCGGGGCCCTGCCGGGCTTTCGCCCTTGGCCTGTGCGCGGCCAGGCGCGCCTGTGAACCGCGGTTGGCCAAGAGATGCACTGGCCATCGAGCTGCGAATCGTGTAGCCCGGACGCTCAGCCGCCGCCTCGGGCGCGGCCGACTCGACCGGTGGGCGCCAGCGGCGCTGCCAGCCGGGCGAGCCTCGAGCCGATCGCCTTCCTCGCGGTAGATCCGACGAAAGCAGGGTGTGACATGGCAGACGCATCGTACGACGTGATCGTGGTCGGGGCGGGCTTCGGCGGCGCCTCGTGCGCGGGCCTGCTGGCCAAGCGCGGTCTCAAGGTGCTGCTCGTCGAGAAAAACGCCCGGGCGGGCGGCAAGGCGATGAGCCTGTCCAAGAACGGCTTCACCTACACCGCGTGGGTGGTGATCGGCGCGCCGGTGATCGGCAACCTCTACCAGTCGGTCGCCGACGAGCTGGGCGTCGCCGACCTGGTCGATCTGGTCGCGCCCGGCAAGCAGGGCAGCTTCTACAAGACCTCCTCCGGGACGTACGCCCGGCTGCCCGACATGCCGATCGGCCAGTCCGATCCCAACGTCATCTTCGACTGGCTCGAGGTGAAGTCCGAGGATCGCGAGGCTGCGCTCGCGTTCTTCGTTCAGATGACGATGATGCCGGAGGACGAGATCGAGAAGCTGCACGGGGTGAGCTTCCACGAGTGGATCAGCGGCCATGGTGTGCCGCGCTCGCTGTACGCGTTCCTGGTCGGGCTGTGCTGCGATGGCATGTTCATGGTGCCGGCGGACCTGCTCGAGGCGGCCGAGGCGATCCGCAGCCTGCAGCACATGTTCCTGCGCCACGGCGGGATGTTTTGCCGCGGCGGCTTCGGCCGCGTCGCCGAGGCGTACTGCGAGGCGGTGCGGCGCCACGGTGGGACCGTCCTGATGAAGGCCAAGGTGGACCGGATCGCCGTCGCCGACGGTCGGGTGACGGGCGTGGTCACCAGCCAGGGCACCTTCACCGCACCGATCGTGGTGAGCAACGCCGGCCTGCAGCCGACCGTGCTCAAGCTGGTCGGCGAGCGGCACTTCGACCCCGACTTCGTCGAGCGCGTCAAGAGCCTGCTGCCGTCCTGGGCGCTGCTCGGCTACCGCTACTTCCTGCGCCGGCCGGTCACCGACGCACCCTACGGCGTGGTCATCTCGGACTCGAGCCCGTGGAGCCTGGAGCGCCTGGAGAAGGCACACGCGGGACAGGCATCGCGCGAGGGGGTGGTCTACTTCGAGGTTCCCTCCAACTACGACCCGCAGGCCGCACCGCCGGGCAAGCAGGTCGTGCTGAGCGGCTCGTTCTGCCCGCCCAGCCCGCAGATGACGCCGGAGGAGATCGCGGCCTGGGCCAAGGCTGGCGAGGAGATCCTCTTCGCGGCGCTCCCGGGGATCGAGGACGCGATCGAGGACAAGGAGATGTACACGCCAAAGGACGTCTCCAACCTGACCCGCGAGTCGGTGCTCCCCGGCTGGGGCGGCGAGACCATCGGCCTGGGGCAGGTGGTGGGGCAGTGCGGCCCCGGCAAGCCGTCGATCGAGGCTCCGGTGCGCGGGCTGTTCATCGTCGGCTGCGACGCGGGTGGCACCGGTGTGGGGACTCAGCAGGCGATCGAGTCGGGGATGCGCGTGTCGGACGCCGTCGTGCAGCATCATCGGGCCGGGCAGGTGGGCGAGGCGGCCCGCGCAGCCGGCGCGGTCGGATGACCCACGTGCCGGCGAAGCCCCGCGCAAGGCGGCATGCTCACCGCTGGCCGAAATCGACCAAACTAGGGGCCGGGCCGGACAAGACGCTCGGGCGATGCATCCGTAGTCTCGATCGGACGGGGGGGAGTCCGTGGGCGTGCATCTGAGCAGGCGAGCCTTTCTCCGTGCGAGCGCCGCCACGGCGACCCTGACGCTCCTCCACCTCCGCCTCACCGGGGAGGCCGTCGCCGGGGTCGCTGGCGCCACGGCGAGTGCCGGTGGCGCCGGGTCCGAGTACCGCGGATTCGAGGACCTCTACCGCGAGCAGTGGGCTTGGGATCGCGTGGTCAAGGCTACCCATCTCTCCAACTGCGGCTACCAGCGCTGCGCGTGGAACGTCTACGTCAAGGACGGCATGGTCTGGCGCGAGGAGCAGGTCGCCACCTACCCGCAGACCGCGCCCGATCTCCCCGACTTCAACCCGCGCGGCTGCCAGAAGGGCGCCTGCTACAGCGACCGGATGTACGACCAGTCGCGCCTCACCGCGCCGCTCAAGCGGGTCGGCGAGCGCGGCGAGGGCAAGTGGAAGCGGATCTCCTGGGACCAGGCGCTCGACGAGATCGCCGATCGCTTCATCGACGCGATCATCTCCGAGAAGGACGGCCCCGGCTCGATCTACTGGGACCTGGGCTCCGCATCGGCCAATGGCTGTCACGCGCTGGGTCTCACGCGCAGCGCCTACCTGCTCGACACGCCGATGTTCGAGAACACCGCCGAGATGGGAGACCACGCGCCCGGTGTCACCACCACGACCGGCAAGGTCATCTTCAGCAGCTCGCTCGACGGCCTCCACTACAGCGACTTGATCTTCATCTGGGGTGGCAACCCGAACTACACGCACATTCCCAACGCGCACTTCATCTACGAGGCGCGCTACAACGGCGCCTACATCGTCTGCGTCGCACCCGACTTCAGCCCTTCCACGGTCCACGTCGACGAGTGGGTGCCGGTGAACGTCGGCACGGACGCGGCCCTGGCGCTGGCGATGGCGCAGGTGATCGTCGAGGAGCGGCTCTACGCGGCCGAGTTCATGGTCGAGCAGACCGACATGCCGTTCCTGGTGCGCCTGGACGACGGGCAGCTCCTGCGCCAGCGCGACCTCGAGGCGGACGGCGCCGACGATGTGTTCTACGTCTTCGACACGGCGACGGGGCGCGTGGTCGAGGCGCCCAAGCGTAGCTTGACGCTGGGGGAGATCCGGCCGGCCCTGGAGGGGGTGTTCCAGGTCGAGACGCCTCGGGGTCGGGTCGAGGTCACCACGGTGTTCGAGCGCCTGAAGGTCCGGCTCGCCGGCTACACCCCGGAGCAGGCCGAGAAGATCAGCGGCGTGAAGGCCTCCCAGGTACGCGGGCTGGCGCGGCGCATCGCCCGAGCGCGCGCCTGCTCGAACATCTCGCAGACCAATTTCGGCAAGTTCTACCACGGCCTGGAGATGGAGCGCAGCATCCTGCTGGTGTTCGCCCTGGCCGGTCACTTCGGCCGCAAGGGTGCGGGCTACTCGGCCGTGCCGATGCTCTCGGTTTCGGGGACCGAGCCGCTCACCGTGCTGAGCGGCAAGTACGCGCCCAAGGTCGGCATGGCGCTGCTCACGGCGAAGATGTTGCCCGCCGCGCTCGGGATGAAGCTCTCCGGCTACTCCGACGAGATGCTGGCCTACCAGTTTGCCCGCGACGAGTATGCTCGCGGCAACCTCGTCGCGACCGCCCTCTTCCACTACCGGCACGGCGGCCTCGAGGAGCTGTACGGCGGCGCCAAGCGGTGGGACCCGTCTCTGCCCCGAGAGTTCTCGGACTACCTCGAAGAGGCGGTCGAGAAGGGTTGGCAGTTCGTGCCCGAGCGCGCGCCGCGCATCCTCTTCAGCGTCGGGGGAAACACCTTCCGGCGCGTGCGTGGCTACGACAGGATGGTCCGGCACATGCTGCCCAAGCTGGATCTGCTGGTCACCGTGGAGCTGCGCATGAGCAACACGGCCCGCTACAGCGACTACGTCCTGCCGGCGGCCGGCTACTACGAGAGGGACGACATCGCCTGGAGCTCCGGGCTGGCTCCGTTCTCCCATGCCACCACCGCGGCGGTTCGGCCGGTGGGCGACTCGAAGACGGATTGGGAGTTCCACTGCCTGCTGCTCAAGCGCATCCAGGCTCGGGCACGAGAGCGGGGCATCACCACGTACACCGACCGCGCGGGCGGCGAGCGACGCCTGGACGAGTGCTACGACGATTTCACCTTCCAGGGGCGCTTCACGGAGGAGAACCCGAAGGACATGCTCGCGGAGATCCTCGAGCTGTCGACGAACATCGGTGACACGACTTGGCCCGAACTCGAGGAGAAGGGTTTTGCGCGCTTCACCGGCGTGAGCCGCGGGCCGGTCTACATCGGCAATGCCGCGGACATCGAGCCGGGCGAGCCGATGGTGGCCAACAGCTGGCACGTGCAGCAGAAGATCCCCTGGCCGACGCTCACCCGGCGCCTGCAGTTCTACATCGACCACCCCTTCTTCGAGGAGCTGGACGAGGTGCTGCCGGTGCACAAGGATCTGCCGCCGATCGGCGGCGACTACCCGCTGCAGATGACCGGCGGGCACAACCGCTGGTCGATCCACGCGGCGTGGAGAGATCACCGCAAGCTCTTGCAGCTGCAGCGCGGCGCGCCGCTCGTCTTCGTCAGCGTCGCCGACGCCGAGCAGCGCGGGATCGGCGACGGGGACAAGGTGCGGGTCTACAACGACATCGGCGAGGCCGAGTTCGTGGCCGCGGTGTCGCCCGCCGTGCGGCCCCGCCAGGTGATCGTGTACCACGCTTGGGAGCCGTTCCAGTTCAAGGGCGAGAAGGCGTACGACTCCCTGACCCCGAGCCCGCTGAACCCGATCCAGCTCGCGGGCGGCTACTTCCACCTGCAGCCCATGGTGATGATGCAGCAGGTCGGGTGCAGCGATCGCGGCACGCGAGTCGAGGTGGAGAGGGCGCAGGGCGCCGCTCCGGCGAGCCGGCCGGCGCGCGAGGCCTGAGAGCATCGGGGGCGAGGGCGCGATGACGGCGATCGATCCGAAGGCGGGGCTGGACGTATCTCGATTCCAGGCGCCGCTCGAAGCGTGGCTCGCGCAGCGCTGGCCGGAGCGCGGCGATCTGGTGGTGGACGACCTCTGTGCGCCGAAGGCGAGCGGGTTCTCCAACGAGACGGTCTTCTTTCGCGTGCGCTGGCGCGATGCCGGCGAGCCGCGCGAGCGGCGCTACGTGGCGCGCATCGATCCCGTCCGAGAGTCGATCTACCCCGACCAGACGGGGGTATCGATGTCCACCGTCGAGGTGCAGTTCCGCGCCATGGAGGCGATCGCGACGGCGAGCCGCGTGCCCCTGGCCGAGCGGGTCGGCTTCGAGCCGGACCCGCGGGCGCTCGGCCGCCCCTTCTTCATCATGGGCTTCGTCGAGGGCGACGTCCTGACCGACAATCCCCTCTACACGGTTCAGGAAGGCTTCTTCTCTCGCGCCACCCCGGCGCAGCGGCGCAAGCTGGTGGAGAACGCGCTCGCGGTGCTGGCCGACGTGCACGCCGTCGACTGGCGGCGCGCCGGGCTCGGCTGGCTCGCCCCGGGCCAGGCGCGACCCGGGCTGGGGCGCCAGCTCGAGATCTTCGACCGCTACGCGCGCCGAGCGTTGCGCGGCCGCGAGCACGCGGTTCTCGCCGCGGGGCTCGACTGGCTGGCGCGCGAGCTGCCGGCCGAGGGCGAGGCGCGGGTGAGCTGGGGCGATGCGCGACCCGGCAACATGATCTTCGCGGACTTCGAATGCGCCGCCGTCACCGACTGGGAGGGGGTGGCGATCGGCCCGCCGGAGCTCGATCTCGGCTGGTGGCTGATGTTCGATCGCTTCGCGCACGAGTCAGCCGGCGCTCGGCGCCCCGAGGGAGAGCCGACTCGCGACGAGCAGCGGGCGCTCTATGCCGCGAGGACCGGACGCCCGTGCGGCGACATGCACTACTTCGAGGTCTTCGCCGCGATGCGCTTTGCCGTGGTCATGATCACCAACTGCGATCGCATGACCGAGGCGGGGCTGGTCCCCGCCTCCATGCAGATGGGGCTGCACAATCCTGCCTCGCAGATCCTCGCCGAGATCCTCGAGATCCCCTACTCCTGGATGCGCGCAGCGGGTCTGCAGGCCTGAGCCGCGCCGCGCCGAGAGCGGCGGGCGGCGTGAAGGGGAGCAGGGCATGCTTTCGTCGTGGGACGACTATCCGGTACACCAGATCGCCGAGCCCATCCGCCACGTGGGAACCAGCGATCGCAACTTCTACGACCGCTACTACTTCAACCTGCACGCCTCGAGCGGCGAGCTGTTCCTGGTGATGGGTTTCGCGCAGTACCCGAACCTGGGCGTGCAGGACGCCTTCGCCGTGGTGCGGCGCGGCTCTCTGCACCGCGTGGTCCGAGCCTCCAAGGTGCTCGGCGACCGCATGGACACGAGCGTCGGCCCGTTCCGTATCGAGGTCGTCGAGCCGCTGCGCAAGCTCCGCGTCGTGCTCGAGAAGACCGACCACGGGCTCTCCTTCGATCTGCTCTGGACCGGCTCGATCCCGGCCTTCCAGGAGCCGCGCCACTTCATCCGCAAGCACGGCCGGGTGCTCTTCGACTGCAGCCGTCTGGGGCAGACGGGACGGTGGTCGGGCACGCTCTCGATCGGCGACGAGACCTTCGCGGTCACCCCGGATCGCTGGAAGGGAGCGCGCGATCGCTCCTGGGGCGTGCGCCCGGTCGGTGAGGTCGAGCCTCCGGGGATTCGCGGCCCGGAGCCGCAGATGACCGGCATGTGGATCTACGCACCGATGCAGTTCGAGGACCACACGATCCAGTACATCCTGAACCAGACCAACGACGGGAAGCGTCCGATGGAGGAGGCGACCCGCATCTGGTCGGATCCGGCGCGGGAGCTCGAGCACCTGGGCCGCCCCGAGTACCGGCACACGCTCGCTCCGGGGACGCGCATGATCGAGAGCTCCGTGCTGTCCTTTCCGCAAGCTGCAAGCGGTGGCTTCGAGGTGAAGGTGACGCCGCTCACCCACTGCTTCATCGCCATCGGCACGGGGTACGGGGTCGATCCCGACTGGCGCCACGGCATGTATCAGGGGGAGCTCGCCGTGCAGGGCCTCGATCTCCGCCACGACGACCTGGAGCAGATCGGCCCCTACACGCTGGTCGACCACGTGGCACGCTTCGAGTACGGCAATCAGGTCGGCTACGGACTCTTCGAGCACGCCTTCATCGGCTCCTTCGACGAGTACGGCATCGAGGGGGGCGTCTACGGGGCGAAGTAGGGCTGGGCGCGATCGCCGCCGCTTGCGCCAGCCAGAGATTCGGGCATCGTCGCCATGAGTTCGTGTACGTGAGCCTCGGGGGGAGGATCGCGATGGACCGCTCTCGTGGATGGCGATGCGAGACCGCCGAGGCTCGCATCGGACTGGGTGCACGGCTGAAGCTCGGGCCGCTTGCTCTGCTTCTCGCCCTCGCGGCCGTCGGGCTCTTCGCCGCGCCCGTGTGGGCGCAGCAGGCCGCACCGCCGGGATCGCCCGCCGCGACCACGGCGATCAGCGGCAAGCAGCTCCCCGCGCCCGACCCGCCGTTCGGCGGTGTCGTCGAGGACGATGCGCTACGATCCAAGCCCTGGTGGCCACCGCGCATCGTGCCGCCCAAGGGCGCGCCCAACGTGCTGCTGATCATCACGGACGATGCCGGCTTCGGCGTGCCGAGCACCTTCGGCGGGGTGATCCCGACGCCTTCGATGGACCGGATCGCCAACCAGGGCCTGCGCTACAATCGCGTGTTCTCCACGGCGCTGTGCTCGCCGACGCGCGCAGCGCTGATCACCGGGCGCAACCACCACTCGGCGGGCTTCGGCGTGATCGCCGAGCAGTCCACCGGCTTTCCCGGCTACGACAGCATCATCGCCCGGGACAAGGCGACCATCGGTCGAATCCTGCTGGACAACGGCTACTCGACCTCGTGGTTCGGCAAGAACCACAACACGCCGGCGTTTGCGGCGAGCCAGGTCGGGCCGTTCGACCAGTGGCCGACCGGCATGGGGTTCGAGTACTTCTACGGCTTCGTCGGCGGCGATGCGAACCAGTGGCAGCCCAACCTCTTTCGCAACACGACGCAGATCTATCCCTTCGAGGGCAAGCCCGGCTGGAACCTCGTCACCGCGATGGCCGACGACGCCATCGACTGGATGACGCGCATCCACCAGACCGACCCGAGCAGGCCGGTCTTCATCAAGTACGCGCCCGGCGCCACGCACGCGCCGCACCACCCGACCAAGGAATGGGTGGACAAGATCAGGGCCATGCATCTGTTCGACGACGGATACGAGAAGCTGCGCGAGCGCATCTTCGAGAACCAGAAGAAGCTCGGCGTGGTTCCCGAGGACGCGAAGCTCGCGCCTTGGCCCAGCGACCTGCTGAAGCCTTGGGATCAGCTCACGGCCGACGAGAAAAAGCTCTTCATCCGACAGGTCGAGGTCTTCGCCGCCTACGCCGCCTACGACGATTACGAGATCGGGCGCGTGATCCAGGCCTTCGAGGATCTCGGCCGGCTGGACAACACGCTGGTCATCTACATCAACGGCGACAACGGTACGAGCGCCGAGGGCGGACCGCTGGGCACGCCCAACGAGGTCGCGTTCTTCAACGGCATCAACATGATGCCGGTGGAAGTGCAGATGAAGTGGTACGACGTCTGGGGCACCGAGCAGACGTACAACCACATGTCGGCCGGCTGGTCGTGGGCCTTCGACACGCCGTTCGACTGGTTCAAGCAGAACGCGTCGCGGCTCGGCGGCATCAACCAGAACATGGTCGTGTCGTGGCCGGCGCGGATCCGGGACAAGGGGGCCTTGCGCGAGCAGTTCGTCCACGTGATCGACGTGGTGCCGACCATCCTCGAGGCCGCAGGCATCCGCGCGCCCGACTTGGTCGACGGCATCGCGCAGGCGCCGATCGAGGGAACGAGCTTCGCCTACACCTTCGATGCGGCCAACGCCAAGGCGCCGTCGCGCCACAAGACCCAGTACTTCGAGATGTTCGGCCAGTGGGCGCTCTACGACGAAGGCTGGCTCTTGAGCACGAAGGTCAATCGGGCACCCTGGCAGGCGTTCGGCCCGGCCAATCCAGATCCGCTGAACGGGCAGGTGTTCCAGCTCTACGACCTGAGCGAGGATTTCACCCAGTCCGAGGACATCGCCGCGAAGCACCCGCAGAAGGTCGAGGAGATGAGGGCGGCGTTCGTCGCGGAGGCCCGGAAGTACCAGGTCTTCCCGCTGGACGCCTCCGTGGCGGCGCGCATCGTCGCGCCGCGGCCGAACATCACTGCGGGCCGCAGCGAGTTCGTCTACACTCGGCCGATGGTCGGCCTGCCGCAGGGCGATTCGCCG
>CAZGUU010000048.1:0-22913 GCA_964529315.1 uncultured Enterobacteriaceae bacterium
TGTGCACGATGGCAAACAGCCAGGCGCGAAACGGGCGGCCGGCATCGTACGTGGCGCGCGCCCGGTGCAAGCGGAGGAAGACCTCCTGATAGAGATCCTCCGCCAATGCCGGGTCGCCCACCCGCCGCACGAGGAAGCCATAGACGCTCGCCGCATGGCGCTCGAAGAGCTCTCGGAACGCTTGCTCATTGCCCGCCTGATAGGCGGCCATCAAGATCTCGTCGCTCGCCGACTCGCTCACGCGCGCTCTTGCTCCCGGGAATACGGCCCCGCCCTAGATGCGTAACGGCCGCCGTACACCCGGTCAGGGCCGCACGGAGGGGTACGGTCCGTCCGGGTGGCGGCTGCCTACCACACGAGGGACTTGGTGCCGCTGCCCCGGGGCAGCTCGTAGCAGACGTCGCGGCGCGAATCCGCCGCTCCACACCCCGCCCCGCGCTGCGCCTGGTCACCCCGGCGTGAGTCCCCTCCGGGACGCGAGCGGCAGGGCTTCCCCCAACCGTTCATGCCCGGTGAGACATCGTAGCGGCCAGCCGCTTCCCGAACCGCTACCCGCCGGACCCGACCTCGCGAAGCGCCGGCCGCCGCGCCTCGATGGTCCTGACCACGTCCACGTAGACGTTTCGCTCGCGGCAGAGCTCGAAGCCCGCCCGCAGGACGTTCGCCGTCGTGTCGCGATTCATGTCGGGCCCGAGCCATCGGCTGACCGGAGTGAGCAGATCCTGCATGATCGCAATCGGGCCGAGACGGCTCCGGACGTGCTCGAACATCAGGAGCCGTCCGCCCGGCTTGAGGCACCGGCGCAGCTCCCGCAGGCCGCCGACCGGGTCCGGGACCGAGCAGAACGTGCACGCCGTGGCCACCGTGTCGAACGTCGCGTCGTCGAACTCGAGGGCCTGAACGTCCATCACCCGGAGCGTCAAGCAGCCGTCGTACGCGGCTGCCTTCGGGCGAGCCCGCTCGATCATCGCCGGACTCACGTCGATTGCGGTAATGGCGAGGCCGGCAGGGAAGTACCTGAAGTCGTTGCCCGTCCCCGCCGCGAGCATCAGGCAGTTGCCCGTCATCGCGGAGAACAGGCGCCTCTTCGCCGGGCCGAAGCGACGCTCGTCGCCCCAGGTCACGAGGTCATATGTCCAGCTTGCGCGGTCCCACTTGGTCTGGAGGCGCTCGTCCATATCGTCCTCTCGGATGCGGCCCCGCCGGCCACGGTCGCCGTGACGGCGCGGTCGTAGATCTGCACGAGGCCCGTCACGATGAGGCCGAACAGCGCCCCCACGGCGGCTGCCCGGCCCGTCGAGGTCGCCTGCATGACGTCGCGCATCGCGAACAGCATGCCGCCGTACATCCCGATGAGGCTCCCGGGGACCATGACGTGGAAGAACCCGGCGACGGACGAAAGGACCAGCCCGACCAGCAGGTGAACGACAGTCCCGGCGCCCATTCCCAGGATCATCGCCAGGGAAAGATCCTGCTCGGGGCCCACCAGCAGGTTCACCGCGGCGCCGGTTGCAGCGCCGGTCAAGCCGCCGGCGACGTAGTCGCCGGCGGAGAACAAGGCGGATTCGATGCTTGGCTTCACGGGACCCCTCCCTGAGCTTTCGGAGCGAGACGCACCAAGGTGGCGACCGTCTCGCCGTCTCGGGTGACGACGTCGACGATGACGCGAGCGCCGGGCCGCACGTCCTCTCGCCGGGCGGGGCGATCCCCAGCGCGAAAACGGGTTTCGGAGGTGAGCGCGATGGTGGTCGCTCGGCCGTCGGCTCCGCGGACCACGACCTGGGAATCGCCGACCTGCGAGACCGTACCGGCAACGTGGCTGTCCGTCCCGTGGGCAGACGCGATGCCGCCGAGAGCCAGGACAGCCAGGGCGGCGAGAGCGACGCAACACACGAGGCTCTGGCTTCGTCGCACGGGATCAGTGATCTCCATATATGGGGGCGCCCGCTTGTTCCTCCGCCTCTTCGAGGAATCGCCGCGCTTCGTCTTCCTCTCGGAGCTCGTGACGGCTCTTGGGGTTCAGCGCCTCCATCTGGATCGCCTCGTCTTCGGAGAGCTCCGGAAGGTGGCGGAGGAAGTGGACGAGCTTCCATGTCTGGGCGCGAGAGTCCGGGTCGTCGCTTCCCCAGCCCGGCATACCGGAAAGCCGGATTCCGTTGTGGATCAGGTAGAAGAGCTCGCCGTCGGTGAGCCCCTGCGTTGCGTCGTCTCGCATGTCCGGGGCCTTGGGATAGAGGTTTCGGCCGATCGTCGTGCTCCCACTCCCGTCGTTCGCGTGGCAGATCGCGCAGTGGTCGGCGAAGTGGGCGCGCGCTTCGGCGAGGACCTCCGGCGTCTTCGGGACGGGGTTGCCCGCCTCGCGGGCCGAGACGGGTATTGCGAGGCGACGCAGGGCCCTGGCGGTCAAGGCTTCCACCAGGAACGGTTCCGAGCGGGCGCTGATGCCACGCTCCCGAAGACATATCACGACGGCCATTCCGCCCCCGACCACCATCGCGACAGCTACGCCAAGCACCCACGCGAGCCGGCTCACGAGCACCGCCCTCCCGGCGCGCATCTTCCGCCCCATCCGCGCGAGCCCTCGCCCGTCATCGGCGAATCCATCCTCCTGGGCTGTGCCATGCGTTGGGCCATCGACGGATCTCCCGGGAAGGCATTGCTCGGGGCCACCGCTGCATACGCGGGAAGCGACGCCGGGTAACACCCTGACGCGGTCGACCCAGAGCGCGTCCGCGCCGCGGTCACCTCACGACGCCCGCAGATGCGTCGGCAAGCCGCCGCGAGGTGTTGCCGAGATCTCCCAGGGCGCTCTCGTCGCCGTATCGCCGATCGCCGCGGCAGCAACATAGGGCGAGCCGGCGCAGTACGAAGGGCCATGGGCTCCTCCACGACAGAATCGGCGTTACGGTCCAGGCCGAGGCTCGTATTCGCGGATACGGCTCACAAGACGCACAGACGAGGCGTACGTTGCACTGGCGAGCGACTGCTCGGGCCTTGCGGCCTCGTGCGACAGGTGGCGGACAAGCTCGAGCAGGTGACCGGATTCATCGTGCAATCGCCGGGACGGTCGGCTCCGACCAGTCGCCGCGGGCGATCCGCCACGGACAGCGTCAAGCGATTGGCAGAATTCGAAGCGCCAGGGAGGAGAGAGCGATGAGGATGTGGAAGACCACCTGTCTCGTGGGCATCGTGGTTCTGCTCGGTATTGCGGTCGTGTGGACCGGGCACGTCACAGCCGGGGAGACGATCGCCCACGGTACGCACGGCGGCGCCGACATCGACCAGATGATCGCCAGCGCCAAGAGTCCGGCCGACCACGAAGCGGTAGCGGCCCATTTCGACCAACTTGCAGCCGATGCGAGAAAGAAGGCGGGCACGCACACGGCGATGGGACGAGCGTACAAGCAGGTTGGTGGGGCGGTGATCGGGAAGTACCACATGGACCACCACTGCGAGCAGCTCGTGAAGACGGCCACCGAGGAAGCGAAGACCTATAGCGAGATGGCCCAGGAGCACCGCGACTTGGCGAAGGCCGCGAAATAGACGCTCAGGAGCCGGGCCCGCGGATTTCACCGGCGCGCAGCGTCGTGATCCCGGTCTTGTTCGGCAACCCGTTCATGTCGTCCGGCGGCCGTCTTCCTTCGATCTGCTTGGCATCGCCGGCAGGAAGACGCAAGGAACCGACGCCGGTCCGCCGGTCCCTACAGAGGAGGCCGAGGGTTGCCGTCGTCTGTTGAGGAGCTTCGCCGAGATGGCGACGGAAGCCGAAGCAATGGCCGAGATGCACCGACAATCGGCGCGCGCGGACGATGAGCCAGGACCGCAGCGCGATGACTGACGCGGTTCACGTCGCTCCCGAGCAGCAGCCAGCGGCTCCGGATGGACCGCGCCTCGCGCTTGTCCTCGGCGGCAGCACGGCGCGCGGCCTGGTGCGCCGTGCTGCCAAGGCAAGCCGGGCTGTGATTCCCCCGTGCGGGCCTTTGCCATGACTGTCTTTCGGGCGAGAGCTCGTCCGTGGCAAGCGGCGCGCCAGGGTGGATGCCCACGCACGCACGGCATGGTGACGGACTGGTGAGAGCCGCTCCAACTTCGGGCGGGAACAGGGTAGGAAGGGAACGTGTCGATCTCCGAAATCGCGGCTCCGGGCAGCGCCGAGGGTCCACGGGCGCACGCGCTCGCGGACCAGGCGGCGGCGACGAAAGAGCGCGTGGCCTCGAACCAAGAGATCCTGACCCTAGCGGATGCCGTGTTGCTGCGGGGCCTGGGATTCGCCCGACGCCGCGGCCTACTTCGGATCGCGATCGAGGATGCGCTGCGGACACACACGGCGCGGATCTGCGGCGAGCTCGGCCTCGATCCCTTCGAGTTCACGCTCGCCTGCATCCCGTTCGACGCCTACTCCCGCCTGGCCGCGCGGCACGACTGGGGACGCAGCCAGCTCTGGACGCACTTCGACGGCTACCAGGTGACACGCGAGCTTGACCTCATCGCGCTCGTCGGAGGAGACGCGCGCTACGGCGGACCCGGCGAGCTGTGCGCGGTGCAGCGCGACTACGGCTCCGCCAAGATCACGGCCCGCTTCTGCGTCTTGCGGCGCGAGCGCTTCCTTTCCGAGAACCGTGCGAGCGACAGCGAGCGGGAGGTCAGGGAATGAAGGGAGGAGTGATCGGAATCCTGGCAACGTCGACCCTGACTTTCGCGATGCTCTGGCCCGGACCGGCCTCGAGCGCAGACGAGTCCCCGAGCTTCGCCGCACCCGTGAGCCTGCCGAGGCTCCAAGAGTACGCGCTCGAGAACAACCCCGAGATCGACGCGGCAGGGCAGCGCTGGCGCGCGGCCCAGACGCGCCCGACGCAAGAGGGGTCCCTGCCCGACCCGATGGTCAACGCCGCCTACCACAACGAGAGCTTCGACCGGCTGACCCAAGGAAGCAGCGAGTTCGCCTGGCTGCGCTTCGGCGTGGAGCAGGAGCTACCCTTTCCCGGAAAGCTCTCGCTCAAGGAGGAGATCGCGGCTCGGGAAGCGGATCGCGAGGGCGCCCTCTACCGCGCCACGGTGCTCGACGTCACGACTCGGCTACGCCTCGCTTACAGCGATTACTTCCTCGCCTTCAAGTCGCTCGAGATCGTCGGCAAGAGCAAGGCGCTGCTCGAGCAGCTCGAGCAGACCGCGGAGGCCCGCTACGGCGTCGGCGACGGATTGCAGCAGGACGTCCTGCGAGCGCAGGTGGAGCTCTCCACCCTGGCCGGCCGGCTGACCAGCCTCGAGCAGGCCCGTCAGAGCCGGACCGCCGAGCTGAATGCCGTGCTCAATCGCCCGCCCTTCGAACCGCTCGGCGCACCCGCCGGGCTCGAAAAGCCCTCCTTGCCTTACTCGCTCGACCAGCTCGAGACCTTGGCGCGGGAGCGCTCGCCCAGCCTCGAGGCGGCGCAGCACGTCGTGGCGCGGGCCGAATCGACGCTCGACCTGGCCAAGCGCCAGTACTACCCGGATTTCGTCCTCCGGGCCGACTACTACAACAAGGCTGCTCTCCTCCCGGAATGGGAGGTCGGCGCGGGCATCCGGCTCCCGCTCTACTTCTGGCGCAAGCAGGCGCCTGCTGTGCAAGAGGCCGTGGCCGGGGTGAGCGAGGCACGGGCGAGCCGGCAGAGCGCCGCGCAGGAGACCCTGGCCAAGATCAAGGACTTCCACGCGCAGGCCAGCAGCGCCGAGCGTCTGGTCGAGATCTACGGGGACGCGGTGGTTCCGCAGGCGGAGCTCTCGCTCAGCTCGGCGCTGGCCGGCTACAAGGTCGGCAAGGTCGACTTCCTGACCGTGCTCAACAGCTTCACCATCCTCAACGAATACCAGCTCCGCTACTACGAGGAGCGCGCGAACCTCGAGAAGGCGGTGGCGCAGCTGGAGCACGCGGCCGGCCTCCTGCCGTCTGCGAGCTCGGAGGGCAAGCCGAAATGAGCCGCCAGCCCTCGCAGGAGCCCGAGGAAGACGGCTCGCGTTACGTGCACCCCGGCGCCCGAGAAGGCCGAGTAGAGGGCTCGCCAGGATGCCACGAGTCGACGACCGCCTCGCGCGAGCAGGGCTGTCGAAGCGAGAGGCATTCATGAGCAAGAGCAGACGGGCACTCTGGGCCATCCTGGCCGTCGCCGTCCTTGCGGCCGGAAGCACCGCGTACGTCCAGCGGACGCCCGACGGCGCGACGGCGCCGGAGACGGCTCGAGCGGCCAAGTACCACTGCCCCATGCACCCAACGATGGTGTCGGACCAGCCAGGCGACTGCCCGATGTGCGGCATGCGGCTCGTGCCCACGGAGGAAGGAGACGGTGCATCCGATGCCGAAGCGCACGCCACCGCTTCCCCGGACAGCGAGCCGCCGTCGGTCGAGCACCGCGACCACGCGGCGCCATCCGCCGGCAAGAAGAAGCTCGTCTATCGATCGACGATGAATCCGGGCGAGATCTCGGACCGGCCAGGGAAGGACTCGATGGGGATGGAGATGGTGCCGGAGGAGGTCGACGAGCCCCCGAGCCATGGACCGGGCACGGTCGACGGCCGAATCACGGTCAAGATCTCCGGCCAGAAGCGCCAGCTCATCGGGGTACGGACCGCCCCCGCCGCGAGAGGACCCTTCACGCGCACGATCCGCACGGTGGGCCGGGTCACCTACGACGAGAGCCGGCTGCGCACCGTATTCACCAAGGTCTCGGGCTGGGTCGAGCGCCTGTACGCGAACTCGACCGGCCAGATGGTCAAGGCGGGGGAGCCGTTGCTCGGCATCTACAGCCCCGAGCTCGTCTCCTCCGCAGAGGAGTACCTGCTGGCGCTGCGTGGACGCGACAGGCTCGCCAGCTCGGACCTGGCCGGCGACGCCGCAGAGCGCCTGGTGGAGAGCGCGCGTCGCCGACTGCTGCTGTTCGACCTGACGGCCAAGCAGATCGCAGCGCTGAAGGAGACCGGCCAGGTACCCACCGCCATGACGCTGGAGGCGCCGATCGGCGGCACGATCATCGCTCGCTACGTCACGCAGGGGGACCGGATCGAGCCCGGCACGAAGCTCCTCGAGATCGCGGACTTGAGCCGAGTCTGGGTCCTGGCGGACATCTACGAGTACGAGCTGCCGTTCGTCCAGGTGGGGCAGGTGGCAACGATGACCCTCTCCTACCTGCCCGGGCGCACCTTCGAGGGGCGCATCACCTTCGTCTATCCGGTTCTCTCCGAGGCGACGCGAACCGTCAAGGTTCGTCTCGAGTTCCCCAACCCGGACCTGGCCCTCAAGCCCGAGATGTACGCGCAGGTCGAGATCCACGCCAACCTGGGCGAGCGGCTGACCGTCCCGGAAAGCGCGGTCATCACCACCGGGACACGCGACATCGTCTTCGTCGACCGCGGCGAAGGCTATTTCGAGCCACGCGAGCTCGAGCTGGGCATGCGACTTCCCGACCGCTTCGAGGTGCTCGGCGGGCTGGTCGAGGGCGAGCCGGTTCTGATCTCGGGCAACTTCCTGGTGGACTCCGAGTCGAAGCTCAAGGCTGCGCTCGCTGCTGCCGGGACGGGCGGGGGGTCCGCCGGCAAGGGCTCCGGAGCCGCCGGCGCCGGGCCCAGCGGCACCGCCAAGGTCGAGACCGGAACGAGCCACTCCCACTGAGTGCGGGCAAGGACCATGGTCGAGCGGATCATCGACTTCTCCGCGCACAACAAGCTCCTCGTGCTGATCTTCACGGCCGTGGCGCTCGTCGGGGCGCTCTACGCCGTGCGGCACATCCCTCTCGACGCGATACCCGACCTCTCGGACACCCAGGTCATCGTGTACTCGCAGTGGGATCGCAGCCCCGACATCATCGAGGACCAGGTCACCTACCCCATCGTGACGGCGCTCCTCGGTGCGCCGAAGGTCAAGGCGGTCCGAGGATATTCCGACTTCGGGTTCTCGTACGTCTACGTCATCTTTCAGGACGGCACGGACATCTACTGGGCGCGCAGCCGCACCCTCGAGTACCTGAGCAAGATCCTGCCGGTTCTGCCCGAAGGCGTGCGCACGGAGCTGGGACCGGATGCGACCGGCGTGGGCTGGGTCTTCCAGTACGCGCTGGTCGACACGACGGGGAAGAACGACCTCGCGCAGCTGCGCAGCTTCCAGGACTGGTACCTGCGGTACTGGCTGCAGAGCGTGCCGGGCGTGGCGGAGGTCGCCTCCATCGGTGGGTTCCAGAAGCAGTACCAGGTGAACCTGACGCCCGAGGCCCTGCTCGCCTACGAGATCCCCATCCAGAAGGTCGTCGAGGCGATCCGCCAAGGGAACAACGACGTCGGCGGGCGCCTGGTCGAGTCCGCCGGCGCGGAGTACATGGTGCGCGGGCGCGGCTACGCCCGGTCGATCGAGGACATCGAGCAAATCGTCGTCGGCCAGGACGCAGCCGGCACGCCGATCCGCGTCCGGGAGCTCGGGCGCGTGACCCTGGGGCCGGAGATCCGACGCGGCGTCGCGGATCTCGACGGGATGGGCGACGCCGTCGGAGGCATCGTCGTGATGCGGCACGGCGAGAACGCGCTCGACGTGATCGCGCGCGTGAAGGCGAAGCTGGAGGAGGTTCGCGCCTCGCTGCCGCCCGGCGTGGAGGTCGTCGTCACCTACGACCGATCGGAGCTGATCGAGAGATCCATCGACAACCTGAAGGACGAGCTGGTGATGGAGATGATCATCGTCAGCGCGGTCATCCTGGTCTTCCTGTGGCACATCCCCTCGGCGATCATTCCGATCGTCACCATCCCGGTGTCGGTGTTCCTGGCCTTCATCCCGATGTACGCGATGGGGGTCAGCTCCAACATCATGTCGCTGGCGGGCATCGCGATCTCGATCGGCGTGCTGGTCGACGGTGCGATCGTCGAGGTGGAGAACGCCTACAAGAAGCTCCAGCTGTGGCAGGAGGGGGGCCGCAAGGGGGACTTCCACGCCGTCCGGCTGAACGCGCTCAAGGAGGTCGGACCGTCCGTCTTCTTCTCCCTGCTGGTGATCGCGGTCGCCTTCATGCCGGTCTTCACCCTGGTCGATCAGGAGGGGCGGCTCTTCAAGCCGCTCGCCTACACGAAGAACCTCGCCATGGCGATCGCGGCGATCCTGGCGATCACGCTGGATCCGGCGATGCGGATGATGTTCGCGCGCATGGATCCGATCCGCTTCCGACCGAGGTGGCTGTCCTGGATCGTGAACCAGGTCGGCGTGGGAACCTACTACCCCGAGGAGAAGCACCCGATCAGCGTCGTCCTGTTCCGCGTCTACGAGCCCGCCTGCCGGCTGGTGCTTCGCTTTCCCAAGAGCACCATCGTCGCGGCGGTCCTGCTCATGGCGACCACGGTGCCGGCGTACCTGCGCCTGGGCTCCGAGTTCATGCCGCCGCTCGACGAAGGAACGCTGCTCTACATGCCGACGACGCTGCCGGGCCTGTCGGTCACCGAAGCGCAGCAGCTGCTCCAGACGATGGACGCGCTCATCATGGAGGTTCCCGAGGTCGAGCGCGTCTTCGGCAAGGCCGGGAGGGCCGCGACCTCGACGGATCCGGCCCCGTTCTCCATGATGGAGACCACGGTCCTCCTCGAGCCCCCCTCGCAGTGGCGAGGAGTCCCGCGCTTCTACTCGAGCTGGCCGCAATGGCTGCAGGCACCGCTCAGGCACATCTGGTCCGACCGCATCTCGAAGGACGACGTCGTCGCCGAGCTCGATCAGAAGCTGCGCTTTCCGGGGGTCACGAACGCCTGGACGATGCCGATCAAGGCACGCATCGACATGCTGACCACGGGCGTCCGCACGCCCATCGGGATCAAGATCTACGGAGCGGACCTGGCCGTCATCGAGCGCATCGGCACCCAGATCGAATCCGTGCTCCGCGACGTTCCCGGAACACGCAGCATCTACGCGGAGCGCACGGCCGGAGGTTTCTTCCTGGATTTCGCCCTGCGCCGCGACCAGCTCGCGCGCTACGGCCTGAGCGTCGAGGAGGCCGAGATGGTCATCCAGACGGCGATCGGCGGGGAGCCGGTGACGCGCACGATCGAGGGGCGCGAGCGCTACACCGTGAACGTCCGCTATGCACGCGAGGAGCGCGACAGCCTGGAGCGCCTCGAGCGCGTCCTGGTTCCCACCATGAGCGGCGCCCAGGTTCCACTCGCCCAGATCGCAGACATCCGCATGGTCTCCGGCCCGGCCATGATTCGCGACGAGAACGGCATGCTCGCTGGCTACGTCTACGTGGACCTCGCTGGACGAGACGTCGGCGGCTACGTCGAAGAGGCGAAGAAGCTGGTGGCGGAGAAGGTCGCGCTGCCCACCGGGTACGCATTGCAGTGGAGCGGCCAGTACGAGAACATGCTGCGGGTGCAGGAGCGGCTGAAGATCGTCGTCCCGATCACCGTCTTTCTCATCTTCGTTCTGCTGTTCATGAATACCAAGTCCGCCGTGAAGGCGACCATCGTGATGCTCGCAGTCCCCTTCTCCGTCGTCGGCGCGGTGTGGCTGCTCTATTTCCTCGACTACGACGTATCGATCGCCGTCTGGGTGGGCATGATCGCGCTGATGGGCCTCGATGCGGAGACCGGGGTCTTCATGCTTCTGTTCCTGGATCTCGCCTACTACGACGCGGTCCGACGGGGGGAGATGCGCACCCGCGAGCAGCTCCGCGAGGCGATCATCCACGGGGCGGTCAAGCGGATCCGCCCGAAGATGATGACGGTTGCTGCTGCGATGATGGGCCTGATGCCGATCATGTGGTCGATGGGAACGGGCGCGGACATGATGAAGCGCGTCGCGGCTCCGATGGTAGGCGGTCTGATCACGAGCTTCGTCCTGGAGCTGCTCCTCTATCCTCCGATCTACGAGTTCTGGAAGTGGAACTTCGAGATGCGGCGCGGAACCGTGGACCCGCGAACGCTCCCCTTGCCGGAGCTTCGTGGGCACTGAGCGCGCGAGGAGCGGCTGCATGAGCACGAGAAGGGCCTTCGTCGTCGGGCTTGCCGTGGCCCTCGGCTTGCTGGCCGGCCTGGCCACTCCACGTCTCTCGCACTGGTGGACCAAGCCGCAACCGGGGCATTGCCCGATCTGCCAGCGGCACGAGCACGCAGAGTCGGCCGTCGAGTTCCAGGCGCAGGGCGAGGGCGTGACCAGGGCCTGCTGCCTGAGCTGCGCGCTGAGCTACGGGCGGCAGGCCGCCAAACCCGTGACGATCGTGCGCTTGACGGATCACGAGACGGGCAAGCCGCTCGCACCGGGCGACGCGACCCTGCTCGTCGGCAGCGACGTCTCGCCATGCATCCACGATGCAGGGCCTCCGCGGCTGGCCGAGGGTGCGGTTCCCGTGCAGTGGGACCGCTGCCTGCCCAGCGTGCTCGCGTTCGCATCGGGGGAGGCCGCCGAGACGTTCCGGCGCCACCACGGAGGGCGCATCGGCAGCCTCCAGGCCATCGTGGGCGAGGCCTCGGGGGCGGCTCCGGCGTCGCGATGACCGGCGGAGCGAGCGGATCCGTTGAGCTCCGCGAGCAGTCGGCCGATCGCGGTCACGCTGAGCGTGACGTGAAGCTTTCGCTCACCGAGTTCGGCGACGATCCTACGCGTCCGCAGGCTTCGCGCCACTGGCTCGACATGCAGTGGTGTCTCCCACTCTGGGCTGCACTCCGCTCTGAGGACCGCCCGGTTCTGGCCGCTAGCAGCGGCCCTCCCGGGGGCAAGTTTCCTTGCCAACGAGTGGAACCGTCCCTCGGGTTCTCTTTGCGCTCTTCCCGCTACCTTCTGCCGTCGCCACGCGCCCGGTCGAGCCTCCTTGGGGCGCAGGTCGGCGATCGCCCAACGCGGCGGCCAGATGAGCAGGTGCTCCCGGGGAGCACCCTCCCATCGCTGGACCTGGTCGGTCCAGCGCGGCCAGTCCGGCTGCCAGCGAGTGGTCTCGCGGAAGCGAGCCATCCCCAGTAGCAGGGCCAGGGCAAGCAGGGCAGCGCAGGCGCGGGCCCGCAGCCCGGGCCTCGCCTGCGGCGGGAGCCACGCGTCTTCGGCGAGCAGCAGGGATCCATCACGGGCACGTGCTCGAGTGTGGCCCGCGCAGCTGGCGGACCCGCCACCACCTGGCGCAGCAGGAGACGACGTGAACTTCGCCGGGCCGAGAAACACGGCCGAAGCGACTCACGTGCCCTTGTCAGGGGCCAACGCAAGATACTGAAGGAGAACTCGTCCCGGACTCCCGTTTGGCCGGTTTTCGGGTGTCGATCGAGGGGCAGGAGGCGGACCGCGGCTTGCACAGCCGCGCCCCGTCCCGATAGGGAGGTCTCGGGTGGGCGCGTCGAGCAGCCGTCGCAAACCGTTCTTGGCCACCAGCAGGACGTGGTGGGCCGGGGCGATCGGCGCGGCACTCCTCGCCGCCGGTGCGGCGCTCCCCGGCTGCGCTCGCGACGAGCCGAATTGCGAGCGCTGCCGCACACCGCCAGCCGCGGAGTGCCTCGATGCACAGCGCCTGCACACCTACGTCGTGCCGGGGACTTGCCTCGCTCGCGGAGGCTGCGCCTACGAGCCGCGCGACGTCGTCTGCACGCCGCCGGTCGCCGACGGCACGGCTCGGTGCGAGGCGGGCGGCTGCCGGGTCACCTGCGGTGCGACGCACTTCGCCTGCGGCGACACCTGCTGCGCGGCGGCGCGCAAGGTGTTCGCCGGCGCGGACCAGACCTGCGCGACGGGCGACGGTGGGATGGTGCGCTGCTGGGGAGCCACTAGCGGCGGCCCGGCGGGGAGCGCGGCCCAGGGCCGCCCCGGGGCGATCGAGGGCCTGGCCGCCGACGTGGTGGCCATCGCCGCCGGCCAGGCCCACGCGTGCGCGCTCGACGCGGGCGGAGGGGTGGCCTGCTGGGGGGACGGCGAGCAGGGGCAGGTCGGCCAGGGGCGCTTCGAGCGCCAGCCCACTCCCATGGTGGTCGGCTTCGCCGGCACCGGCGTGTCAGCCATCGCCGCCGGCAGCCGGCATAGCTGCGCGATGGGCGCCGAGGGCGGCATCCGCTGCTGGGGCGACGACGTCTTCGGCCAGCTGGGCGACGGCACGCGGTCGTCGCGCAACGCTCCGATCGACGTGACCGATCTGCGCTCCGGCGCCACGGCCATCGCGGCCGGCGGGTACGAGACCTGCGCCGTGCTGCGCGACGGCGCGCTCGACTGCTGGGGCTCGAACATCGAGGGCGCTCTCGGCACGGGCAGCACGACCCCCTCGGGACGGCTCGTGCCGGGCGCCGTCGAGGGACTCGGCCGGCCCGTGCGCAGCGTCGCCGTCGGCTGGAGCCACGTCTGCGCGCTCGACGACACCGGCGGCATCGCCTGCTGGGGAGGCAACTCCTCTGGCGCGCTGGGCGACGGCACGACCGAGAGCCGCTCCCTGCCGGCCGCGGTGCTCGGCTTCGCGGCCAAGGAGCGGGCAGCGGGCGGCGAGGGCAGCGATCACGCCGTGGCCGTCGTCGCCGGCGACGGCCACACCTGCGCCGCAACGGCGGCCGGGGCCGTGCTCTGCTGGGGCGCGAACGATCGGGGCCAGCTCGGCGACGGCACCGCGGAGCGCCGGCTCACACCGACCCCGGTGCAGGGCCTCGCCTCCCCCGTCGTCTGGCTGGCCGCAGGCGCGCGCCACACCTGCGCCGTCACGGCGGATGGCGGCCTGCTCTGCTGGGGCGCCAACGACCGCGGCCAGCTCGGCGACGGGACCACCATCGACCGCTCCACGCCGACCCAAGTCGTCGGGTTCCTCTGACCCGCCGCCGCATCGCTGACCGGCCCATCCCACAGGCCGGCCACGGGGCTCGGGTGCAATCGCCCGCCTCGCCGCCTATGGTGAGCGACGGACACCGACAGGAGCTGCCACCATGCGCATCGCCATCCCCGTCACCCAAGGAAGCATCGCCAACCACCCCGGCCACTGCGAGTCGTTCTTGATCGCCGACGTCGAGGGCACGACCGTCGTCCGGGAGGTGCTCGCACCCAACCCCGGCCACGGCCCCGGCGGGCCCCCGCCGATGTTCCTCGCGCAGCAGGGCGTCGAGCAGGTCCTGGCCTGGGGCATGCCGGTCCCCGCGCGCGGCATGTTCGCGAGCTTCGGGCTGCGCGTGCAGCTCGGCGCAACCGGCGACGCCAAGCAGGCCCTGCGCGACTACCTCGCGGGAACGATCCGCTACACGCAGGAGGGCCTGGACGCGGGCGGCGGCTGCTAGCGTCCCGTCTCGCCGACCTGCGCCCGTCCCCGCCGCCGGGCCGTGGACGCCACCCGCGAGACGGGAGGCTCGCCCAGGGCTCTCACCGGCCCTTTGCCGCTGCGGTGGCGGGCGCTGCGGGGCGGTCGCCTACGAGCCCGCGACCGCCGCGTGGTAGGCGGGCCGCTCGCCGCCGCCGTGCACCAGGATGCTCGCACCGCTCACGTAGCTCGACAGCGGCGAGGCGAGGAACAGGCAGACGTCGCCCACGTCGCGCGGCTCGCCGAGCCGGCCGAGCGGGATCGTCGCCGCGACGCGAGCCACGCCGGCCTCGTCGCCGTAGTGCAGGTGGGCCTGCTCGGTGCGCACCAGGCCGAGCGTCACCGCGTTCACGCGCACCTTGGGCGCCCACTCGACGGCCAGGGTCTGCGTCAAGCTCAGAAGGCCCGCCTTGGCGGCGCCGTAGGCCGCGGTCCCGGGCGAGGGGCGGATGCCGCTCACGCTCGAGATGCTGATGATCGATCCGCCCAGGGTCTGCTCCTGCATGACCGCGTTGGCGCGCTGCGCGAAGTGCAGCGGCGCGATCAGGTTCAGCTGGATGATCTTCTCCGAGAAGCGCGGCGAGGCGGTGGCGGCATCCGCCCAGGGCGCGCCGCCGGCGTTGTTCACCAGCACGTCGAGGCGGCCGAAGCGCTCGGTCGCAGCGGACACCACCCGGTCGATCTGCTCGACGTCGCGCACGTCGGCGGCGACGAAGATCGCCTCTCGGCCCCCGCCGGCCGGCAACGACTCGGGCCGGCTGCGGCCACAGATCACCACCTCCGCCCCCGCCTCGAGGAAGCGGCTGGTGATGCCGGCGCCCACGCCCTTGCCGCCGCCGGTCACGACGACCACCCTCCCCGTCATGTCGAGCGCCTGGCTCACGCTTGCCTCCGCGAAAGGCCGATCCGCCGCGCCAGCAGCTCGCGGTGGTAGGCTGGGCTGCCGAGCAGCGCCTCGGACGACCGGGCGCGCTTGAAGTGCAGGTGCGCGTCGTGCTCCCAGGTGAAGCCCACGCCGCCGTGCACCTGGATGCAGTCGGCTGCGCAGCGGAAGTAGGCCTCCGAGCAGTAGGCCTTGGCCGTGCAGGCGAGCAGCGGCAGCTCCGGATCGCCCCCCGCGGCGGCGGCGCCCGCGTAGTAGACCGCCGAGCGCGCCGACTCGACGAGCACCAGCATGTCGGCGCACTTGTGCTTGATGGCCTGGAACGAGCCGATCGGCCGGCCGAACTGGACGCGCGTCTTGGCGTACTCGACCGCCATGTCGAGGCAGCGCTGCGCGCCGCCGACCTGCTCGGCGGCGAGCGCGATCGCTGCCAGGTCGAGGGTGCGCGAGAGCGTCGCCCAGCCCGCCCCCTCCCCGCCGAGCATGGCATTCCCCGGCACGCGCACCGCGCGCAGCGCGACCTCGGCCTGGCGGCGCGTCTGGTCCATGGTCGGCAGCGGGCGGCGCTCCACGCCCGCCGCATCCGCCGGGACGAGGAGCAAGCTCACCCCCTCCTCGCCCGAGGACCCCGCGCGGCGCGCGGCGACCACCAGCAGATCGGCGGCGGCGCCGTCGAGCACGAAGCTCTTCGTGCCGTCGAGCACGAAGCCGCCGCCGTCTCGCCGGGCGATCGCGGTGATCCCGTCTGCGTCCCAGCGACCGCTGGACTCGGTCGAGGCGAGCGTGGCGACGGTCTCGCCGGCGGCGATGCCCGGCAGGTGCTCGCGCTTCTGTGCCTCGTTGCCGCCGAGCAGGATCGCGCTCGCCGCCAGGCAGATGCTGGAGAAAAATGGCGCGCAGAGCAGCGCGCTGCCCATCTCCTCGAGCAGCGCCACGAGCTCGACGTACGAGAGCCCGAGCCCGCCGTACTCCTCGGGCACGGTCAGGGCCGTCCAGCCGAGCTCGGCGCCGATGCGCCGCCAGAGCGCGGGGTCGTAGCCCGGCTCGCTGGCCATCGCGCGGCGCACCTGCTCGGAGGACGACTGCTCGCGCAGGAAGCTGCGCGCCGAGCGGCGCAGCTCCTCCTGCTCTGCATCGAAGCCCAGGTCCACGGCGCGATCAGGCCCCGTAGACCTTCTGTGGCGCGACGGCCCTCGCCAGCAGCTCGCGCACCGCGCCGCCGATCTCGGCGGGCTCCCAGCGCGCGCCCTTGTCCACCTCGGGCCCCTGGTGCCAACCGTCGGCGACGCTCAGCTTGCCGCCGGCGACCTCGAAGACCCGCCCGCTCACCCCGCGCGACTCGACGCTGGCCAGCCAGGCGACCAGCGGCGAGACGTTCTCCGGCGCCATCGCATCGAAGCCGCTCTCGGGGCGCGCCATCATGTCCTTGAAGACATCCTCGGTCATGCGCGTGCGCGCCGAGGGGGCGATCGCGTTGGCGGTGATGCCGTAACGCCCGAGCTCGGCTGCCTGCACGAGGGTGAGCGCTGCGATTGCCGCCTTGGCCGCCGAGTAGGCCGCCTGCCCGACGCTGCCCTGCAGGCCCGCACCCGAGCTGGTGTTGACGATGCGCGCCTCGACCTTCTCGCCCGCCTTGGCCCGCTCGCGCCAGTGCACGCAGGCGTGGCGCGCGGTGCAGAAGTGGCCCTTCAGGTGGACGCGCACCACCGCGTCCCACTCCTCCTCGGTGGCGTTGGCGAACATCCGGTCGCGCACGAAGCCCGCGTTGTTCACCAGGGCGTCGAGCCGGCCGAAGGAGTCGATCGCGGCCTGCACGATGCGCGCCGCGCCCTGCCAGTCGGCCACGTCGTCTCCGTTGACCACCGCGCGTCCGCCCAGCGCGCGGATCTCCTCGGCGACCTCGGCCGCCGGACCGGTGGACGTCCCGCGGCCGTCGAGCGTCGCGCCCAAGTCGTTGACCACGACGCTCGCCCCTTGGCGCGCGAGCTCGAGCGCGTGCGCCCGGCCCAGGCCGCGGCCCGCCCCCGTCACGATGACCACTCGCCCTTCGCAGATCCCGCCCATTTCAGCCCAGCCTCTCGATGATCGTGACGTTGGCCTGCCCGCCACCCTCGCACATCGTCTGCAGCCCCCAGCGTCCGCCGGTGCGCTCGAGCTCGTGGAGCAGCGTGGTCATGAGCCGCGCGCCGGTGGCGCCGAGCGGGTGGCCGAGCGCGATCGCGCCCCCGTTCACGTTGACCCGCGCCAGATCCGCGCCGGTCTCCTTCTGCCAGGCCAGGACCACGGGCGCGAAGGCCTCGTTGATCTCGACCAGGTCGATGTCGGCGAGCTTCATGCCGGCCTTGGCCAAGGCATGGGCGGTCGCCGGGATCGGCGCGGTGAGCATCCAGATCGGATCCGCGCCGCGCACGCTGATGTGATGGATGCGCGCCCGAGGCCTCCAGCCGTAGCGCGCCACGGCGCGCTCCGAGGCGATCAGCAGGGCGGCCGCGCCGTCGCTGATCTGGCTCGACACCGCAGCGGTCAGCCGGCCGCCCTCGACCAGCGTCGGCAGCGCGGCCATCTTCTCCAGGCTCGTCTGGCGGGGCGTCTCGTCGACGGCGAAGTCGCCGAACGGGACGATCTCGCGGGCGAATCGCCCGTCGCGGACGGCGCGCAGGGCCCGCTCGTTGCTCTCCAGCGCGAACACCTCCATGTCGCGGCGCGAGAGATCCCACTTCGCCGCGATCATCTCGGCCGAGCGGAACTGGGAGACCTCCTGCGTGCCGTAGCGCGCCACCCATCCCTTGGAGCTGGAGAACGGGTCGGTGAAGCCCAGCGGCTCGGCGCAGGTCATCGCCGAGGAGATCGGGATCTGGTTCATGTTCTGCACGCCGCCGGCGATCACCACGTCGCTCGTGCCGCTCATCACCGCCTGGGCGGCGAAGTGCACCGCCTGCTGCGACGAGCCGCACTGCCGGTCGACCGTCGTCCCGGGGACCTCGTCGGGCAGGCCGGCCGCGAGCCAGCAGGTGCGCGCGATGTCGCCCGCTTGCGGGCCGATCGTGTCGACGCAGCCGAAAACCACGTCCTCGACGATCAGCGGGTCCATGCCGCTGCGCGCGACGATCGCCTCGAGCACATGGGCGCCGAGGTCGGCCGGGTGCACGCCGGCCAAGCTGCCCTTCTTCTTCCCGACCGGCGTACGAACCGCATCGACGATGTATGCCTCTGCCACGCTCTCTCTCCTCCTGGCCGGCGACGACCCTCTGGCGACGCTACCGGGTGACGACGACCGACGAGCCGTGCCCGAACAGCCCCTGGTTGACGGTGACGCCGGCCCGCGCGCCCTCGACCTGCCGGCCCGTGGCCTGGCCGCGGAGCTGCCAGGTGAGCTCGCACACCTGGGCGATCGCCTGCGCCGGGATCGCCTCGCCGAAGCAGGCGAGCCCGCCGCTCGGGTTCACCGGGACGCGGCCGCCGATCGTGGTCGCGCCGTCGTTGAGCAGCCGCTCGGCCTCGCCCGGCCGGCACAGGCCGATGTTCTCGTACCAGTCGAGCTCGAGCGCCGTGGAGAGGTCGTAGACCTCGGCTACGTGCATGTCCTCGGGGCCGAGCCCCGCCTGCTCGTAGGCCGCCCGGGCGATCGAGTCCTTGAACGACACCTGGGGCAGCGGCACGGCGTGCGCCGAGTCGGTGGCGAAGTTGGGCATCTCGATGACCGCGTTGGGGTAGCGTGGCGTGACCGTCGAGACCGCCGCGATCTTGACCGGGTCGGTGGTGCGCCGGCGGGCGTACTCCATGCTGGCCAGCACGATCGCCGCGCCGCCGTCGCTGGTCGCGCAGATCTCGAGCAGGCGCAGCGGGTCGGAGACCACCGCCGAGGCGGCGACCTCCTCCTCGGTGACCGCCTTGCGGTAGCGCGCGTTCGGGTTGGCCAGGCCGTGGCGCGAGTTCTTGACCTTGACGCGAGCGAAGTCGCGTGGCGTGGCCCCCCAGACCTCCATGCGGCGGCGCGCGTAGAGCCCGAAGTAGATCGGGTTGGTCGCCCCGAGCAGGCGGAAGCGCAGCCAGTCCGGGTCTTCCTTGCGCTCGCCGCCGACCGGCGCGAAGAAGCCCTTGGGGGTGGTGTCCGCGCCCACCACCAGCGCCACGTCGCACAGCCCGGCCAGGATGTGGGCCCGCGCCGAGTCGATCGCCTGGGCGCCGCTCGCGCACGCGCCGTAGGAGCTGCTCACCGCGGCGCCCGTCCAGCCCAGCGCCTGGGCGAAGGTGGCCCCCGAGACGAAGCCCGGGTAGCCGTTGCGGATGGTGTCGCCGCCGGCGACGAACTGGACGTCCTGCCACTCGAGGCCGGCATCCTCGAGCGCCGCATGGGCCGCCTTCACGCCGTACTCGACGAAGCTCTTGCCCCACTTGCCCCAGGGGTGCATTCCGACGCCGAGGACGGCCACTTCCTTCGCCATGGTGTGTCTCTCCCCGCTCGCAGCGTGTGGAGTCCGAGATGAGATCCGCGGGCACCGGATCGCGGGCACGTCCCCGATGCACGCGGAGCCTTACGGCTCAGAGCGTGATACGTTTTCGCCGCGAGCCTTGCCAGGGGCCGCCCCGCTTTGCGCACCGCGGGAGGCTCGCCTAGAGAAAGTCCACCCATGCTACGCTTCGCGCTCGCCTGCTCGGTGCTCGGCGCCGTGCTCTCCACGGCCGGTCCCGCGGCCGCAGCCGACTCCCCGGCGGAGCCGCGCACCGACACCACGACCACCGACGCGCTGCGGGTGACCCTTCTGTGGGCGGCGCCCGTCGATCTCGACCTCTACGTCACCGACCCTGGGCAGGAGACCGTCTACTTCGCCAACACCCCCTCGCGCAGCGGCGGCCGGCTGGTCGAGGACGTGACCTGCAAGAGCCCGCGCACCGCGGGCGATGCCGCCCGCGAGGTCGTGGCCTGGCCGATCGCCGCAGCGGGGCGCTATCGCGTGGGCATCGACTTCGGCCACCGCTGCGACCACAACGCCCCGAACGAGGTCGGCTTTCGCGTCGTCGCCGACCACGACGGCCGGCGCGAGGAGAAGGTCGGCCGGCTCGGCTTCGAGCGCTTCGACGCGGTGGTCCTGGAGATCGACTTAGGATCGGGCGCGGGCGCGAGCCCCAGCGAGCGAAGTGGCGCAGAGACGGGCGCGCCCAAGGACGGTGAGGCCAACGGCACCGCGAATCGCCCCGTGGGGAGACGACCTTGAAGAGAACGGCAGCAAGACACCTCTTCGCAGCCGGAGCGCTGCTCTGCATCGTCGGCCTGGTCGGATCGAGCGCCGCCGCCTCGACGGCGCCGGGCTTCCACGGCCGGGTCTCGGACCCCGAGGGCAAGCCGCTCGCCGGCGCCATGGTCTCCGCGCGCCACCGCGAGCTGGCGCGCACGACCTCGGTCTACGCCGACGCGCAGGGTCGCTACGCCCTGCCCGAGCTACCCGGCGGCGTCTACGACCTGCGCGCTCGCCAGTTCGGCTTCGAGGACGGCATCGAGCGGGCGGTCGCGGCCACGGGACAGGCGATCGACTTCCGCCTGGCCGTGGAGACCGACGGCTACGAGCGCATGTCGGCGCTGCCCGCGAACCGCTGGCTCGCGCTCGCCCTGACGAGCTTCCCCGATGCCCAGATGCGCGAGGAGTTCACGCGCCAGTGCACCTACTGCCACCAGCAGGGGAGCTGGGCGACGCGGGTCGACCGGACCCCCGAGCAGTGGGAGAAGATCTTCAGCTTGATGGCACGCATGGGCGGCGTGCTGTCGTCCGAGACCCGCGCGGCCCTGCCCGGCGTGCTGAACGCCGCCTACGAGCACCCCGCCGCCCTGGGCCGTCTCGAGGAGCAGCTCAGGAGCCATCCCCTGGCCTCACCCGCCGGCATGCCGGCGGTGATCGACGAGTGGGAGGTCGGCGATCGGGCCTCCGTGCAGCACGACATCGTCGTCCACCCCTCGGGCCACGTCTACTCGGTCGACACGACGAAGGACTACGTCCACCGCCTCGACCCGCGCACCGGCGAGCGCAAGAGCTTCAAGATCCCCGACGGCGGCCTGCCGCTGGGCGGCATCTTCGACGCCACGTCCAACGTCCTGCCGCCCAACGCCGACGCCCATGTGGGGCCGCACAGCCTGCAGGTGGCGCCCGACGGCAAGCTCTGGGTGACCCTCTGCCTGGGCAACAAGATCGCCGTCCTCGACGCCACAGCCGAGAGCTGGACGCTGATCGACCAGCAGACCGGCATCTACCCGCACACGCTGCGCTTCGATCAGAAGGGCCGGGCCTGGTACTCGCTCGCGGTCAGCAACCACGTCGCGATGATCGATCCATCCACCGGCGAGCAGCGCACGATCCGCCTGCCCAGCCGCACCTGGGCACAGAGCATCGCCGCCCTGGTCGCGCCCCTGGCGATCCGGCTCGGCGGCTGGCTACCCACGCCCGAGACCGCGCCCGACGGCGCGCCGGTCGCCGTCCCCTACGGGGTCGACATCGCACCCGACGGCGGCGTGTGGTTCAGCCAGCTCAACGCCCGCCGCATCGGCCGCGTCGACCCCGAGACGGGCAGCTACGAGGTGATCGACACGCCGTTCCCGGCGCCGCGCCGGCTGCGCTTCGACTCGCAGGGCAAGCTGTGGATCCCGTCGTTCAGCGGCGGCCTGCTGGCGCGCTTCGACCCGGCGACGCGCAAGTTCGACACCTGGCCGCTGCCCACCAGCCCGCCGGGCACCGAGACGCCGTACGCGCTCAACGTCGATCGCAAAACCGACACGGTGTGGATCTGTGGCACGGGCTCCGACACGCTGATCCGCTTCGACCCGCGCTCGGAGCAGTTCACCGTCTTTCCACTGCCCACCCGCGTGACCTTCACCCGCGAGATCGACTTCGACGACCAGGGCGGGGTATGGACGTCGAACTCCAACACCCCGGGCTGGCAGATCGAATCGGCCAACCCGCAGATCATCCGGCTGCTCGAGGGCGGAGCACCGCACGCACGGAGCTGATCGAGCGGCGGCCGGCGGCAGCGCCGCTCGAGAATCCGTCGAGGAGGAGCGATGACGCAGCGCTCGCATTCCTTCGTCCCCGCGCTCGGGTTCGACTGGCTGACGCCGCTCTACGACCCGCTGCTCCGGCTGCTCGGCGAGGTGCGCGCCAAGCGACGCCTGCTCGAGAAAGCCCGCATCGCGCCGGGCATGCGCGTGCTCGACTTCGGCTGCGGCACCGGCACGCTCGCCGTGCTCACCAAGCAGCTCTGCCCCGAGGCGCGCGTCGTCGGCGTCGACGTCGACGCGCGAATCCTCGAGCGGGCGCGGCGCAAGGCCGCGCAGGCCGGTGTCGAGATCGACTTCCGTCACGGCCCGGTCGACGAGGTCGGCCTGGCGGCGGGGTCCTGCGACCGCATCGTCACGAGCCTGGTGCTCCACCACCTGACCGCGGCGGAGAAGCAGCGCGCCCTCGAGAGCCTGCGCGGCTTGCTGCGCCAGGGCGGCGAGCTGCACGTCGCCGACTTCGGCCCGCCCGCGGGCCCGCTCATGTGGCTCGCCTCGCACCTGGTGCGCACGCTCGACGGCGCCGAGCGAATCGACGACAACCTGAGCGGCCGGCTGCCCGGCATGATCGCCAGCGCGGGCTTTGTCGACGTCACCGAGGTCGACCGGATGGCGACGCCCTTCGGAACGCTGGTCTACCTGCGCGCCTCGGCCCGCCCGGCCTGAGCCCGCGCGGCCCGCGTGACGGCACAAGGGGCGATTCCTTGAACCTGTGCGCGGGCGTGTGTAAGCCTGCGCACATGGCGAC